>CP107246.1:1502418-1802902 GCA_030246985.1 Candidatus Nitricoxidivorans perseverans | reverse complement strand
ATAAGATTCAAGGCACCGGATCATACCCGCCCGGATGCCATGGATGGCAGCGTCCGATGCGGCGCACCGCCAACCACAAACCTCTGGCGGGACCATGGCGTTCAAGCGATTCCACGGCGTACTCCGAACAGGTCGGATGAAAGCGACAACTGCGTCCGAGCATGGGGCTGATGGCGACCTGGTAGATGCGGATCAGCGCGATCAAGGGCGCGGCCAGCAGGGATTTGAGGATGTATCCAGCAGTCACGGCGCAATCCGGGTCAGCAGGGCATCGATTTCCCCGCGCCACGCCCGCCTCGCATCACGATCCGACAATCTGTCCTGTGCCGGTTTTCGCGTCAGGCGCAACACCATGTCAAACATCGGCAGCGTCGGCAATGCATGGCGAAACGCCTCCCTCGCCAGACGCTTGAACAGGTTGCGCATGACGGAGCGACGCGCGAGGCGTTTGGGGATCACAAACCCCAAGCGGGGCGAGTTCCCGTGGTTCCGGGAAAAACGCAATTCAAAGTTCTCGCCGCGAACCGCCTGCCGGCTGGCGGAGACGGCCGAAAATTCAGTCGGCCGCTTCAACCACAATTGATGGCCGTCGATGGACATCCAGGCAATGTTTACCCTGGCGACGGCGCACTCAGACACCCAGGCGATGACGGCCCTTGGCGCGGCGAGCACGGATGACGGCGCGGCCGCCGCGGGTGCGCATGCGCACAAGGAAACCGTGGGTACGCTTACGACGTACGACGGAAGGTTGATAAGTCCGTTTCATGGCGCGCTCACTCTTGAGAGAAACGCGCGATTACATCGCCCGACGCCGCTTTTGTCAACTCTATTTTCTCATCCCAGCTTGTGGATAACCTTGTCGGAACTCGCTAGAATGCGCAAGAAGACTCCCCACTCGCATCGCAACCGTCCATTCCAATGGTCGGTCAAGCACAACAAATTCCGTTAAATATCAATGCAATGTCATCATATCGGCGATGTCGCCCAGCCATGCGATGATCCCGCCATGAGCGAATTCTGGTCCGCCTGCCTCTCTAGTTTCCAGCAGGAGCTGCCCGTCCAGCAATTCAATACCTGGATCAGATCCCTGCGTCTGGAAAACGAAACGGGTGCCCCGGATCACTTGCGCCTGCTTGCGCCCAACCGCTTTGTCCTGCAATGGGTGCGCGAGCGCTATCTTGGAAAAATTGAAAACCTCTCCCGCCAATTCTTCTCCAGCCCGGTGATCATCAGCCTCGCGCTGGATGAATCAGCGGTCGCGATCGACAAGACTTCCGGGGAAATCGAAGACGGGCTGCCAGTTGAGGACATGCTTGCCGAAATTCCGCAGACGTCCCTCCCGGTTTCCCGCACGACAAACCCGGCCTATGAAAAGGCCCGCCTCAATCCTGAATTCTCTTTCGATACCCTGGTCACCGGACGTTCCAACGACCTGGCACGCGCCGCCGCCCAGCAGGTGGCCCTGAACCCCGGCACTTCCTACAATCCGCTGTTCGTCTACGGCGGTGTCGGCCTGGGCAAGACCCACTTGGTTCACGCACTGGGCAACGAGGTCTGGCGCAACAACCCCGACCGGATCGTCCGCTACGTCCATGCCCACGACTATATCGCCGACGTGGTCCGAGCCTATCAGCAAAAGGCCTTCGACAACTTCAAGCGCTACTACTGCTCCCTGGACCTGCTGATCATCGACGACATCCAGTTCCTCAATGGCAAGGACCGCACGCAGGAGGAATTCTTCTTCGCTTTCAATGCATTGATCGAATCCAAGAAACAGATTGTCATCACCTGCGACACCTATCCAAAGGACATCCAGGGCCTTGAAAACAGGCTGATCTCCCGCTTCGACTGGGGCCTGACGGTGCAGGTCGAACCGCCAGAACTGGAAATGCGGGTCGCCATCCTCAAGAAAAAGGCCGAAGTGACCCAGGTTCATCTAGGCGACGACGTCGCCTTCCTGATCGCCAAGAACCTGCGTTCCAATGTCCGCGAACTCGAAGGGGCGCTGAACCGCGTCATCGCCTACGCCCGCTTCCATGGCCGCGACATCAATATGGAAGTGGCCAAGGAAGCCCTGAAGGACGTCATCGGCGCCCACAACCGGCAGATCACCCTGGAACTGATCCAGAAGTACGTTGCCGACTACTTCAAGATCAAGGTGTCGGAGATGTATTCGCAGAAGCGAACCCGCGCGATTGCACGGCCTCGCCAAATCGCCATGTGGCTGGCGAGAGAACTGACACCCCACAGCCTCCCGGAGATCGGCGACGCGTTCGGCGGCCGTGACCACACGACCGTTCTGCATGCCTGCCGCACCATCATCGACCTCCGTACCAAGGACGGTCAGCTCAACAATGATCTACATGTGCTGTTGCAAACCATCAAGGGTTGACCATTGAACAACCTCGGCAAATCTTCTGGATCATTTGTGAATAACTCCAAAAATCCTTCCGATCACCGATTTCATCCACAATTGCACACAAGTCATACCAAGGACTCCGCATAGAGTTATCTGTATTACAATGCATTGAAAATAATAATTTTTATTATATTATCCACATCCAGTGCCACTCATCATCATTAATCTCAGGGAGATATAAGAAATGCTCCTGTTCAAAGGCCCGCGCGACCAGATTCTGGCGCCGCTCCAGTCGGTCTGCGGCATCGTTGAAAAAAGGCATACCCTTCCCATCCTTTCCAATGTCCTGATGGAAAAGGAAGGAGAACGGCTGACTCTCCTGGCGACGGACATCGAGATTCAGATCAGGACCGGTACGACGATGCCGGCGACGGTCGGCGGCGAAAAGACGGCCCTGACGGTGGCGGCGCGCAAGCTTCAGGACATTTTACGTTCCCTGCCCGAAACCGCGGAAGTTAGCCTGACCCTTGAAGATCGGCGGCTTCAGTTGAAGGCCGGCAAGAGCCGCTTCAACCTGCAGACAATCCCCGCTGAGGATTTTCCGCGCATGGCGGCCGTGGATGGCCAGGCGACGCGCCTAACGCTAACCCAGAAACAGTTCAAGCGCCTATTGGCACTGGTCCAATACTCGATGGCCCAACAGGACATTCGCTATTATCTGAACGGCTTGCTGCTCGTGGTCAATGGGGCTGAGATGCGGCTGGTGGCGACGGATGGCCACCGCTTGGCCTATGTCAGTGAAGCGCTCCCGGAAACGCTGCCGCGCACGGAAGTGATCCTTCCGCGCAAGACCGTCCTGGAATTGTCTCGCCAGCTTGCGGACAACGATGATCTCCTCGAAATCGTTCTGACGCCCACCCAGGCTCAATTCCGCTTTGCGGACATCGAACTCGTGTCGAAGCTCATCGACGGCAAGTTCCCGGACTACGAGCGGGTGATTCCACAGCATCACGACAAGGTTGTGCACCTGGCCCGCGACACGTTGCTGCACTCCCTGCTGCGAGTGGCCATCCTGACCAACGAGAAGTTCCGCGGCGTGCGCATGGTGCTGGGCGACGGCGCCCTCAAGATCATCTCCACCAACGCCGAGCAGGAAGAAGCCCAGGAGGAGATCGAGATCGACTACCAAGGCGAAACCCTCGACGTCGGCTTCAACGTCACCTACCTGCTCGACGTGCTCAACAATGTCGCCACCGATGTTATCGAGTGCCGGCTGGCCGACGTCAACTCGAGTGCGCTGTTCATGCTGCCGGACAACGAGCGCTTCAAATATGTTGTGATGCCGATGCGCATCTGAACCGGGAAAGCAGATGATCGAGAAAGAAGAAAAAGCCGCCGACAACGGCGGCTACGACGAGGATTCCATCCAGCAGCTCGAAGGCCTGGAGGCCGTTCGCAAGCGCCCCGGCATGTACATCGGCGACACGTCCGACGGCACCGGCCTGCATCACATGGTGTTCGAAGTGGTCGACAACGCCATCGACGAGGCGCTGGCCGGCCACTGCGACGAGATCGTCATCACCATCCACCCGGATAACTCGATCTCGGTGACGGACAACGGCCGCGGCATCCCGACGGGCATCAAGTTCGACGACAAGCACGAGCCGAAGCGCTCGGCGGCCGAGATCGTCATGTGCGTGCTACATGCCGGCGGCAAGTTCAACCAGAACTCCTACAAGGTTTCAGGCGGCCTGCATGGCGTCGGCGTGTCCTGCGTCAACGCACTTTCGAAATGGCTGCGCCTGGTCATCCGCCGCGACGGCAAGAAGTACGAGATGGAATTCCACCGCGGCCACGCCGTCGACCGCCTCGTCGAGGTCGTCAATGGCGTCGAGGTTAGTCCGTTAAGGATCATCGGCGAGACGAAGAACCGCGGCACCGAGGTGCATTTCCTCGCCGACGAGGAAATCTTCGGCGCCATCGAGTTCCACTACGACATCCTCGCCAAGCGCCTGCGCGAGCTCTCCTTCCTCAACAACGGCGTCAGGATCAAGCTCGTCGACCAGCGCACCGGCAAGGAGGAGGACTTCGCCTTCTCCGGCGGCGTCAAGGGCTTCGTTGAATATATCAACCGCGCCAAGACAGTGCTGCACCCAAATGTCTTCTATTCGAGCGGCGAATCCAAAGTAGGCGATTCGGGCGTCACCATCAACGTCGAAGTCGCCATGCAGTGGAACGACTCCTACGCCGAGCAGGTGCTGTGCTTCACCAACAACATTCCGCAGGCCGACGGCGGCACCCACCTGACTGGCCTGCGCCAGGCGATGACGCGGGTCATCAACAAGTACATCGAGGAAAACGAGATCGCCAAGAAGGCGAAGGTGGACATCGCCGGCGACGACATGCGCGAGGGCCTCGCCTGCGTGCTGTCGGTCAAGATGCCCGATCCCAAGTTCGCCTCGCAGACAAAGATGAAGCTGGTCTCTTCCGAAGCGCTGCCCGCCGTGCAGGAAGTCGTCGCGCAGAAGCTCGCCGAGTTCCTGCTGGAAAAGCCCGCCGACGCCAAGATCATCACCGGCAAGATCGTCGAGGCCGCGCGGGCGCGCGAAGCGGCGCGCAAGGCGCGCGAGATGACGCGCCGCAAGGGCGTGCTCGACAACATCGGCCTGCCCGGCAAGCTCGCCGACTGCCAGGAGAAGGATCCGGCGCTGTGCGAGCTCTACATCGTCGAGGGCGACTCCGCCGGCGGCTCCGCCAAGCAGGGCCGCGACCGCAAGTTCCAGGCGATCCTGCCGCTGCGCGGCAAGGTGCTCAACGTCGAGAAGGCGCGCCTCGACAAGGTGATCTCCTCCGAGCAGATCGTCACCCTGATCACCGCGCTCGGCTGCGGCTTCGGCAAGGAGGACTACAAGCCCGAAAAGCTGCGCTACCACCGCATCATCATCATGACCGACGCGGACGTGGATGGCGCCCACATCCGGACGCTGCTGCTGACCTTCTTCTACCGGCAGATGCCGGAGCTGGTCGAGGGCGGCCACATCTACATCGCCCAGCCGCCGCTCTACAAGATCAAGCATGGCAAGAGCGAGCGCTACATCAAGGACGACCACGAGCTCAACCAGCACCTGCTGACGCTGGCGCTCGACGGCGCGCAGCTCGTCCCGAAGGCCGGCGATGCGCCGATCGAGGGTGAGGCGCTGGGCGCGCTGGCGAAGAGCTACCTCACCTCGGAAGCGATCATCAGGCGCCTGGCCGACTTCATCGACGCCGAGGTGCTGCACGCCCTCCTGGCCCACGACATCGCGCTCGACGTCGCCACGGAAGCGGCGGCGCACGACAGCGCGGCGGCGCTCGGCCGCCATGCGCCGGGGCTGTGCATCGCCGCGGACTTCGACGAGAAGGGCGAGCGTTGGCGTCTGCGCATCGAGAAGATGCACCACGGCAACCTGCGCGTCGGCCACATCGACGACGAGTTCCTGCGCTCCGGCGACTGCGAGCAGCTCAGGAAGACATCTCAGATGATCGCCGGCCTGGTCGGCGGCGGCGCGGCGATCCGTCGCGGCGAGAAATCGCAGGGGGTCGCCAGCTTCGCCGAAGCCATGGGTTGGCTGCTGAACGAGATCGAGCGCACCCTCTCCAAGCAGCGCTACAAGGGTCTGGGCGAAATGAACCCCGAGCAGCTCTGGGAAACGACCATGGACCCGAAGGTGCGCCGCCTGCTCAAGGTGCAGATCGAGGACGCCATCACCGCCGACGAGATATTCACCACCCTGATGGGCGACGTGGTCGAGCCGCGCAGGAAGTTCATCGAGGACAACGCGCTCTACGCGAGGAATATCGACGTCTGACTCTCGCACGGCGCTGCGAACACGAACCCCGGCTTGCCGGGGTTCTTCGTTTGGAGGTCGAAAAACCATGAAAGGATGGCGTGAATTCCTGAAACGCTTCCTGCCGGAGCCGGCCGGCGTGCCTCTTGCGGAACAGTGGCGTTCCGCGCTGACCGCAGCGGCTGCGGTGTTGGCGGTGACGTTCATGTCGACGGCATTGCTGCACACGCCGCTCTTCGTCGCCGCCGCTCTCGGCGCCTCGGCGGTGATGGTGTTCGCGCTACCCGCCAGCCCGCTGGCGCAGCCGTGGTCGGTGGTGATGGGGTATGCGGTCAGCGCCTTGATCGGGGTGACGGCGGCCCGGCTCGTGCCGCAACTGCCCCTTGCGGCAGCGCTTGCGGTGGGGTTGTGCACCCTGGGCATGTTGGCGCTGCGCTGCATGCACCCGCCCGGCGGTGCGGTGGCCCTGTTCGCCGTGGTCGGCGGGGATGCGGTGCGGACGCTGGGGTTCCAGTACGTGCTCTCGCCGGTGCTGACCAACGCCCTGCTGCTGGTGATGGTCGCCCTGGTGGCGAACAATCTGATACCGGGGCGCCATTACCCGCGCCGGCTTCAAGCCCCGAACCTCAAGCCCTTGATGCGGCTCGGGTTGTGCCACGAGGATTTGGAGCGGGCGCTCGAACATTACGGGCGCGTCATCGACGTGAGCGGCGAAGAGCTCGACGAAATCCTCGTCATTGCCGAGCACGAGGCACGCGAGCGTCAGGCGGCCAGGCGATAGGGCCGCTCCTCTTCGGCCAGCGGCTCGATCCAGCCGAACTGCTTTTCCAGGACGGCGAGCGTCGCCTCCGAGGCGTCCCCCGTGCCCTGGCGGGCGAGGATGCGGCGGCGCAGTTCCTCCACCGGCGCAGAGGGCGCGAGGATGGCGAACGGCACGGCGAGCCGCGCCGCGAGCCGCCGGAAGTCGTCGCGTTCCGCGCGCCTGAGGAAGGCGGCGTCCGCGATGACCGGCCAGCCCGCCGAGAGCGCCGCCTCCGAGAGTTCCAGCAGCCTTGCGTAGGTGCGTTCCGTCGCGCCGGGCGCGTAGATGCCGCCTTCGATTTCCGATCGGCTGTCGGCGTCCGGCGGCAGGCCGAAGAGGCGCTTTCTCTCCACGTCGGAGCGCAGGCGGACGATCGCGCCCTCCGGATCGGCCAGCAGGCGGGCGGTGGACGCCGTGGTTTTGCCGCAGCCCGACAGGCCATGCGTGATGGTCAAAGTCAGCGCCGGCGGGACGGCGATCCGTTCCGCCATCGAGAGGTATTCGGCGGCCTCGTCTTTCCTTCCCTGGATCGCCGCCACCTTGGCGCGCACCAGGGCGCGATAGGCGGCGTAGAAGCGCAGCACGGAGAGCGCGCCGAAATCGCCCGACCCGGCCAGCCACTCGTTGAGCAGCCAGCAGGCCAGCCCCGGCCGGCCGTGGTCCAGCAGGTCGAGCCAGGCGAAGGCGACCTCGCTGGCGACATCGATCCAGCGGAAGTCCTCGTTGAACTCGATGCAGTCGAACGGCGTGACCTTCCCGTCCAGCAGCACCAGGTTGCCCAGGTGCAGGTCGCCGTGGCACTCGCGGACGCGGCCGGCGGCGCGGCGCGCGGCAAAGGTCTCGCGCAGCCTTTCGGCTTCCGTACGCGTCCAATTGCCAAGGCGAAGCAGGCGCTCGCGCATCGAGGGCAGCAGGCGTTCCAGCTCTTCGAAGTTTTCCAGGGCCGGCGCGAGCACCTGCGCCGGTTCGCCGAATCGCGATCCCGGCGGCGCGACGGCGGCGGCCTCGTGGAAGTCGACGAGGGTGCGCGCGAGTCCGGAGAGATGCGCCGGCGTCAGCTCGTTGCGCGCGCAGACGCGGTCGAGCCGCATGGCATCGGGGAAGCGCCGCATCTTCACCGCCGGTTCGCCGTCGAAGTTCTCGACGCCGATGTAGAGGCCGGGTGCGTAGCGGCGGTTCAGCCGGACCTCGGCCTCGCAGCAGGCGCGGCGCTTCTCGACCGTGCCGTAGTCGAGGAAGGGGAGCGTGACGGGCTTCTTGAACTTCCACGCGAAATCGCCGGCCAGGACCACCCATGAGATATGGGTTTCAACGATATCGTCATACGGCATGCGGAGGAAGGGGGAAAGGGGATCGGGCATAATGGTTCCATTATGACCCTCACCGAGCTGCGCTACATCGTCGCCCTGGCACGCGAGCGCCATTTCGGGCGCGCCGCCGAGAAGTGCTTCGTCTCGCAGCCGACGCTCTCGGTGGCGGTGAAGAAGCTCGAGGACGAGCTGGGCGTGATCCTGTTCGAGCGCGGCCAGAACGAGGTGCGCGTGACGCCGGCCGGCGAGCCCATCGTCCTGCAGGCGGAGCGCGTCATGGCCGAGGCGGCGCGCATCCGCGAGCTGGCAGACACCGCGGGCGATCCGCTGGCCGGGCCGCTGCGCATCGGCGCCATTTACACCATCGGTCCCTACCTGCTGCCGAAGCTCGTGCCCCTGCTGCGCGAGCGTGCGCCGAAGATGCCGCTCATCATCGAGGAGGGCTTCACCCATCGCCTGATGGAAAAACTCAAGGCCGGCGAGCTGGACGTGGCCATCCTCGCGCCGCCGGTGGCGGAGCCCGGGCTCGTCGCGCAGCCCGTTTACGACGAGGCCTTCCGCGTCCTGGTGCCGGCCGGCCATCCGTGGTGCCGCAAAAAATCGGTAGAGCCGGCGGAGCTGCTGGAGGAGCCGCTGCTCATGCTCGGACGCGGCAACTGCTTCCGCGACCAGGTGCTAGACCTTTGCGCCCAGGCGGGACGGGGCGGGCCGCAGGTGCTGGAAGGCAGCTCGCTGGAGACCATCCGTCTCATGGTGGCCTCGGGCGTGAGCATCACCGTCATGCCGTCCTCCGCCGTCGACGTCCTGCCGAAGAATGATCCCCTGCTGCGCGTGCGGCCCTTCGTCGAGCCCTCGCCCTCGCGCCGTGTCGGCCTGGCGTGGCGCGCGAGCTTCCCGAGGCACCAGGCCATCGACGTGGTGCGCCGCGCGCTGCTCGACTGCCGGCTGCCGGGAACACGACCCGTACCCGCCCGATAGCGCATTGGCGCTACGCCCTCAGTCGCCGGGCATGGGGGGGTCCCGGCCTCCGCTCGCCCTTCCTTTCTGCAATCCGAGCAGCATCCTGATGAATTCGAGCGCCAGGATGCGGTTTTCCGGGTTCAGGCGGCAAAACTCCCGGAGAGGGAGTTCGACGGAATCATCGCCGGCTTGCCGGCCGGCCGGCTCCACGCGATAGGTCGCCGTCTGCTGCTCGGCGTACGAGTAGAGGGCCGATACCGGCAACTTCAGCGCTTGCGCGATCCTTTCGATCATCTCCGGGCTGAACCCCTGCTTTCCGCGCTCGATGCGCGACAGGTTGGCGGCGTCGGTGCCCGCCGCCAGCGCGATCTTTTCAAGGGTAACTCTTTGTTCCAGACGGGCTTTCCGGATCGATTCACCGATGTTCATGCCTCGGATTGTCCGGTGCAATTGGTGGGCTGCGCAAAGCGCACGGCGCAAATTTCCTGCTGTAGTATTGCGTCATACGCCATTGAGCGATGGGTGACGCGATGCGAACTGCAATGACCCCGGAATCACTGCCGCGCAGTCCGGAACAAGCCTGCGCGCTCCTGTCGGCCGAAATGAGCCGGCACGGTTTTCAGGGCAGGATATCCCTGCATTGCCATCCGGACCGCCCGGATCAGATCATGTGCCTGATCGATCTGCCATCCGGGGACGCCGGCAAGGCGGCCGAACTGCTGGGCGGCTTTGTCTTCGGGTTCGGCACCGTCGTCGTCTTCCTTCCGCTCTCCGGCGAGTTTTCCTGCGAGACGGGAGGGCGGGCCGGGGGCAAGGCGCTCCCCCGAACGTGCTCTTGCCAGCCGGGCCTGCCGCGATAGCCATCCGCTATTGCCCTGGCAGCCAAAAACAATTTCACGCCGGCTCGCCGAGTGGATATCCTGCGGTCATCGAGGCGTTCCGCCGCGACCGTTGCACGATCTTCACAGGAGAAAACCATGAAAGCGAAAAAAGCTCCCGCCATCGACATCGGCATCGACGAGAAGGACCGCGCGAAGATCGCCGAAGGCCTCTCGCGCCTGCTGGCCGACAGCTACACGCTCTACCTGATGACCCACAACTTCCACTGGAACGTGAGGGGTCCCATGTTCAACACCCTGCACCTGATGTTCATGGGCCAGTACACCGAGCAGTGGAACGCGCTGGACCTGATCGCCGAGCGCATCCGCGCCCTGGGCGTGGATGCGCCCGGCACTTACCGGGAATTCGCCAAGCTCGCTTCCATCAAGGAAGTGGAAGGCGTGCCGAAGGCCACCGACATGGTCCGCCATCTGGTGGCGGCGCAGGAGGCCACGGCGCGCACCGCGCGCAGCGTCTTCCCGGCGGTGGACAAGGCCAACGACCAGCCGACGATGGATCTGCTGACCCAGCGGCTCGAAATTCACGAGAAGACCGCCTGGATGCTGCGCAGCCTGCTGGAAGAGTGAGGCTGGGCTCAGCGTCGCGCCCGGAACGATGAAAGGGCGGTTATCCCGGGCGACGGGCGCTCCAGCAGCTCGAAGACGCAGCCCGGCGCGACCATGCCTTCTTCCAGGACGCGGAAGTACCAGCCGGTGAGTCCTTCTTCGGCGATGAAGTCTTTCATTGCCATGCCTTCGGCGCCGAAGCGCCGGTCGATCTTCCAGCAAGGCTTGCGCGGCATGGAAACCTGGATGCGCGCCCCGCCGAAGCGGAAAATGTCGCCGATGCAGACGTTCGACTCGTCCCAGCCGGGCACGGAAAGGTTCTCGCCCATGCCGCCGGGCACGAGCAGCGGCGCGGCTTCGGGAAAGGCCGCGGCGAGCCGCGCATAGTGCGCGACCGGGTACTGGTGCAGTGCCTTCTCGGGGCCGCCATGCACGCGCCGGTCGGCCTGCGCATCGCCTTCGAGTCCTTCCGAACCGAGCCGGACGGGTTCCATGCGCTCGCGTTTGAAGATGCCCGTCGGCGTGCCGTCGGGCGGCAGCGTCGAGAGGCCGCCGATGAAGATTCTCAGCATTCCCATTCCTTGTGTAGTTCCTCGAAGGCCGCGGCCACTTCTTCCGCGGAGATGTCCGACACGTCGAGCGACGGCTTCCGCAGCAGCCGGTAAGGCACGCCCCAGGGACGCCAGCGCGTCGCGTCGGAGTTGCCGAACAGGCAGACGATGGGCAGTCCCAGGCCCGCGGCGAGGTGCATGGCTCCGCCGTCGGCGCAGATCATGGCGTGGCAGCCCGCCAGGACGCCGATCAATTGCGGCAGGGTTCCGGTGGGTACGGCGTTGAGCGGGAAGCCGGGCTCGAGGGATTCGACCGCCTCGACGATGGCGCGCGCCTTGTCGTCGTCGCCGGGGTGCAGGCGGTTGTCGGTGGCGCCGGGCGACCAGAGCAGCAAGAGGCGGGCGCCGTGGCGCGCATGCAGCTCCCGCATCAGCTCGACGAAGCGTTCCGTCGGCCAGCGCTGCGAGGGCTTGCGGGCGCTGATGTGGAGGGCGATGGTGAAGTCGGGACGCTTCGCCGCGCCGGCCGGCGCGGCTACGCGGCAGGGCGGCGGCGGGCCGTCGATGCCATAGAGGGTGGCGAGCCGGAAGACATCCTCGGCTTCGGAAAGCGGCGTTGCCGACGGAGGCAGGGCGATGTCGAGACCCTTTGGGCCGCCGCGCCCGTCGCCAAAGCCGATGACCTGCTTCGGCCGGAGGCAGGCGGCCAGCCGGACGGTGCGCGGCTGCGGCACGGGCGTGGCGATCAGCACGTCGTCGAAGCGCATGCCGCGCAGGGCCTTCATCATCATCAGGCGCCGCCAAAGGACGCCGGCCAGCGATTCGCGCCCCCGGTGCTTGGTCTTTGTGTAGACGAACACGGCGTCGAGATCCGGGTTGCCGTCCAGCACCGGCGCGTTGTAGCTGTTGACCAGGGCGCCGATCCAGCCGTTGGGCAGGCGCCGCCGCAGGGCCGCGATCAGGGGCGTCGTGCAGACCAGGTCGCCGATGTTGTCGCGTCGGATGACGAGAATGCGCGGGGATTTTTCGGAGCTCAAGGTAAACTGCCGGCCATGGCGATCTATGCGATTGGCGATATTCAGGGCTGCTTCGTTGAGTTGGAACGGCTGCTGGACTATATCAGCTTCAGCAGGACACGGGACCGGCTCTGGTTCGTCGGCGACCTGGTCAATCGCGGTCCGCAATCGCTGGAAGTGCTGCGCTTCGTGCGCGATCTCGGCGATTCGGCGGTCACGGTGCTGGGCAACCACGATCTCCATCTCGTCATGCAGGCCGAAGGCTTCGGGAAGGCCAGCCGGGAGGACACCCTGGCGGCCGTGCTGGCCGCGCCGGACCGGGACGAACTGCTGGCCTGGCTGCGCGGGCTGCCGCTGTTCCATGTCGAGGGCGAGTTCGCCATGGTCCATGCGGGCCTGTTGCCCCAGTGGGACGTGGCGCGGGCGGCATCGCTGGCCGAGGAGGCCGCCGCCGCCCTGGCCTGCCCCGGCTATCGCGACTTCCTCGCACACATGTGGGGTTCGGAACCGCTCGCCTGGCGCGACGATCTCTCGGGCTGGGACAGGCTGCGCGTGGTCATCAACGCCATGACGCGCATGCGCTTCGTCACGGCGGACGGGAAGATGGAGCTGCGCGCGCAGGGTTCGAAGGGGCCACCGGAGCGCGGCCCCGCCGGCTGCCTGCCCTGGTACGACGCGCCGGGTCGCCGGAGCGCGGATCACACCCTGATCTTCGGTCACTGGTCGGCGCTGGGACTCAAGCTTGGGAAGAACCTGCTGGCGCTGGATTCGGGCTGTCTGTGGGGAGGCAGCCTGACGGCTGTGCGTCTGGAAGACCGCCGGGTGTTTCAGTTGCCGTGCCGGCGACAGGTGGAGCCAAGCGGTTGGGAGTGACGGCATGGGCGATGGCCGTATGCGCCCGGTGGGCCAGGTGGCGGCGGTCCAGGTTCGCGGGATCGATGGTCGGCAGAAAGCTCACATGCGCCGTCAGGCTCGATGCGGTGGCGATGCTCCGGAAGGACTGCCACAGGCTGACGCCGACCACGTAGGCGGGCGCAGTTGATGGCCGGCCGCCAGGGCCGGCGTAGCGGATCGCCACCGGCGCCACGCGCACGCCCGCGTCGATGGCGGACTGGAACAGGGCGCCATGAAAGGGCAGCACGGCATCGCCCGGGCTTGTCGTGCCTTCGGGGAAGATCGCGACGCGCCAGCGGCGGCGCAGGGCTTCGACCATGTGTTCCTTGGCGCGCACGGCGGCGGAGCGCGAGCCGCGCTCCATGAAGAGGGTGCCCGTCTTTTCGCTCAACCAGCCGATCACCGGCCAGGCGCGCACATCGTCCTTGGAGACGAAGGCGGCGGGCGCCAGCGCGTTGATGGCGAATATGTCCAGCCATGAAATGTGGTTGGCGACGAAAAGGCCGCCATCAAGCGGCATGCCGGACGTTTGCAGGCGCACGCCGAGGCAGTCGAGCAGCTGGAGCGACCACCGCGACTTCAGCGCCAGCCGGACGCGGCGCGGCGCGAAGGGGAAGACGCAGGCGACCGTCGCCGCGCCCCAAGCCAGGTGAAGGCCGATGCGGGCGAGACGGAAAGCGGCCCGAATTTCGATCGGCGGCGTCAGTGGGATACCCTTGTGGCGCCCTGGCCGGAGAGGATGCGCACGCGCTCGCCGGGATGGAACGGTTCGTCGGCCTCCTGGGTGACGGCGATCAGCCTGCCGCCATCGAGCCGGACGGTGATCTCCAGGCCGGGCTTCTTCGTCGCCTGTTCCTCGATGGCCTGGCCGGCCGCGCCGCCGGCCACCGCGCCCAGCACGGTGCCGATGATGGCGCCCTTGCCGCCGCCGACGTTACTGCCGGCGACGCCGCCGACGATGCCCCCGGCGACCGCGCCGGTTCCGGACCTGGGTCCTTCGATGGTCACCTGGCGCACGCTTTCGACGACGCCCATGCGCACGGACATCTCGCCCCGCGTCTGGCCGCGGCCGTAGCTGGAGCCGGACTGGCTGCCGGCGCAGGCCGCCAGCAGGAGGACCGTCGCGGCGATGGAGAAATTGCGCAGCATGTTCTTCATGATCCGTTTCCTTGCAAAGGTTCGCCGAAGGCGAGCCGGTAACGTTCGGCGATCTCCTCACGCGAGGGCTTGTGGTTCTGGCCGCCCCGGTGGGCGATCTTGATCGAGCCCATCAGCGAGGCCAGCCGGCCGGTCTTCTCCCATTCCCAGTCCCGCGCGATGCCGTAGAGCAGGCCTGCGCGGTAGGCGTCGCCGCAGCCGGTGGGATCGACCATGCCGTCGGGCTCGACGCCGGGAATGACGATGCGCCGGCCGTCGGCGTAAATCTCGGAACCATTGCCGCCGAGGGTGACGATCAGCGCCTTCAATTCGCCGGCGAGGGATTCCAGGTTACGGCCGGTGCGTTCGCACAGGAGCTTCGCCTCGTAGTCGTTGACCGTGCAGTAATCGGCGAGTTTCAGGAAGTCCGTCAGGTCGTCGCCGGAGAACATGGGCAGGCCCTGGCCCGGATCGAAGATGAAGGGGATGCCGTCCGCGTGGAATCCGCGCGCGTGATTGAGCATGCCCTCGCGTCCGTCGGGCGCGACGATGCCCAGCACGACGCCCTCGGCGTCGCCCACGCGGTTCCGGTGCGAAAAGTTCATGGCGCCGGGGTGGAAGGCGGTGATCTGGTTGTCGTCGAGGTCGGTGGTGATGAAGGCCTGGGCCGTGTAGCTGTCGGGGATGTGGCGCACATGGCGCGTTTCCAGCCCGAGATGCTGGAGGCGCTGCATGTAGAGCGCCGAATCGTCGCCGACCGTGGCCATGATGAGCGGCTCGCCGCCCAGCAGGCGCAGGTTGTACGCGATGTTGCCGGCACAGCCGCCGTACTCGCGCCGCATGTCCGGCACCAGGAAGGAGACGTTGAGGATATGGATCTGCTCGGGCAGGATATGGTGTTTGAAGCGGTCGTGGAACACCATGATGGTGTCGTAGGCGAGGGAGCCGCAGATCAATGTGCGCATGGTCGGTATGTGTGGAAGATGTCAGGGATGGAAAACGTAGAGCCGGTAGCCGACCGCCGCCACGCCCGGCGCTTCGAGCGCCAGGGAGACGGCCCGCTCGGCGCCGGCGGGAAAGCCCTCGGCGGGCGAAACGTCCGGCGGCAGGTATTCGGCCGGGGCGAGCGCCTTGCGCAGGAGCATCCGGTCGCTGGCGTCGGTGAGCGTGAGTTCGAGGTGCGGCCAGGCCTGGACGAAGGGCGCACGGTTCCGGAGGTTGGCGACGAGCCGCAAGCGCCCATCGTTGGATGGGTCGTCCGGGCCGGCCGGATGCAGGTCGGAGCTCTCGATGCTCACGCGGTCGATCCGGCGCGGCAGCGGCAGGTCGCAGCCGAGCAGCTCGCAGGCGGCCAGCAGGGCGGGCTTCATTTGCGGATGGAGCACGGCCAGCTCAACGCGGAAATGCAGCAACGCCTGGACGAAAAGCGCCGGCAGCGCGAACAGGAAAATGGCGAACGCCCACGGCCAGGCGCGGCGGCGCGGCGGTTCTTCCTCGGTTGTGGGCGTGGGCTCCTCGCCCGGCGGTTCGGGCGAGGCCGGCGGTTCGTCGATTCCTGCGGCCACGTCGGGAAGGAGGGCTGGCGCTTCCTCGGCCATCGGCGGCGGCATCGAGGGAGGCTCCGGCGCCTCAGGCACCTCGGCCAGCGCCTCCAGTCCGTCGAACACCGCCCGGCACTGGCCGCAGCGCACCCGGCCGTGGCGCGCCTTGAGCTGTTCCGGTGTCGCGCGGAAGGTCGTGCCGCAGTGGGGGCAGCGCGTCAATATCACTGTCGCGCTCCCTCCAGCCGCGCCCAGCCTTCCAGCGCCGCGCCGATCCGCAGCGGAAGGTGGGGCGCGTAAGCGTCGATCACCTGCCGCGCCTGGGATTCCAGCACGCCGGAAATGGCCAGGCGTCCGCCGGGCGCCAGCCGGCCCGCCAGCAACGGCGCCAGCGCGCACAGCGGATTGGTGAGGATGTTGGCGACCACGAGGTCGAAGGTCTCCGCCAGCGGCTGCCGGGAAGGAACCAGACGCAGGGAAACGCCGTTTCGGGCGGCGTTGTCCGCCGCGGCTTCCAGGGCCTTGTCGTCAATGTCGACGCCAAGCGCGTCGCCGGCGCCGAGCTTCAGCGCGGCGATCCCCAGGATGCCGGAGCCGCAGCCGTAGTCGAGCACGCACTCCCCGCCGCGCACGTTGTCGCAAAGCCAGTCGAGGCAGAGCCGCGTGGTCGGATGCGAACCCGTGCCGAAGGCCAGGCCGGGATCCAGCGCCAGATTGATGGCGGCGGGGTCGGGCGCCGCGTGCCACGAAGGCACGATCCAGAGGCGTTCGTTGATGCGGATGGGCTCGAACTGGGACTGGGTCAGGCGCACCCAGTCCTGTTCGGCGACTTCGGCGAATTCGGGCGCCGTGTCGCGGAGGCCGACTTCCGCCATGACCACGGCGATGCGACCGGCCAAGTCGTCGGCCGGCTCGAACAGGGCGATGACGCGGCTTCGCTGCCACAGTGGCGTGGCCGGGCTGCCGCCGGGTTCGCCGAACTGGGGCGTCTCAAGCTCGGTGCCGGCATCGGCGTCCTCGACGCTGACAGAAATCGCCCCCTGTTCCAGCAAGGCTTCGGAGAGCGCCTCGGCATGCGCCGCATCGGTACTGAGCGCCACCGAAAGCCACATCGCTTAGGCTTCCCGGTCGGCCAGCTTTTCTTCCAGGTAGTGGATGCTGGTGCCGCCCTTGAGGAAATTGGCGTCCTGCATCAGCTCCTGGTGGAGGGGGATGTTGGTCTTGATGCCCGTCACCATCATTTCGGACAGCGCGATGCGCATGCGCCGGATGGCCTGGTCGCGGGTATCGCCGTAAGTGATGAGCTTGGCGATCATCGAATCGTAGTGCGAGGGTACCGTGTAACCCGAGTAAGCATGTGAATCCACGCGCACGCCGGGGCCGCCGGGCGGGTGCCAATTGGTGATCTTGCCGGGAGATGGCGTGAATTTGAAAGGATCTTCAGCGCAGATGCGGCATTCGATCGCATGGCCCTTGATCTCGAGGTCGCGCTGGCGGAACCAGAGCTTCTCGCCGGCGGCGACGCGGATCTGGGCCTGGACGATGTCGATGCCGGTGACAAGCTCCGTGACGGGATGCTCCACCTGGACGCGGGTGTTCATCTCGATGAAATAGAACTCGCCGTTCTCGTAGAGGAACTCGAAAGTGCCGGCGCCGCGGTAGCCGATCTTGCGGCAGGCCTCGGCGCAGCGGTCGCCGATGCGTCCGATCAGGCGACGGTTGACTTCCGGCGCGGGCGCCTCCTCGATCACCTTCTGGTGGCGGCGCTGCATCGAGCAGTCGCGTTCCGAGAGCCAGACGGCGTTGCGGAAGGTATCGGCCATCACCTGGATTTCGATGTGTCGCGGATTCTCCAGGAACTTCTCCAGGTACACCATGGGGTTGCCGAACGCGGCGCCGGCCTCGGCGCGGGTCATGTTGACCGCGTTGTTCAGCGCCGCCTCCGTATGGACGACACGCATGCCGCGCCCGCCGCCGCCGCCCGCCGCCTTGATGATGACCGGGTATCCGATGGCGCGGGCGATCCTCACGATTTCCTTTGGATCCTCGGGCAGGGCGCCGTCGGAACCGGGGACGCAGGGCACGCCCGCCGCCTTCATGGCGTCCTTGGCGGACACCTTGTCGCCCATCAGACGGATGGTTTCCGGTTTGGGGCCGATAAAAACAAAACCGGATTTTTCCACCTTTTCGGCGAAGTCGGCGTTCTCCGAGAGAAAACCGTAGCCGGGATGGATGGCTTCGGCGTCCGTGACCTCGGCGGCCGAGATGATGGCGGGGACGTTGAGGTAGCTCTGGCCCGAAGGCGCGGGGCCGATGCAGACCGATTCGTCGGCCAGCTTGACGTACTTGGCCTCCTCGTCGGCCGTGGAATGGACGGCGACGGTGCGGATGCCCAGCTCGCGGCAGGCGCGCAGGATGCGCAGGGCGATTTCCCCGCGGTTGGCAATGAGGACTTTTTCGAACATGGGGTCGGGATCAGCCGATGATGAAGAGCGGCTGGCCGTACTCCACGGGCTGGCCGTTTTCGACGAGGATCGCCTTGATGACGCCCGAGGCATCCGACTCGATCTCATTCATCAGCTTCATGGCCTCGATGATGCATAGCGTATCGCCCTGCTTGACGGTCTGACCCACCTCGACGAAGGCCTGAGAGCCTGGGCTGCCGGAGCGGTAGAAGGTGCCGACCATGGGCGCCTTGAGTCGGTGGCCGGCGGCCTCCGGAGGGGTCGTTTCGGCGGGAATCGCGGCGGCGGTCTCCGGTACCGGCGCGGATGCCTGATAGGCGGCGGGCGCGCCGACCATCACCGCGGTGGGCGGGGTTGCCGCGTAATGCTTGGCGATGCGGATTTTCTCCTCGCCCTCGCTGATCTCCAGCTCGGAAATGCCGGAATTCTGGACAAGGTCGATGAGGGTCTTCAGCTTTCTCAAGTCCATGACGACTCCTTGAGTTTGAAATGGGGGGGTGGCGCGGCGCGCGCCCGCTATCCGGGCTTGCGGATGCGTGCGAGGGCCGCGTCCAGGGCCAGCTCGTAACCTTGGGCGCCGAAACCGCAGATCACGCCGACGGCGATTTCTGAAAAGTAGGAGTGCCGCCGGAAGGCTTCGCGCGCGTGGATGTTCGACAGGTGCACCTCGATGAACGGGATGGCCACGGCCGCCAGCGCGTCGCGCAGGGCGACGCTGGTATGAGTGTAGCCGCCCGGATTGATGATGATGAACTCGACGCCTTCGGCCGACGCGGCCTGCACCCGGTCGATTAGCTCGCCCTCGGAATTGCTCTGGAAGCTTTCGATCTGCACGCCGACGACATGGGCGCGGGCTTCCATGCCGGCATGGATGTCGGCTAGCGTCGTGCGGCCATAGATTTCCGGCTCGCGCCGGCCGAGCAGGTTCAGGTTCGGGCCGTGGAGCACCAGAATGCGTGCCCGATCGCTGAAGGGGCCGGAATCGTGACCGGTTTTGCGGGCTGTTTGCTTGGACATGGCGTCAAGTTTGCCTCAAATCGATACACTTTGTCCAGACGGGGCTATTTAGGCGACTATTCGGCGCCCAGGAGGGCCTCGACCCCGCCCGCCCTGGCGCGGCTGTGGCCACGCCGTTGTCGGCGTTCCGCGATGGGCGGGAAAATGGATATCCGCACCATGACCCCGTTCCAGTCCAACCGCAGGCGCGCCTCGGGACCGCTCGTGTTTTGTCGGCCATTGTCGGCAGGTTCGTAGGAGATGCCGCGGGATAGCAGCGAAATCTCGACTTCTTTTGCGCTATCGGCAAAAAGCTCGATTTCCACCTCGGCATGGCGTCCAGCCGTGCCGTCGAGCACGGCGCCGGTCAGATAGGGGCGGAAGTCGGCCAGGAATTCCATGACCTCCAGGGCGGTCTGCCGAAGCATGCGCAGCTGCCCGGGCTGTTCGGCTTCATCAAGGAGCGTCGGGTAGACGACGGCGGGGCGCAGGGCGGCGGGTTTGCGGCGGGGCATGGTCAAGTCCCGGAGTAGAATGCCGGGCCATTATTGCACGCGCCTGACAGGAACATGCATATCCATATCCTCGGTATCTGCGGCACCTTCATGGGCGGCATCGCGCTGCTCGCGCGCGCCGCCGGCCACCGGGTCACGGGTTGCGACGCCAACGTCTATCCGCCGATGAGCGACCAGCTCGGGGCGCAGGGCATCGAACTTGTGGAAGGATACGGCGCGGAGCAGATCGGTCTTGCGCCCGACCTCTTCGTGGTGGGCAACGCCATCTCGCGCGGCAACCCGCTGCTTGAGGAGATCCTCGACCGCAACCTGCCGTATGTCTCGGGGCCGCAATGGCTGGCCGAGCATGTCCTGCGCGACCGCTGGGTGCTCGGCGTGGCCGGCACCCACGGCAAGACGACGACCACCTCGATGCTGGCCTGGATTCTGGAAGAGGCCGGCCTGAAGCCGGGCTTCCTCGTCGGCGGCGTGCCGCAGGGCTTCGGCGTGTCGGCACGACTGACAGACTCCCTCTTCTTCGTCATCGAGGCCGACGAGTACGACACGGCCTTCTGCGACAAGCGATCCAAGTTCGTCCATTACCGTCCGCGCACGGCGATCCTGAACAATCTTGAGTTCGATCATGCCGACATCTTCGCCGATCTTGCAGCCATCGAAACGCAATTCCACCACTTCGTGCGGACTTTGCCACGTAGCGGCCTGATCGTCGCCAACGGCGCCGAAGAATCGCTGAAACGTGTGCTGGATCGGGGTTGCTGGACGCCGGTGGAGCGGTTCGATGCCGCCGACGGCTGGCAGGCCGGAGAGCCGGATGCATCGGGGGAATTCGAGGTCAGCCTTGGCGAAGCGGCGCTCGGCCGGACCCGGCTGGACTTGCCCGGCGCGCACAATCGCGCCAACGCGCTTGCCGCGCTTGCCGCCGCCCGCCATGCCGGCGTGCCGGTGGAAACCGGCCTTGCGGCGCTGCGGACCTTCCGGGGCGTCAAGCGGCGGCTGGAGGTGCGCGGCACGGTAAACGGCGTCACGGTCATCGACGACTTCGCCCACCATCCGACCGCAATCGCCGCGACGATCGAAGGGCTGAGGAGCCGCGTGGGCTCCGCCCGCATCCTGGCCGTGCTGGAACCCCGCTCCAACACCATGAAGCTCGGCGCCATGAAGGCCCAACTGCCCGGCAGCCTGGCCGGCGCCGATCTCGTCTTCTGCTATGGCGGGGGGCTGGGCTGGAGCACGACCGAGGCGCTGGCGCCGATGGGCGGCAAAGCGAATACTTTCGACGACCTGGACGCCCTCGTCGCCGCCCTCGTCGCCGAGGCGCGTTCAGGCGACCACGTGCTGGTCATGAGCAACGGCGGATTCGGCGGCATCCACGGCAGGCTGCTCGCCGCGCTGTAACGCCCTACATCCGTTCGGCCAGCACGCCCCTCATCTTCTGCATGGCCTTGGCCTCGATCTGGCGGATGCGCTCGGCGGAGACGCCGTATTCGGCGGCCAGTTCGTGGAGAGTCGCGGCTTCCTCGCCGTCCTCGACCAGCCAGCGGCGCAGGATGATCGCGCGGCTGCGGTCGTCCAGCCCGGTCAGCGCGGTGCGTAGACCTTCGTCCTGAAGCCGGTCGCGCTGCTTGCGCTCCAGTTGCGCGGAGGGCTCGGCGCCCGCGTCGGCGGCGAGATAGGCGATGGGGGCGAAACGCTCCTCGCCATCACTTTCGTCGACGGTCGGCTCCAGGGAAACATCGGCGCCGCCGAACCGCGTTTCCATCTCCACGACCTCTTCCGGCTTGACGCCCAGCGTCCTGGCGATGGCCCCGACTTCCTCGGCGCCCAGCGTGTTGAAGCCCTTCTTCATGCTGCGCAGGTTGAAGAACAGCTTGCGCTGGGCCTTCGTGGTGGCGATCTTCACCAGCCGCCAGTTTCTCAGGACGTACTCGTGGATCTCGGCCTTGATCCAGTGCATGGCGAACGACACCAGCCGCACGCCGCGCTCCGGGTCGAACCGCTTGACGGCCTTCATGAGGCCGATGTTGCCTTCCTGGATCAGGTCGGCATGCGGCAAGCCGTAGCCAAGGTAGCCGCGGGCGACGGCGATCACCAAGCGGAGATGGGAAAGCACCAACTGCCGCGCGGCGTCGAGGTCATCCTCGTCACGGAACCGGCGGGCAAGCGCCAACTCTTCCGCCTCGGAAAGCATCGGCACGCGGTTCGCCGCCTGGATGTAGGCGTCCAGGCTGCCGGCGGTCGATGGGACTTGAAAGTGGGCAAGGGTCAGGGCATGGGTCATGGCACGTCCTCCTTCTGGCCAATGTTAGCACTCGTCTAATGCGAGTGCCAAGTCTGCCACAAAGTTCCCGACAAAAACAGTATGCAATTCGCCGGATTGCAAAACGCGGCCGCATGCGACAGGTTGCCGCATGCGGCGATTTGTCGCGGAATCAAAGGGTTGGACTATTGCAGAATGCGTCGCGACACATATCGAAAGATATAGGAATTCCGGCCGCACGACATTCTTAGTTTGAAGGAACACGCAAATGTCCATTCTCAACCGCAAAGCCCGCAATCTACGCCCTTTAGCCTCGCTGCTGGTCTTTCTTCCGGCAGCGACGGCCTTTGGCCAGGAAACGGTGCTCAAGGAGGTGGTCGTCACCTCCACCACCATCGACGACCGTTTCACGTCCAAGCGCTCGGAGCCGTCGAGCATTCACGACATCAGCGGCAAGACGGTGGACGAGAAGCGTCCGGAAAACATGATCGACTTGCTTCGGTCGATCCCCGGCGTGACGGCCGACCTCTCGTCGGGCGACGAAATCAAGATCAAGCTGCGCGGCATCGAGAACCAGCGATACATGGGCGAGAAGCCGGGCGTGGCCATCGTCATCGACGGCGTACCGGTGTTCGAGCGCACGGGCAAGGTCAACGTCGACCTGGACAACATCGAATCCATCAAGGTCATCAAGGGCGGCGCCTCCTACCTGTTCGGGGACGACGCCCTGACCGGCGCCGTCATCGTCACCACCAAGCGGGGCGCGAAGTACAGGGGCGTCACGGTGTCGGCCGACGAGGGCGCATGGGGCTACAACCGCCAGCAGGTCCGGGCCGGCTTCGCCTCCGACTGGGGTACGGGCCACATTCAGGCCACCCATCGCCAGAGCGAGGACTACTACTGGCAGTCGGGCTACAAGACCGACTACATCGACGGCAATCTGCGCATGTTTCTCACCGATGCGTCCGACCTGACCTTCGGCTTCGAACAATCCGACCGGATGAAGGACAAGCACGGCTCGGTCAAGGGCGCCACCCAGGCGGCGCTTGACCCCATGGGCACGGTCGGCCGGGACTACACCCGCAAGTACGACGTCAATCTCCAGAAGTTCCACATGACCTATTCCAACGACTTGACGGAACGCAGCAACATCCTGGCCACCGCCTACGAATACCAGGACCGCACCTCCTTCTGGTCGGCGCCGCAACGGAACAGCGCAACAGGAACGACCATCAGCGATTCGACGCCGGGCGCCCAGGAGCTCTATACGACGCTCAACGACTACGATCAGGTGCAGCGCGGCGTCAAGGCGGAATGGCGGACAAGCGCCGGCGACGTCGGCTGGCTGGGCGGCCTCGACCTGCGGCGCAACCGCTATAAGAACTTCAACACCGCCAAGGTCGATTACTGTTCGAGGACGGACACGAGCGCTCCGATCGACTGCTTCGGCGGCGCTTCCCTGGTGACCGCCGGCACCGTGATGACCGACAATACGACAGACGAGGCGATCAGCGCCCTCTACGGCGAGTTCAAGTTTCTGGCGACGCCGCAATGGACGCTGACCCTCAACGGTCGCTACGACGCCATCGGGCTCGATTTCACTTCCGGCAGGACCAACGAGGTCACGACGCCCTTCAGTCGCAGCAAGTCGTTCGGCGCCGCCTCTTGGCGCGGCGGCGCGAACTACGCGGTTAATGATGGCACGGACCTGTTCGGCAACCTCTCGACCGGTTTTCGCGCGCCCACGGCCGACCAGCTCTACAACGGCAGCTTGTCGCCCACCGGCGGCAAGACGCTCAACAACGAGAATCTGAAGCCGGAGAAGGCGCTGAATCTTGAACTGGGCGTGCGGGCGAGGACCGAGATCGGAGGCATTGCCGCCGAGGTGGAGGCGGCCGCGTTCCAGATCGAGCGCAAGGACTTCATCCTTGCGACGAACGGCCAGTACAGCACCAGCACCTCGACGGCCCAGCAGATGTACGACAACATCGGCGGCGTCCGCAACCGCGGCATCGAGCTCTCGCTGAAGACCGACCGCAAGCGGACGTTTACGCTCGACGCGGCCTACAGCTACATCCAGGCGAAATTCACGAGGTATGACAACTTCAATCTGACGCTGGGCAACTCCTACGCGGGCGGCCCAGGGGCGTGCAATTACACCAACACGCCGTCGAGCACGGCCTGCCGGCTCGTCCTCTACAACGTCGCTGGCAACGACGTCCCGCGCGTCCCTCGCCATCAGTTGAACACGACCTTCGGCTGGCAGCCCGGCGACCGCTTCCGTCTTGCGCTGGAAATGGACGCGAAGTCCTGGTCGTGGGCCGACGAGATCAACCAGGAAAAGTGGGCCGGCCGCACACTGTTCAACCTGGCGGCCAATTACGACATCCGCGAAGCCGGCTTCCTCGGCGCCAAATGGTCGCTGTTCATGCGGGTGAACAACCTGTTCGACAAGCGTTACTGGTCCGCCGCGCGCGGCACCAACGACGCATCGCACTACGTCACCGGCGCCTACGACGGGGTTTACAACGCCGAGGATCTCTCGATCGTCGTGGGGAAACCGCGCAACTGGACGGTCGGTTTGACGGCCAATTTCTAAGGAGGACGCGATGAGTCACATGAACCACCTCTCCATGGCGATCGCCGTGCCGGCGCTGCTGGCCCTTGCGCCGGCGTTCGCCCAACAGCACGCGGACCATGGGGCTCATGGGGCCGCAACCGTCCCGGAGGCGGCGAAGCCGGCCGGCCAGCGGCCCGGCGGCAACCGCGAATGGACCCGGCAGCCGCTTCTGGCGCCCGCCATGAACCGGAGCGGCGACCGTTCCGCTGCAGTCTTGCGCCCCATGGGCATCGATGCCGCCGAGGTTCTGGTCATGGCCGCCGACGGCCCCGCCGAACGCAGGCGCGTCGCCTATCCGGTCGGGCCGGAAGGGGCGCGGATCGAAGCGGCCGCGCCCAAGATCGGCAACTACCATTGGGCGGTCGCCCGCAGCGAGTCGGAGGCCGGGGTGCGCGTCGCGTCCACAACCTGGTACTTCCCGAACCCCGGCAAGGCGCCGACGGACCTGCTCAAGGAAGCGAAGCACGAGCTTGAGATCGTGCCCGAGCCCCTGCCACGGGAGCACAGCGGCTACCGGGAAAGCGAGAAGTGGCGCTTTCTCGTCCGCATGAACGGCGTGCCCGTCGCCAGCCAGCCGCTGACTCTGGAAACCGAGTTCGGCAGCCGCTCCACCGTCCTGACCGACGCCGCCGGCCGCGCCACGGTGGTCTTCCCGCGGGACTTCAAGCCGGCCCAAGGCGCCGGGGACGACGGTCACGGCCCGCGTCGCGCGAAGTTCGTGCTGTCCACCGAGAAGGAAGAAGGCGGTCGGCGCTACCTGACCGCCTTCAATTACGTCTATGGGCAGGACGCCGACCGCAACCGCAGCCTCGCCTGGGGCGCCGTCTTCGGCGCGCTCGGCATGGTCGCGGCGACGCCGCTGCTTCGGCGGCGCTCCAACAGCAACGGCGGCGAAGGAGCCCACAATGCTTAAGAACCTTTTCCCAACGCTTTCCGGATTCCGTTTCGTGATCCAGGTGCTCATGCTGTTTCTGACCGTCTATGGCAGCGTCGTCGTCGGGCATTACTCGGCCGAGAAAATCTCCGGCGCGCTGCCCGCGCTGTCCTGCGCCTACGACATGCAGAACGGCGGCTATTGCGTGCTGGTGCCGACCCAGCACCAGCTTCACCACCGCATCGGCGAGGCCATGGTCCGGGCGCAGCAACTCACCTTCCAGATGGTGCTGCCGCTCTTGATGACGTTCCTGACCTTTTTCGCCTTCTTCTTCGTCATCGGCAAGACCTTCTGCGGCTGGGTCTGCCCGCTCGGCACCCTGCAGGAGTGGATCGGCAAGGTCGGCCGGCGCTTCGGCCTGGGCCTGCGGCGGTTCGAGAAGGGCGATCTTGGCGAAGTGAAACGCGTGCGGCCGGTCAAGTGGCTGCTGCTCCTGGGCCTGGTGTTCCTGCTGCCGCTCCTGACGGGGCTCGGCGTGACGCCCCATTCCCTGGGCAATCCCTATTGCGACATCTGCCCCTCGCGGGTCGCCAGCACGCTGCTCACCGGCAACACGGAGCAGCTCGCCCTGCGCCTCGGCGACAACTGGAGCTTCGGCCTGGGCGCCGTGGCCAACCTGCTGATCGGCTTCACGCTGGTCGGCGCGCTGGCGGTTCGCCAGCCGTTCTGCCGCATCTGTCCGCTGCTGTCCTTCAACGCGCTGTTCCAGCGGCTGTCGCCGATGCGCCTTTCCAAGACGCCCCACGAGAACTGCGAAAAATGCGGCGTCTGCACCGAAGCCTGTCCGATGGACATTCCGGAGATCGCGAAGGAGAGCGGTCGCAAGGCCTACCATGAGGATTGCACCCTCTGCGGCCGCTGCGCCGAATATTGCCCGCAGGACGGCGTCATCAAGCTCAAGTGGGGGCCGTTCGCGCTGTTTTCGTCGAGCCGCGAGTACTACAAGGACAAGGTCAAGGCCGAACTGCCGGACGGCACGGTCAAGCCCGTGAAGCTCGTCAAGACGCGGCAAGCCGATGCCTGAAGAACTCGCCGCCGGCCAGGTGACGCTGGGCACCATCTGGCTCCTGGGCGTGTCGATGGGCATGACCGCCTGCACCGTCACCTGCCTGCCCTTCATGGGCACCTGGGCGCTGGGACGCGCCAGCGGGCAGCGGGAAGCCTTCCTGCATGCCGGCGTGTTCCTCGCCGGGCGGATGGCCACCTACACCCTGCTGGCGGCGCTGGCCGGCGCCGCCGGACTGGGTTTGGCGAAGGCGCTGGGCGGCGCCTGGGGCAACGGCGTCATCGGCGCGGCCAGCATCCTCGCCGGCCTCTGGCTGCTGGCGCGGCCGGCGAGCCCCGGATGCAAGGCCGCCTCGCTGTCGCCGGTTGCGCCGGTGCGCCTCCATCGACGGCATGACAGTCTGCCGCCGCTGTTCCTGGGGGCCGCTCTGTCGCTCACGCCCTGCATGCCGCTCGCCTCGCTGCTGGCGCTCGCCGCGCAGGCCGGCAGCCCGGCGCAAGGCGCGGCCTACGGCTTCGCTTTCGGCCTGGGCGCGGCGATGACGCCCATTCTGGTACTCGTGCCGCTGGCCGGCCGGCTGGGACGCGAACTTCGGGCCGGCCGCGCCTGGCTGGCGCGCTGGCTGACCTGGAGCGCGGCGGCGGTGCTTATTGCACTCGGAGTGCGCCGAATGCTGTTGTCCTTCTGAAGCCGCCCAGGCCGCCGCTTCCGCCACCACTGCTGCGCTGGCGTGCTTCATAACCGGCGCCGTAGGGCATGGAACCGCTTCCGTCCTGCCCATGCATGCCCTGCCCGCGTCCAGGATTCCGGGCGCCGGCACTATTCATGTCCGGCAGGGAAAGGTTGAGCGGATGGTTGGTTCCCCCTCCGGCGCCGGCCGCCTTCCCGCCCTGCTGCGCACCGGCGGGCGCGCAGAGGGCCAGGAATGCGGCCAGGGTGACGGATCGGGAGAGCGGCTTGTGCATGGCGTGAGTTCTTTCGGGGCACTGTATCCGGCCCATGTCCTGCATCATCATGGAAGGACAGCCGGGCGGGCTTGGTGAGGATGGCGTCCGGAATGCCGATCTTGCCGATGTCGTGGAGCGCGCGGCCTCCCTGATGGCGTTGGCTTCCGCGTGCGGCAAGCCCCTGCCGCTACTCCCATCTCCACCGCCGCCCATGCGTCCGCCGCCCTGCCCGCCGCCGCTTCGGCCACGCTGGCCAGGGTGAATCTGAAGTACCGTGCTGCTTTCATCGTTTTCTCCTGTGTTTTTCATCGTCGGGATTCGACGGACGCATCATCGTCGCGGCCGGTAACGCCGCCGTGTCCCTCCGGTATCGCAACGTTTCAGTTTGTTTCCGCGGCGAAGGCGCGCGGATGCGGCGCGCTACACTGCGGCCATGAGCATTTCCGACACGCCGCGCATCCTGGTCGTCGACGACGATCCCGCCTTGCGCGACCTTCTTGCCGAGTATCTGGGCGCCAACGGTTTCGCGGTGGAGGCCGTCGGCGACGGCGCGGCGATGCTGCGCGCGCTGTCGGGCGGGCCGCCCGATGCCGTCGTGCTCGACCTGATGCTGCCCGGCGAGGACGGCCTGAGCCTCGCCCGGCGGTTGCGCGGCGATGCCGCCCGCGCCGCGTTGCCGATCCTGATGCTTTCCGCGCGCGGCGAGGAGATCGACCGCGTCGTCGGCCTGGAGGTGGGGGCCGACGACTATCTGGCCAAGCCTTTCAGTCCGCGCGAACTGCTGGCGCGCCTGCGGGCGTTGCTGCGCCGCGCCCGCTCCGCGGCGCCCGCGGAGTTCGCCGGCGGGGAGCGCCGCTTCGGGCCGTATCGACTCGACCTGGCCGCGCACCGGCTGCTGCGCGAGGGCAGCGAGGTTCCGTTGACCGGCGCCGAGTTCGACCTGTTGCGCGTTTTCGTCGAACGGCCGAACCGGGTGCTTTCGCGCGACGACATCGTCAGCCTGATCCGGGGGTTCGACCGCGATCCCTTCGATCGCAGCGTCGACATCCGGGTCACGCGGCTGCGGCGCAAGATCGAGGCCGATCCCGCCGCGCCGGCTTATATCCGCACCATTCGCGGCGAGGGCTACCTCTTCAACCCGCAGGGGGGCGAGCCATGAAAGACGGCGCGTCGCAGGGGGCGAGCCTCGCCCGGCAGAACGCATGGCTGCTGGTGCTGGCGTTCGTCGTTTTCGAGCTGATGATGGCGGCGGCGGTGGTCGGGTTCGTGATGATGCCGATGGCGCGCCGTTCGGCCGCCAACCTGTCCGGACTGATGGTGCTGTCGGCCCAGACCTGGAGCGAGCTTCCGCCGGAAACCCGACCGGCCTTCGAGCGGGAGTTGGCGCGCAGCCACGCCCTTGCCCTGCGCGCCGGGCCGCCGCGTCCGGCCGGCGACGCATGGCATGGGCCGTTCATTCATTTCCTGGAGGCCGCCCTGTGGGAAAAAACCGGTGATCGCAGGCATCTGGTGCGGGAGACCGCCGGCGGCGAAGACTGGTTCTGGGCCTCGCTGCCCTCGGGGGGGAGCGCGATCTGGGTCGGCTTTCCGATCAGCAGCCTCGACGTCCGTCCGTTCCTGGCCGCCGCCGTCTCCCTGGCGGTCGGCCTCGTTCTCGCGCTGGCAACCGCCCTCTGGCTGGCGCGGCGGACCGTGGCGCCGCTGGCCCGCCTGGAAGAGGCGGCGGTCCAGGTCGGCCGCGGCGAAGTGCCGGAACTGCTGCCGGAAACCGGCCCGCGCGAACTGGCGGCGCTGGCGCGCCGCTTCAACGACATGGCGCGCCAGGTCCGGGAACTCCTCGCCGCGCGCACGGTTCTGCTGGCCGGCGTTTCCCACGACCTGCGCACGCCGCTTTCGCGCATGCGCCTTGCGCTGGCGTTGCTGGAGGAGCGCCCGGCGCCGAGGCTCATCGCCCGGATGGAGGCCGACATCGGGGAAATGGACCGGCTGATCGGCAATGTGCTCGACCTTTCCCGCGGGCTGGAACGGGAGACCCCGCAAGACATCGCGCTACTCCCCCTGCTGGAGAGCCTCGCGGCGGATGATGAACGGGTGACGGTGAGCTGTCCGGCGGCCATCCTGCGGGCAGCCCCCCTGGCCCTGCGCCGGATACTGGGCAACCTGCTGGAAAACGCGCTGCGTCATGGCGCCGGCAAGCCCGTGGAACTGAAGGCCGAGGCAAATGGCGGGCGGATGCGCATCGGTGTCCTCGACCGGGGGCCGGGCATCCCAGCCGAACGGGTCGAGGCGATGTTCCAGCCGTTCCACCGGCTCGACGCCTCGCGCAGCCCGACGACCGGAGGCGCGGGGCTGGGGCTGGCGATCGTCCGGCAGCTGGCCCGGGCCAACGGCTGGCAGGTCGACCTTCTGCCCCGCATCGGCGGGGGACTGGAAGCCTGGATAACGTTACCGACGGGAGCCGCACCATGACTTTGGGATTCCTCAATCGCCGCCGGCTGGGCATCGCCGCCGGCCTGTCGCTGCTGGCGGTCGGCGCCTTTCTCTTCGTCACGCGCGGCCCCCTGGCGCCGGCCGGGGTTTCGGTCGCATCCGCCGCGCGCCTCGATCTCGCCCCCGATCTGTTCGGCATCGGCGTCGTCGAGGCGCGTCGCACCATTCTCGTCGGGCCGACGGCGGCCGGACGCGTTGCCCGCGTATGGGTGGAACAGGGGGATCGCGTCGAGGCCGGAAAACTGCTGGCCGAAATGGACCCCGTGGACCTGAACGAGAGGCTCGCCGCCAGCCGCCATGCGCTGTCGCGCGCCCGATCGGCCCTGGTTTCCGCCCAGGCGCAAACGATGGAAGCCGAAAGCCGGCTGACCACGGCCGAGGCGAGCGCGCTGCGCCATGCATCGCTGCGGGAACGGGGCTTCGTGAGCAGCGAGGCCGAACGCGCCAAGGGGCACGAGGCCCGCGCGGCGCAGGCGGCTTTGGCCGCGAGCCGCGCCAACATCGAGTCGGCCCGCGCGGACGCGGCGCGCCTGGCCGCCGAGGCGTCGGCGCTCGAAAGGCAGGTGGCGAACACCCGCTTGATCGCGCCGGTGGCCGGCCTCGTGGTGTCGCGGGAACTGGAGCCCGGCAGCACGGCGGTCGCCGGGCAGGCCGTGCTGCGCCTGGCGGAGGCGGGCTCGTTCTGGTTGCGCGTGCGCATCGACCAGGGGCGCTCCGCCGGCCTCGCCGTCGGCCTGCCCGCGGGCATCGCCCTGCGCAGCCGGCCGGCCGAGGCGCTGGCCGGCAGGGTGGCGCGCATCGAGCGACTTTCCGATGCCGTCACCGAGGAGCGCGTGGCGATGGTGGCTTTCGACCGGCTTCCCGAGGGGCTGACATTGAACGAAATGGCCGAAGTGACCCTGCGGTTGCCGATGCGCGCCGGGGTTCTCGCGGTGCCGCCAGCCGCCCTGTCGCGGCAGGGCGGCAGGACGGGAGTGTTCGTGGTCGAGTCGGGACGGGCGAAGTTCCGCGCCGTGAAAACCGGCGTGCGCACGGCGGCGGGCGTGGAAATCATCGAGGGTCTCGCCGAGGGGGAAACGGTCGTCACGCGGCGGAGCCACCCGATCAGCGACGGCGACCGCGTTCGCGTGACCAGCGATTCGGCAGCGCGCGGATGATCAGCCTTGCCGCACGCGACATCGGCCATCACCTGGGCCGCTTCGTACTCACGGGGGTCGGGCTGGGCCTGTTGATCGGCGTCACGCTCACGATGGCCGGGGTGTATCGCGGCATGGTGGCGGACGGCAATGCCGTGATCGCGGCTTCCGGCGCCGATCTCTGGGTGGTGCAGAAGGACACGCTCGGCCCCTGGGCCGAACCGTCCTCGATCCGCGACGATGTCTATCGCACGCTCGCCGTCCTGCCCGGCGTCGCCGAGGCCGCCAACGTCGCCTACCTCACCCTGCAGGTCTCCGTGAAGGGCAGGGATGTGCGGGTCATGGTGGCCGGCGTCGAGCCGGGCGCCCTGGGCGAACCGGCGCAGGTCGTCGCGGGCCGCCCCCTGATGCGTAGCCACTACGAGGCCGTCGCAGATGAAAAGACGGGTCTGGCGGTGGGCGACACGGTGCGCATCCGCCGCCACGACTACAAGGTCGTCGGGCTCGCGCGCCGCGCGACCTCCTCGTCGGGCGACCCGATGCTGTTCATCCCGATCAAGGACGCGCAGGAAATCCAGTTTCTCAAGGACAACGACAGCATCATCGCCGAGCGCGCGCGCACCGCCGCCAATCCGTCGCTCAACCGCCCCGGCGCGCCCGGCCTGCTCGACGCGGTGCTGGCGAGCCAGACGACCAGCCACAACGTCAACGCCGTGCTGATCCGCGTCTCGGAAGACCACTCGCCCGACGAGGTGAAGGCCGAAATCGGCCGATGGAAGCATCTGACGGCCTGGACGCGGGCAAACATGGAGGACATCCTCGTCGCCAAGCTGATCGCCACCTCGGCCAAACAGATCGGCATGTTCCTCGTCATCCTCGCCATCGTCAGCGCCGCCATCGTCGCCTTCATCATTTACACGATGACCATGAACAAGCTGCGCGAAATCGCCGTGCTGAAGCTCATCGGCGCGCGCGATCGCAGCATCGCGGCGATGATCCTGCAACAGGCGCTCGCGCTGGGACTGATCGGTTTCGTCGTCGGCAAGGTCGCAGCGACGATCTGGGCGCCGTTCTTCCCGAAGCATGTCCTGCTGGAGCCGGGGGACGCCGCCCGGGGTCTCGCGGCGACCGTGGTCGTTTGCGCCCTGGCCAGCGTGCTGGCCATCCGCGCCGCGCTGAAGGTCGACCCGGCGGAGGCGATCGGGGGATGACCATGGCGGCGCCCGACGACGTGGCGATCCGGTTGTCCGGATTGACCAAGACCTACGGCAGCGGCTCCACGGCCGTACAGGCGCTGCGCGGCGTGGACATGACAATCCGGCGCGGCGAAGTCGTCGGACTGGTCGGCCCCAGCGGATCGGGTAAGAGCACCCTGCTCAAGTGCCTGGGCGCCGTGATCGAACCGACGACGGGCATCATCGAACTGGGCGGCGAAACCATCTACGACGGCGCGTCGGGCGGTTGGAAGATCAAAGACCTGCGCGCGCTGCGGCGCGACCGTATCGGTTTCATCTTCCAGGCGCCCTATCTCATTCCGTTCCTCGACGTTACCGACAACGTCGCCCTGCTGCCCATGCTGGCGGGTCGGCCGAACGGGGAATCGCGCAGCCGCGCCCGCGCGCTGATCGAGGCGCTGGACGTCGGCCATCGGGCCGGCGTTCGCGTGTCCATGCTGTCGGGTGGGGAGCAGCAGCGCGTCGCCATCGCCCGCTCGCTCGTCAACCAGCCGCCCGTGATCCTCGCCGACGAGCCGACCGCGCCCCTCGATTCCGTGCGGGCGCTTTCCGTCGTGCGCCTCCTGAACGACATGGCGCAACGCTACGGCGCCGCGATCATCGTCGTCACCCACGACGAAAAGATCATCCCGACCTTCAGACGCATCTATCACATCCGCGACGGACGCACCGAGGAGGAGGCCGGCAAAGCCCTGAAGCCTTGATCACCGTCAAACTCAACGGCAACAAGGAACCCCCTGCGACAACTTGACGCGCGGCGTTTTGCCGCATGCGGCGTTTTGCCGCACCGTGCGCGGCATCTATCCGAATAGATTCCTTCTCTTCACAAAACAGGAAGAGAAGCGGCATGGCTTTCCGGATTCAATCATTGGTGGGGATGTTTTTGGCCCTCGCGGCGGGGGCGGTGATGGCGCAGGAGCACGCCCACGCGCCGCCGCTGGCCGTCGGCGCGGCCCTCGACGCGCAGGGCCGGCTGTGGCTCGCGCGGGTCGAGGACCGACGGCTGGTCGTTTCCCGTTCGGAGGACGGCGGCGCGAGCTTCGTTTCGCCGGCCGCGGTCACGCCGACGCCGGAGGCCGTGACGGCCGACGCCGAGAACCGGCCCAAGATCGCCGCTGCGCCGGACGGCGCCGTGCATCTGACCTGGACGCAGAATCTCGGCCAGAAAATGACGGGGCATATCCGCTATGCCCGCTCGCTCGATGGCGGCAGGACATTCTCGCCGCCCGTCATCCTCAACGACGACCGGCAGGTCATCAGCCACCGTTTCGACGCGCTGGCCATCGACGGGCGGGGTGGCGTCGCCGCCGTCTGGCTCGACGCGCGCGCCCGCGACGGCAAGGCGCCCAAGGGGTCGCCGCAGACGCAGGTGGGCATCTACGCGGCGGTCTCCCGCGACGGCGGCGCGAGCTTCGGCCTCAACCGCAAGGTCGCCGACCACAGCTGCCAGTGCTGCCGAACGGGGTTGACCTGGACGCGCGAGGGGCCGGTGGCCTTCTGGCGTCACGTGTTCGGGAAGAACATCCGCGACTTCGCCATCGCTGGCCTGAACGGCGGCCCCGTGCTGCGCGTGACCGACGACGAGTGGGAGATCGACGGCTGCCCGCACCACGGCGGCAACATCGCCGCCGACGGGCGCGGCAACCTGCACATCGTATGGTTCACCAACGGGAAGAAGCGCCAGGGGATTTTTTATCGCCGTATCGCGCAAACTGACTTTCAGCGGGACAGCAACGCGGCAGTCATGAGCGAGCCTATAACGCTGGGCGATCCCGCGCGCCAGGCAGGGCATCCGGATGTGGCCGCGCACGGCGACCGGGTGCTGGCGAGCTGGCGCGAGTTCGACGGAAAGAACCTCTCCGCCTGGGCCATGCTTTCGGAGGATGCCGGCGCGAACTGGAGTGCGCCACGGAAGCTGGCCGAGACGGCGGGGGCGGCGGACTACGCGCTGCCGCTCGTCGACGCGCGGCAGGCGCTCGTGGTCTGGAACACCGCCGCCGAGGGCCTGCGCGTGTTGCGGGTAAATGCGCCATGAGGCGGGGGCTGATCGCGCTGGCGCTGTGCCTCGCCGCGACCGCGCAGGCTTCGGCCGCGGAATTGCGCCCATTCACGACCGGCAGCGTCACGGCGATCAAGGAACAATTCGCCGGCCGCCCGTTCATCCTGGTGCTGTGGTCGACCACCTGCACGCACTGCGCGGGCGAACTGAAGATGCTGGGCCGGCTCGTCCGCAAGGCCCCCGCCCTGCCGCTGGCGCTCGTCTCCACCGACACGCCGGAAGACGGGAAGGACATCCGCGCCGCGCTCGGGCGATTCGGGCTCGGCCGCATCGACACCTGGGTGTTCGACGACGACGTGCCCGAGCGCCTGCGGTTCGCCATCGACCCATCCTGGCGCGGCGAGCTGCCGCGCAGCTATCTATTCGATGCCGCCCACCGCCGAGAAGCCCATGCCGGCTCGCTCGGCGAGGCAACGGTCAAACAATTCTTTCAATCGAGGGGGAAGCCCAGATGAAACGTAACACCATCGCGCTGGCGCTGATGTCCGCCGCGGCATCGGCACTTGCGCAGGAGGCCAGCCTGAGCGAAATGACGGTCTACGGCGAGCGTCCCGCCGCCTTTCGCAACATCACCACCTCGACCGAGGCGGCCACCAAGGCGCTGATCGAGAGCACCAACGTCATCAACACCGAGGACGCGGTCAAATACCTGCCCAGCGTCCAGGTCCGCAAGCGATACATCGGCGACCGCAACGCCATCCTGTCGTCCCGCAACTCGGGCACGATCGATTCCGCCCGCTCGCTCGTCTATGCCGACAACGTCCTGGTGTCGATGCTGCTGGGCAACTCGTTCGCCTACGCGCCGCGCTGGTGGTTCATCGCGCCGCAGGAGATCGATCGCGTCGACGTGAGCTACGGCGCGCATTCCGCCGCCTATTCGGGCAACGCCGTCGGCGTCGTCATGGTCATGAAGTCGAAGCTGCCGGAGAAGTTCGAGGCCCATGCCGAGGCGCAGGCATTCACCCAGTCCTTCAATCTCTACGGCACCGACGAGACCTACAGCGGCTCGCGCCTGGGCGCATTCCTCGGCAACCGCCACGGCGACCTGCGCTGGACGCTCTCCGCGAGCCATTTCGATAACACCGGCCACCCGCAGTCGTTCAAGACATCCTCGCGCAAAACGGCGGACACCGGCGGCACGGTCGTCACCGGCTACCACTGGGACAAGGACCCCAAGAATGCCGACCGCGTGGTCATGGGCGCCACCAGCATCGACCACACGATCCAGGGCAACGCCAAGATCAAGCTCGCGTACGACTTTTCGCCCGCCTCGCGGCTCACCTATACATTGGGCCACTGGCGCAACGATTCGGACGTCGGCGTGCAGACCTATCTGCGCGACGCGTCGGGCAATCCCGTCTATAGCGGCAGCGTCAAGATCGACGGCGCGACTTACAGCCTGTCCGCCACCGACTTGCAGCCTTCCAAGCGCCTCGAAGAGCACTGGATGAACAGCCTGACCTGGCGCTTCGACCCGAAATCGGAGGGCGACTGGGCGTTCGAGGCGGCGCTGACGGACTACGACATCGACAAGGACAAGACGCGCAAGCCCACCACCGCGCTGCCGGGGGCGGCGAGCGGCGGCGCCGGCCAGGTGCAGTTGCTCGACGGCACCGGCTGGGTGACCGCCGACATGCGCGTCGACTGGCGGCCGGCGCGGGGCAAGCGCGGACACGACGTCGCATTCGGCTACCACTACGACAAGCACACGCTCAACGACCGTACCTGGACGAACACGAACTGGCTCGTTGGAGATGCGACCACCGTCAATGCGGGCAACACGGGCAAGACGGAGACGCAGGGCATATACGTCCAGGACGCCATCGCCCTGAGCCCGGACCTGAAGATGACCATTGGTCTGCGCTACGAGCAATGGCGCGCATTCAATGGCACCAAGACGAATACGACCAGCACACTGACCTATCCCGACCGGAAGTCGACATTCGCCTCGCCCAAGTTCTCGCTTTCATGGGTGGCGACGGAGGACTGGCTGCTGCGCGGCTCGCTCTCCCGCGCCACGCGCTTCCCCACGGTGACCGAGCTGTTTCAGGGCTCGATCTCCGGCTCGACCATCGTCAACAACGACCCCAACCTCAAGCCGGAAAAGATACTGGCGGGCGAGCTGGCCGCCGAGCGCGACATCGGCGGCGGCAGCCTGCGCGTCTCGCTCTTCCAGGACAACCTGAAGGACGCGCTGACGCGCCAGACCACGGGCACCGTCACCACCGTGCAGAACGTAAGCAAGGTGCGCGTGCGCGGCATCGAGACCGCCCTGCAGCACAAGGACGCATTTATCCGCGGCCTCGACCTGACCGGCAGCCTGACGTTCGTCGATTCGCGCATCCTGGCCTGGGAGCAGCGGCCGACGGCCGTGGGCCACCGCATGATCCGCCTGCCCGACTGGCGGGCGACGCTGGCTGCGACCTGGCACGCCAGCGACAAGATGGACTGGACGCTGGCCGGTCGATACTCCGGTCGCCAGTTCAACGAGTTTGACAACAGCGACACCAACGACGAGGTCTATGGGAGCACCAGCCGCTTCCTCGTGATCGACGCCAAGTTCAACTACCGGTTCGACAAGCGGTTCTCGGTGGCCGTGGGCGTGGATAACCTGACCAACGAAAAGTATTTCGCCTTCCACCCCTACACCCAGCGCAGCTGGGTCGCGCAGGCGAAATACCAGTTCTGATGGTTCGTCCCGAGCGCGCCGCCGGCCTCGTCCTCGTCATCGCGCTGCACGGCGCGGCGCTCTGGGGGCTGTGGCGGCACCGGCTGATCCCGATGCAGGACAAGATGTCGACGCTGTTCGTCAACATCATCGAGCCGGAGCGCCCGCCGCCGAAGCCGCCGGAGCCGCCGAAACCGAAGCCGCCCGAGCCCAAGCCGGTCGAGCCGCCGCCCCAGCTCGTTGCGCAGGCGCCGGTGGTTTCGCCCACCGAGCCCGTGGTCCCGCCCCCGCCCCCCGCGCCGGTGATCGCGGCGCCGCCCGCGCCGCCCGCGCCGCCCCGGCCGGCGGGCCCGGTCACGCTCGGCGGAGAGCTATCGGTCAGCTGCCCGGAGCGCACGCCGCCCCGGTACCCCCCCGTTTCCCGCCGCCTGGGCGAAACCGGCACCGTGGTGCTGAAGGTCGAACTCGACGAACAGGGCCAGGTCGCGCGTTCGACGGTGGCCACCGGCAGCGGCTTTCCCCGGCTCGACGAAGCGGCGCAAGCCGCCGTCCAAGGCTGGCGCTGCACGCCGGCCCATCGCGACGGTCGGCCGGTGCGCGCCGTCGCATTGCAACCCTTCAAATTCGTTCTGGAGTAACCCCTCATGGAAAACGGACTCGGCTTCGCCCACTTTCTCACGCAGACCGACGGCGTCGGGCGCATCGTACTGGGGCTGCTGCTCGCGCTCTCGGTGGCGAGCTGGTACCTGATCTTCACCAAAGGCATCGCCAACCTGCTCTCAAGCCGGCGGGTAACCGCCTTCCTCAAGCAATTCTGGCAAGCCGGCTCGCTCTCGGAAGTTCGCGACATGCTGGCGCGGCGATCCCCGGACAACGCCTTCGCGGAACTGGCGCACCAAGCGCTCATCGCCGCGGACGAAAGCGACGAACAAGGCCTGCACAAACTCGCCGCCGGCGGAAGCGGCGAATTCCTGACGCGCGTACTGAGAAACGGCATCGACCAGGAAGCGGCGCGCATCGAATACGGACTCACGGTAATGGCCTCGGCGGGCTCGGCCTCGCCCTACATTGGCCTGTTTGGGACCGTCTGGGGCATCTACCACGCGCTCGTCGCCATCGGCCTGTCGGGCCAGGGCACGCTGGACAAGGTGGCCGGCCCGGTGGGCGAGGCGCTCATCATGACCGCGCTGGGCCTGGCGGTGGCGATCCCGGCGGTGCTGGCCTACAATGCCTTTTCCCGGCGCAACCGCATTTGGCTGGCGCAGCTCGACGCCTTCGCGCACGACCTCTACGCGCTCGCCACGGTCGGCGCCAAGACCAACCGCTCGTCCAGCTAAGGAGAACGACCATGGCCATGGGAAGCTTCAACGGACGCGGCCACCAAGGGCCGATGGCGGACATCAACGTGGTACCGCTGGTCGACGTGATGCTGGTGCTGCTGGTGATCTTCATCGTCACCGCGCCGCTCCTGACGCACTCGGTGAAGATCGACCTGCCCAAGGCCTCCTCCAGCGCCAACATCACGAAGCCGGAGCACATCGAACTGGGCATCCGGGAGGACGGATCCCTCTACTGGAACGGGGCGCCGGTGGCGCGCACGGAACTCGAATCGCACTTCGCGGCGGCGGCGATGCAGCAGCCCCGGCCGGAGCTGCACATCCGCGCCGACCGCCACGCCCATTACGAAAAGGTGGCGCAGACCATGGCCATGGCCGCCCGCGCAGGACTCACGCGCATCGGTTTCGTCACCGATCCGTCACAATGACGCTCCGCCGTTCGACGAGAGGAGACGACTGATGAAAAAATCGCTTATTGCCGCCGCGCTGGCGGTGTTTTCCCTGGCCGCGCAGTCGGAAGTCACGGTCAGGGATGCCTGGGCGCGCGGCACCATGCCGACCCAGCGGGTGACGGGCGTGTTCATGGAGGTGACGAGCAGCGAGGATGCGGCGGTAGTCTCGGTCGCCAGCCCAGCGGCCGGCCTGGCCGAGATTCACGCCATGAAGACGGAAAACGGCGTGATGAAGATGCGTCCGCTCCCGAGGCTGGACCTGCCGGCCGGCAAGCCGGTGAAGCTCGCACCTCGCGGCGCCCACGTCATGCTGATGGACTTGAGGGGGCAACTGAAGCCCGGCGACGCTCTGCCCATTGTGCTCAAGGTGGAAGGCAAAAACGGCAGGACGCAGGCAATCGAGGTCAGAGCCCGCGTGATCGACCTCGCCGCGCCCGCGCCGACCGGTTCGAACCGATGAATCGGGGCGTCGGCCAGCTGGCCGACGCCGCCCTGGAAAGTTCCCTTCCGGTCAGTCAGGCCAGGCGATCATTTTTTCCCCTCCATTTTGCCCGGCATGTCGTTGCAGGCATCCAACGCATTGATCTAAAAGACATTCGAAAGCCGCCTTGGGTAGGCACGAAACTTGTAATCTTCTCCCGGAAGCGCTTTGCAACATGCTGTTTGGGGGTCTCCGGCGTCAGCCGGAGATGGGGATTGGATCAATTAGAAGGATCGAGGACATGAGCGAAACCCACATCGAAGAAATGGCGGAAGCCGCCGGCACGGTGGCCAGCCGGCTCGACATCAACCGACGAGAGTTCATGCAGTTCTGCGCCGCGACGGCAACCACGCTGGGCCTGCCCAGCGGCGCCGAAGCGGCCATCGCCAAGGCCGTCGAGAGGGCCAAGCGGCCGTCGGTGATTTGGCTGCACTTCCAGGAATGCACCGGCTGCTCGGAATCGCTGCTGCGCGCCGAGCACCCGACGCTGGAAAAACTCATCCTCGACGTCATATCGCTCGACTACCACGAGACGCTGATGGCCGCCGCCGGCCACCAGGCGGAGGCGGCGCGCAAGTCCGCCATGAAGGCCAACAAGGGCAAGTACATCCTGGTCGTCGAGGGCGCCATTCCCATCAAGGACAATGGCATCTACTGCAAGATCGGCGGCCACAAGGCCGTCGACCTGCTGAAAGAGTGCGCGGCCGACGCCGCGGCGGTGATCGCCATCGGCTCCTGCGCCTCCTGGGGCGGCATGCCCTCCACCGACCCGAACCCAACCGGGGCAAGCGGCGTGGCCGGCGTGCTCGGCAAGCCGGTGGTGACGATTCCCGGTTGCCCGCCCAACCCCTACAATTTCCTCGCCACGGCGGTGCATTTCCTCACCTTCGGCAAGCTGCCCGACATCGACCCACTCGGCCGGCCGAAATTCGCCTACGGCCGCATCATCCACGAGCACTGCGAGCGGCGCGCCCATTTCGACGCCGGCCGCTTCGCCCTCGAGTTCGGCGACGAGGGCCACCGCAAGGGCTACTGCCTCTACAAGCTCGGCTGCAAGGGCCCGGAAACCTACGCCAACTGCTCGACCATCGGCTTCGGCGACGTCGGCGAGTCGAACTGGCCGGTGGCCTGCGGCCACCCCTGCATCGGCTGCAGCGAGAAGGGCATCGGCTTCACCAAGCCCATCCACGCGACAGCCCAGCTGAAGGGCATGAGCCCGCCGGCGTCCTACCCGGGCATCGTCGAGCAGCAGGGCAAGACGAGCTTCGCCTCCGCGGCGGCCCTGGCGGCCATCGCCGGCGCCGCGGCCGGCGGCGCCGCCATGCTGGCGAAGAACCTCGGCAAGCAGGACGAAGCCCAGCCCCGGCAGAAAGGCGAGTGACCATGGACCGGCGCAAATTCTTCAAGGCGTCCCTGGCCGGGGGCGCCGCCCTCGCCACGGGGGCGGCCAGTTGTCCGGCACAGGCGCGCGACAACAAGTCACTGCCGCCCGAGGCGCTCGGGCTGCTCTTCGATTCCACCCTCTGCGTCGGCTGCAAGGCTTGCGTCGCCGCCTGCAAGGAGGCCAACGGCATGCCGCCCGAGTTCAGCACCCAGGATCAATACTGGGACACGCCGCTGGATATCTCCGGCAAGACGCTCAACGTCATCAAGGCTTACAAGCACGGCACGCTGGAGAAGAAGGATGGCGAGGAAAACGGCTTCGCCTTCATCAAGAAGTCGTGCATGCACTGCGTCGATCCGTCCTGCGTCTCGGCCTGTCCGGTCCAGGCGATGAAGAAGGACCCGAAGACCGGCATCGTCAGCTACGACAAGGACGCCTGCATCGGCTGCCGCTACTGCGTGGCGGCCTGCCCCTTCGGCGTGCCGCGCTTCACCTACGACTCGCCGACGCCGCGGATCAGCAAGTGCCAGCTCTGCGTGCACCGGCACAAGGACGGCAAGTATGCCGCTTGCGCCGAGGTCTGCCCGACCGGCGCCACGCTGTACGGCACGGTGGCCGACATCAACAAGGAGATCGCGCGCCGCAAGGCGCTCAAACCGGGCGAGAAGACCCAGTTCCCGCGCGGCAGGCTGGGCGGTCCCGACCAGAGCTATCCCGGCGTGGCGGCGAAGTATCTCGACCACACCTACGGCGAGAAGGAATTCGGCGGCACGCAGATGCTGCTGCTCTCCGGCGTCTCCTTCCAGAAGCTGGGCTACCCGGACCTGCCGCCGCGTTCCGACGCCGCGCTGTCGGAGACCCTTCAGCACACGCTCTACGGCGGGCTCATCGCTCCGATCGCCGTGCTGGGGGCGCTGACCTTCGTCGCCAAGCGCAACGTCAAGCCTGAAGACGAGGAGGGAGGCCACCATGGCTGATCACGCACATGCGCCGCGCCCGCTCGGCGGCAACCTGCTCACGCCGTTTACCCTGCTGCTGGGCGTGCTCGCCGCCATCGCCGCCGCCATCCTTCTTTACCGTTTCATCAACGGCCTGGGGGCGGTGACCAACCTCAACGACGGCTATCCCTGGGGCATCTGGATCGCCTACGACGTCGTCGTCGGTTCGGCCTTCGCCTGCGGTGGCTACGCCATGGCGCTCTTGGTCTATATCTTCAACAAAGGACAGTACCACCCGCTGGTGCGGCCGGCGCTGCTGGCCAGCCTGTTCGGCTATACCCTGGCCGGCGTCTCGGTGATCTTCGACCTCGGCCGCTGGTGGAACTTCTGGCACATCTTCTGGCCGGGCTACGCCCAGGTGAACTCGGTGATGTTCGAGGTGGCGGTCTGCGTCTCGGCCTACATCGTGGTGATGTGGATCGAGTTCTCGCCGGCCTTCCTCGAGAAGTGGGGCATGAAGGACGTCAAGCAGAAATTGAACAAGCTGCTGTTCTTCTTCATCGCGCTGGGCGTGCTGCTGCCCTCGATGCACCAGTCTTCGCTGGGCTCGCTGCTGGTGATCTTCGGCCGGCAGATCCATCCGCTCTGGCAGTCCGGCGTGCTGTTGCCCGTCATCTACCTGATGACGGCGATCCTGCTCGGTTTCGCCGTGGTGGTCTTCGAGGCGACGCTGTCCTCGGCCGGCTTCGGCCGGCCGCTGGAGACGAAGGTGCTGACGCCGCTGTCGAAGATCATGTATTGGCTGCTCGCCGCCTACGTAGTCGTTCGGGTGCTCGACCTGGTCTTCCGCGGCGCCCTTGGAACGGCCTTCGCCGCCACCTGGCAGGCCTTCTGGTTCTGGGTCGAGACGGCAGCTTTCGTCGTGCCGCTGGCGCTGCTGTCCACGGAGCAGGCGCGCCGCAGCGCCGCGAAGCTCTTCACCGGCGCGGTGCTGCTGATGCTGGGGGGCATGCTCCTGCGCATCAACGGCTTCCTCGTCGGCTACATGACGGGCGACGGCTGGCACTACTTCCCGTCGTTCGCCGAGCTCATGGTCACCGTCGGCATCATCGCCTTCGAGATCCTGGCCTACATCTACATCGTCAGAAACTACCCCGTGCTGCCCGCCGCGCAGCCGGCCACGCGCTAATCAAAGGAGTCAAGAATGGGACAACGCATAACGATCGATCCGATCACCCGCATCGAGGGCCACCTGCGCATCGACTGCGAGGTGGATGGGGGCAAGGTGAAGAAGGCCTGGTCGTCCGGCCAGATGTGGCGCGGCGTCGAGCTGATCCTGCTCGGCCGCGACCCGCGCGACGCCTGGGCCATCACCCAGCGCATCTGCGGCGTGTGCACCACGGTGCATGCCATCGCCTCGGTGCGCGCAGTGGAGAACGCCCTGCGGATGGAGGTGCCGCTCAACGCCCAGTACATCCGCAATCTGATCATCCTGGCGCACGCGGTGCACGACCACATCGTGCACTTCTACCACCTCTCCGCGCTCGACTGGGTGGACGTCGTCTCCGCGCTGAAGGCCGACCCGGACGCCACATCGAAGCTGGCCGAAAGCCTTTCGCCGTGGAAGCTGAACGGCAAGCACGAAATGCGCGCCGTCAAGGAGCGCCTGAAGGGCTTCGTCGACGGCGGTCAGCTCGGCATCTTCACCAACGGCTACTGGGGCCATCCGGCGATGAAGCTGCCGCCGGAGGTGAACCTGCTCGCCGTGGCGCACTACCTGCAGGCCCTCGACGTGCAGCGCAAGGCCAACAAGATCGTCTCCATCCTGGGCAGCAAGACGCCGCACATCCAGAATATCGCCGTCGGCGGCGTTTCCAACGCCATCTCCACCGACAGCTACTCCACCCTCGGCGTCGAACGCCTGCTCGCCATCAAGGGCTGGATCGACGAGCTGGCCGACTTCGTCAAGAACGTCTACCTCATCGACGTCGCCGCGGTGGGCGCCTTCTACGCCGACTGGACCAAGTACGGCGCCGGCGTCACCAACTACCTGTGCGTGCCGGACATCCCGCTGGACACCAGGGGTACGCAGTTCGCCCTGCCCGGCGGCTATGTCGCCGGCCGGGACTTGTCCGCCTTCAAGCCCATCAAGACCTTCAACGACGAGTACTGGGTCAAGGGCGTGCAGGAGAGCACCAAACACTCCTGGTACGAAGGCGCCAAGAACCTGCATCCCTACAAGGGCGAGACCAAGCCGCAGTACACCGACTTCAAGGAAGACGGCAAATACTCGTGGCTGAAGTCGCCGACCTTCTACGACAAGCCGGCGCAGGTGGGACCGCTGTCGCGTGTGCTGTGCATGCTGGCCGCCGGCCACGAGCCGACCAAGAAGTACGCCACCGCCGCGCTCGACACCGTCTCGGCGCTGGCCAAGACAAAGGTCGGGCTGGACGCCATGCACTCCACCATCGGCCGCCACGCCGCGCGCGCCGTCTCCTGCGCGGTGCAGGTAGACATGCTGGCCGACCAGTGGCAACTGCTGGTGAACAACATCGCCAAGGGCGACGTCGCCACCTACAACAAGCCCGTCTTCCCGAAGGGCGAGATCATGGGTCAGGGCTACCACGAGGCGCCGCGCGGCGTACTCTCGCACTGGGTCGTCATCGACGACGGCAAGATCAAGAACTACCAGTGCGTGGTGCCCTCGACCTGGAACGCCTGTCCGAGGAACGACAAGGACGAGCCGGGGCCGTACGAGGCGTCCATCGCCGACAACCCGATCGCCGATCCCGAGCGTCCGCTGGAGGTGCTGCGCACGGTGCACTCCTTCGACCCGTGCATCGCCTGCGCCATCCATGTCACCGACACGGAGAATGGCAGCGCGATCACGGTGAAAGCCAAGTAGGAATCCCTTGCGCACCGTCATCCTCGGCATCGGCAACACCATCCTCAGCGACGAGGGCCTCGGCGTGCACGCCGCCGAGGCCCTGCGCATCGCCTACGATCTGCCCGATGGGGTGGAGGTCATCGACGGCGGCACCGCCGGCATGGAGCTGCTCGACCCGCTTGCCGGCGTCGACCTGCTGGTGGTGCTGGACGCCGTCAAGGCCGGGCGCGCGCCCGGCACGGTGATTCTCCTCACCGGCAAGGAAGTACCGGTGTTCTTCCGGGCCAAGCTCTCGCCGCATCAGGTCAGCATTTGCGACGTCCTGGCCAGCCTGGAATTCGCCGGCGATCCGCCGAAGGACCTGGTGCTGATCGGCTGCGAGCCGGAAAGCCTCGAACTCGGCACCGAACTGACGCCGACCGTCGCCGGAAGGATGCCGGAGATGATCGCCGTCGCCGCCGAACAGCTCGCCGCGCGCGGCATTCCCCTCTCGCCGCGCCAGGCTGTCGCCGAGGGGCACTAGGGTGTGCCTGGCCATCCCCTCGCGCATCCTCGGGATCGACGATCTCATGGCGGTGGTCGACACCGCCGGCGAGCGACGCCAGGTCAGCCTCATGCTCATGCAGGAGGACGTCGCCGTCGGCGACTACGTGCTCGTCCGGCAAGGCAGCTTCGCCTACGAGCGCGTGGATGAAGCGCGCGCCCGCGAGTCCCTGGCGCTGATGGAGGAGGTTTTCGCCCGGGGACTCGCCGATGTCCGCGCCTGGTAGTCCGGAAACCCTCCGCGTCCACGCCGAAGACCCCTCGCCGCGCCTTGAGGCCGCCTTCCGCCGCATTGAGATCGAGACGATGGCCGGCGTGCCGATCCTCAACCCCGCGTTGCACGTCGAAGCCGTCGGTTTCACCCGCTGGCGGGGTCACTGGCTCGGCATCGTCATCACGCCGTGGTTCATGAACCTGGTGCTGGTGCCGGGCGCGGCCGACGCTTGGGAGAGCGTGGCGCCGGGCAAGCGCCTCTTCCGCAACTTCCCCTCGGGCGACTTCGCCTTCCTCGGCAGTCATGAGCCCGAGGTTGGCGAGTTCCAGTCTTGCTCGCTGTTCTCGCCCATGGCGCAGTTCGCCGGCCAGGCCGGCGCCCGCGACGTCGCCAGCGCCGCGCTGGCGGCGCTTCAGTGCGCGCCGGAAGCCAGCGGCAAGCCGCAAGCCCCGCCGGGCAATGCCGCGTTCGACGACCCCAAACGGGCCGCCCTCGAACGCCCGATGAGCAAGCGGGAATTTCTCGGATCGGTATTCGGGCGCGGCTGAAAATCTCCTTGCCGGTCATTATCCTTCCTGTTTGATCATTCGACTGGAAGAATGAACCGCGCTCCGTCCAGGCAATATTTTCAACCCATTGTTAATAAATGGTTTAATCTATTCGCGTGGCCGGCATGTTTCTTGTTGTGCCTAGGCCTTACGGAATGGAAAGCGCATGATCGCCGAAGGCAAACTGGAGTTCGAGATCACCTGGAATGGCAAGCGGATTACCGGTGCGGCGGTGAATTCGTCGCGACCCGTATTCGCCAGTCGCGTGCTGGAAGGCAAGCTGGTTGACGAGGCGGTCCGGCGGGTGCCGTTCCTCTTCGGCGTTTGCGGCAAGGCGCAGGGGGTCGCCGCCGCCGCCGCCTGCGACGCGGCCCGGGGCATCGAGGCCGCATCCGGCGTGCGCGACGGACGGGAGCGCGCCATCGCGGCGGAGTGCCTGCAGGAATATCTGTGGCGCCTGTTCATCGACCTGCCGCCGCTGATCGGCGAGGCGGCGCGTCCGGGCGATCTGGCCGGTCTGCGCAGGCGCCGGCCGGTCGCGGCCGGCGCCGCCGAATGGCGTGACATCGCGGCCGACGCCGAGGCCCTGCTGGAGGAGCGGGTGTATGGCATGAAGCCGCGGGCCTGGCTCGAACTGGATGCCGAAAAGCTCGGGCGCTGGACGGACGATGCCGCCCTGCCGTCGACCCGCATGCTGGCGCGCCTGCGCGGTTTTCGTTTCCGCTCCCCTCGGGGCTTCCTGCCCTGGCTCGGGCCCGCCGAGCTGGCCGGGGTGGTTGCGCCGGCCATGGAGGCGAACGATGCGTTTGCGGCCGCGCCGACCTGGCAGGGGAAGGCGGCCGAAACCGGGGCGCTGGCGCGCCAGCGCTTTCACCCCCTGCTGGCCGACGGGTTGGCCGCGGACGGTGGCGGCGCGGCTACGCGGCTGCTGGCGCGGCTGGTCGAACTGGCCGCGCTGCCGGAACAGTTGCGGCGCCCCGTCGCCAGCGGCGTCCGGGCGGCCGCGCCGCGCCGCGCCGCGGGCATCGCGGCGGTGGAAACCGCGCGCGGCACGCTGATCCATCGCGTCGATCTGGACGGCGTGAAAGTGGCGCACTATCGCATCGTGGCGCCGACGGAATGGAATTTCCATCCGCGCGGCGCCTTTCCGCGCGGGCTGGCCGGCATGCCCGCGCGCGACGAAAACGAGGCGCGGCGGGCGGCGGCGCTGCTGGCGCATGCGCTCGACCCATGCGTCGCTTATGGGATTCGGGTGCAACATGCATGAAATGTCGCTGGCCGAGGGCGTGCTGCAGATCATCGAGGACCACGCCGCGAAGGCCGGCTTCGCGCGCGTGAAGACGGTATGGCTGGAGATCGGCGCGCTCTCCGGCGTCGAGACCGAGGCGATGCGCTTCTGCTTCGACGCGGTGACGCACGGCAGCGTCGCCGACGGCGCCGCGCTGGAGATCGTCACCACGCCCGGCACCGGCTGGTGCATGCGATGCGGCGTGTCGGTGCCGATGACGGAGCGCTACGACCCCTGCCCGCGCTGCGGCGGCTACCAGCTGCAGGTGCAGGGCGGCACGGAGATGCGGATCAAGGAACTTGAGGTGGAGTAATCGGAGGAACCATGTGTACAGTTTGCGGCTGCGGCCAGGGCGAAACGAAGATCGAGGGCGGGCATGAGCACGCGCATGCGCAGGGCGGCTTCAGCTATGCCCCGCGCCATGCCCATCACCACCACCATGGCGCGCACGCGCCGGGGCTCGCGCCGGCCCGCATGGTACAGATCGAGCGGGACATCCTCGCCAAGAACGACGCCTACGCCGGCGCCAACCGAGAGCTGTGGCGCGAACGCGGCCTTTTCGCGATCAACCTCGTCTCCAGCCCCGGCTCGGGCAAGACCACGCTGCTCGTCGAAACCATCGACCGGCTGGCCGGCCGCCATCCGCTGGCGGTGATCGAGGGCGACCAGCAGACCAGCAACGACGCCGAGCGCATCCGCGCCACCGGCGCGCAGGCCATCCAGGTGAACACCGGCAAGGGCTGCCATCTCAACGCGCACATGGTCGGCCACGCCTTCGAGCGGCTCGACCTGCCGCGGGGCGGCCTGCTGCTGATCGAGAACGTCGGCAACCTGGTCTGCCCGGCGGAGTTCGACCTCGGCGAGGCGCACAAGGTGGTGATCCTCTCCGTCACCGAGGGCGAGGACAAGCCGCTCAAGTACCCGAACATGTTCGCCGCCAGCGACCTCATGCTGCTGACCAAGACCGATCTCCTTCCGCACCTCGCGTTCGACGCGGCGAAGTGCATCGAGTACGCCCGCCGCATCAACCCGAAGATCGGGGTGATGCGGGTCTCGGCGAAGAGCGGCGAGGGCATGGATGGCTGGCTCGGATGGCTGGAGGACGGCTTGACGGCGGTGCGCGGAAACTGAACATGCCACTCCTCGCCGTCCGTGCCCAACCCACCGTCTGCCGCCGCATCCGCGTGCGCGGGCAGGTACAGGGCGTCGGCTTCCGGCCTTTCGTCTATCGCCTGGCGCAGGAACTGAACCTCGCCGGCTGGGTGCGCAACGACGGCGAGGGTGTGGATATCGAGGCGCGGGGCGCGGCGCGGGCGGTCGAGGCGCTGATCGCCCGCCTCGAAACGGAGGCGCCGCCGCTGGCCAGCGTCACCGCGGTCGAGGTGCGCGATGCGCCGCCGGGCAATGCGCGCGGCTTCGAAATCAAGGCCAGTCTGCGCGGTGCGGCGAACACTTCGGTGACGCCCGATTCGGCGACTTGCCCGGACTGCCTCGCCGAGCTGTTCGACCCTGCCAACCGCCGCTGGCGCCATGCCTTCATCAACTGCACCCACTGCGGCCCGCGCTACACCCTGACGCGCAAGCTGCCCTATGACCGGCCGCACACCAGCATGGCGGCTTTTGAAATGTGCCCGGCCTGTCGAAGCGAATACGACGATCCGGCCGACCGCCGCTTCCATGCCCAGCCGAACGCCTGCCCCGAGTGCGGTCCGCGTCTCGCGCTGCGGGATGGGGCGGGCGACCCGATTGTCGAAATCCTGGCACGGCTGCTGCGCGGCGAGATCGTCGCCGTCAAGGGCCTCGGCGGCTATCACCTTGCCTGTGATGCAACAAACGCCGAAGCCGTGGCGCGCCTGCGCGAACGCAAGAACCGCGAAGAAAAACCCTTTGCCGTGATGTTCGCCAACTCGGTGTCGGTGGCGCCCTATGCCGAAGTGGGGGACGCCGAGCGCACGCTGCTCGAATCGCGCGAGCGGCCGGTGGTGCTGCTCGCCAAGCGCGACGGTTGCGACGCCGCATTGCCGGGCATTGCGCCGGGCTTGCGCGAACTCGGCGCCATGCTGCCGTGCACGCCGATCCAGTTCCTGCTTTTCCACGAGGCGGCGGGGCGTCCGTCCGGAACCGGCTGGCTCGCCGTTCCGCAGAAACTGGTCTTGGTCATGACCAGCGCCAATCCCGGCGGCGAGCCCATCGTGCGCGACGACGACGAGGCGCAGGCGCGGCTGGCCGGCATCGCCGACGCCTATCTCGCGCATGACCGCGCCATCGTCACGCGGGTGGACGACAGCGTCGTGCGCGCAAGGCAATTCGTCCGCCGCGCGCGCGGCTACACGCCCCAGGCGATCAAGCTGGCGAAGTCGGGGCCCCCGGTGCTCGCCACCGGCGGCTTCCTCAAGAACACGATCTGTCTCACGCGCGGCGACGAAGCCTTCCTCTCGCAGCACATCGGCGATCTCGACAATGCGCCGACCTGTCGCGCGCTGGAGGAAACCGCGCAGCGCATGATGGACCTGCTGGAGATCGAGCCGGAAGTCGTCGCCCACGACCTGCACCCGGACTTCCACAGTACGCGCTTCGCCGCCGACTTCGCGCGCGGGCGCGGCTTGAAGTCGATCGCCGTGCAGCATCACCACGCCCACATCGCCGCGGTGGCGGCCGAGCACGGCGCGACGGAACCGCTGCTCGGGCTGGCGCTCGACGGCGTCGGCATGGGCACCGACAGGGGAGCCTGGGGCGGCGAACTGCTGCGTGCGGACGACGAACGCTTCACCCGCCTCGGCCATCTGCGCGAACTTCAGCTTCCCGGCGGCGACAAGGCGGCGCGCGAGCCCTGGCGCATGGCCGCCGCGGCGCTCTTCGCGCTCGGGCGCGGCGCCGAGATTCGCGCGCGCTTTCCGCGGCAGCGCGCCGCCGGCGCCGTCGCCATGATGCTCGGCGGCAACGCGCACACGCCGCCGACCTCGAGCTGCGGCCGCTGGTTCGACGCCGCGGCGGGGCTGGCTGGCGTGCGCGAGCTGGCCGCCTTCGAGGGTCAGGCGGCGATGCTCTATGAAAGTCAGTCCGCGCGGCACGGCGAAGTCGAGCCGATGCAGGACGGCTTCGTGCTGGAGGAGGACGGCACGCTCGACCTGCTGCCCCTGCTTGGGCGCCTTGCCGACGAGCGCGATGCCGGCCTTGCCGCCGCGCTGTTCCACGCGACGTTGGCCGAGGCGCTGGCGGCGTGGGCTGCGCGCGCCGGGCGGGAGCGCGGCATCGCGCGCGTGGCGCTGGGGGGCGGCTGCTTCCTCAACCGCATCCTGGGCGCGGGCGTGCGGCGCCGGCTCGAAGCGGAAGGATTCGAGGTGCTGGAAGCGCGCCTGGCGCCGCCCAACGACGGCGGCCTCAGCCTGGGGCAAGCCTGGATCGCAATGAACGCATAGGAACACGAACATGTGCCTGGCAATACCGGTCAAGGTGGTGAAACTGCTCGATGGCGACCAGGCTACGGTCGACGTCGGCGGTGTGCGCAAGGAGATTTCGCTCGCGCTGGTCGACGGCATCGCGGTCGGCGACTACGTCATCCTGCACGTCGGCTACGCCATCCAGAGACTCGATCCGGAGGAGGCCGAGAAGACCCTGGCGCTGTTCGCCGAGTTGGGCGAGAGCATGGGGGCCTCGCCGGCATGAAGTACATCGATGAATTCCGAGACGGCAAGACGGCGCGCGTGATCGCCGCGGCGATCGCCGCCGAGGCGCGCACCGACCGCCGCTACCACATCATGGAATTCTGCGGCGGCCACACCCACGCCATCTCGCGCTACGGCCTCTCAGACCTGCTGCCGGAGAACATCCGCCTGATCCATGGCCCCGGCTGCCCGGTGTGCGTGCTACCCGTCGGCCGCATCGACAACGCCATCGACCTCGCGCTCGACCGCGGCGTCATCCTCGCCACCTACGGCGACTGCCTGCGCGTGCCGGCGTCGAACGGGCTGTCTCTGCTGAAGGCCAAGGCCGGGGTTGGCAACATGCGCGCCGACGTGCGCATGGTGTACTCCAGCGCCGACGCGCTGAAGCTGGCGCGGGACAACCCGGAACGGCAGGTGGTGTTCTTCGCCATCGGCTTCGAGACCACCACGCCGCCCACGGCGGTGGTCATCGTGCAGGCGGAAAAGCTCGGCCTCGCCAACTTCACGGTGTTCTGCAACCATGTGCTGACGCCCTCGGCCATCGCCAACATCCTCGAATCGCCGGAAGTCAGGCTGCACGGCACGGTGCCGCTCGACGCCTTCATCGGCCCGGCCCACGTGTCGACGGTGATCGGCAGCCGTCCCTACGAGCATTTCGCCGAGGAGTACGGGAAGCCGGTGGTGATCGCCGGTTTCGAGCCGCTCGACGTCATGCAGGCCATCCTCATGCTGGTGCGGCAGCTGAACGAGGGCCGCGCCGAGGTCGAGAACGAGTTCTCCCGCGCCGTCACGCGCGAGGGCAACGTCAAGGCGCAGCAGCTGGTGGCCGAGGTGTTCGAGCTGCGCAAGAGCTTCGAGTGGCGCGGCCTGAACGAGGTGCCCTACAGCGCGCTGCGCATCAAGGCGAGGTACGCGGCCTTCGACGCCGAGCGCCGCTTCGGCGTCGAATACAGGTCGGTCGCCGACAACAAGGCCTGCGAGTGCGGCGCGATACTCCGCGGCCTCAAGCGGCCGCGGGACTGCAAGCTGTTCGGCACGGTGTGCACGCCGGAGAACCCGATGGGCTCCTGCATGGTGAGCTCGGAAGGGGCGTGCGCCGCGCATTACACCTATGGTCGTTACAAGGATGCGGTGACCGCATGAGCAACGTGAGAAAAGGCTACATCCGCCCCGTCGACTTCAAGCACGGCCGCGTGGATATGACCCACGGCAGCGGCGGGCGGGCCATGGCGCAATTGATCGAGGAGCTGTTCCTCGCCGCCTTCGACAACGACTGGCTGCGCGCCGCCAACGACCAGGCCTGCTTCGCCGTGCAGGGCGGGCGCATGGTGATGGCGACCGACTCGCACGTCGTCTCGCCGCTGTTCTTCCCCGGCGGCGACATCGGCTGCCTGTCGGTGCACGGCACCATCAACGACGTCGCCATGTCGGGGGCGAAGCCGCTCTACCTCTCGGCCAGCTTCATCCTGGAAGAGGGCTTCCCGCTGGCCGACCTCAAGCGCATCGTCGAGTCGATGGCGCACGCCGCGCGCGAGGCCGGCGTGCCGATCGTGACCGGCGACACCAAGGTGGTGGAGCAGGGCAAGGGCGACGGCGTCTTCATCACCACCACCGGCGTCGGCGTGGTGCCGGAGGGCGTGAACATCTCCGGCGACCGGGCGCGGCCGAATGACGCCATCCTCGTCTCCGGCACGCTGGGCGACCACGGCGTGGCGATCATGGCGCAACGCGAGAGCCTCGGCTTCGAGACGACGATTCAATCCGACACTGCCGCGCTGCACGAGCTTGTGGCGCGCATGGTCGAGGCGGTGCCGGACATTCACGCCCTGCGCGATCCGACGCGCGGCGGGCTCGCCACCACGCTCAACGAGATCGCCCGCCAGTCCGGCGTCGGCATGATGCTGCGGGAAGTAGCCATCCCGGTGCGTCAGGAGGTCGAGGCGGCCTGCGAGTTCCTCGGACTCGACCCGCTCTACGTCGCCAACGAGGGCAAGCTGATCTGCATCTGCGCGCCTGAGCACGCCGATGAGCTGCTGGCCGCGATGCGCGCCCATCCGCTCGGCCGGGAGGCGGCCCGCATCGGCTCGGTGCACGAAGACCCGCATCACTTCGTGCAGATGGAGACCGGCTTCGGCGGCAAGCGCATCGTCGACTGGCTCACCGGCGAGCAGCTGCCGAGGATCTGCTGATGCGCATCCTCTTCATTACCCACAGCTTCAACAGCCTAGCCCAGCGGCTCTTCGTCGAGCTGACGCAGCGCGGCCACGAAGTCTCCATCGAGTTCGACATCAACGACAACGTCGCCATCGAGGCGGTGGCGTTGTTCCGGCCCGACCTCATCGTCGCGCCCTTCCTCAAGCGCGCCATCCCCGAGGCGGTGTGGCGCGGGCAGGTCTGCCTGGTGGTGCATCCGGGCATCGTCGGCGACCGCGGCCCCTCGGCGCTGGACTGGGCCATCATGAACGGCGAAACCGAGTGGGGCGTCACCGTGCTGCAGGCCAACGCCGTCATGGACGGCGGCGACATCTGGGCGACGCGGACCTTCCCCATGCGCGCCGCGCGCAAGAGCAGCCTCTACCGCAACGAGGTGACCGAGGCCGCGACTGCCGCCGTGCTGGAGGCGGTGGAGAAGTTTGAAAAAGGCGACTTCAAGCCTACGCCGCTCGACTATGCGAACCCCGCCGTGCGCGGCAGCGAGCGCCCGCTGATGAAGCAGGAGGACCGCCGCGTCGACTGGACGCGCGACGACACCGCGACGGTGCTGCGCAAGCTTCGCGCCGCGGACGGCTTCCCCGGCCTCGCCGATCGCATCGCCGGCGTGGACTGCTGGCTGTTCAACGCCCACGCCGAAGGCACGCTGCGCGGGGCGCGGCCCGGCGCGGTGATCGCGCAGCGCCAGGGCGCGCTGTGCCGCGCCACCACCGACGGCGCGGTGTGGATCACCCACGCCAAGCGCAAATCCGAGCAGCCCGGTTTCAAGCTGCCGGCGGCGCAGGCGCTGCCCGAGGTGGCGGCGAGCGTGCCCGAATCGGCGCTGCTCGCGTTGCCGCTGCGCGATTCCTCCACATGGCAGGACATTTCCTACGAGGAAGAGGGCGGCGCCGGCTTCCTGCACTTCGATTTCCACAACGGCGCCATGTCGACGACGGACTGCCTCCGCCTGCGCGACGCCTTCGTCGAAGCGACGAAACGCGACACCAAGGTCATCGTGCTCATGGGCGGGCCGGACTTCTGGTCGAACGGCATCCACCTCAACACCATCGAGGCGGCCGACAGCCCCGCCGACGAATCCTGGGCCAACATCGACGCCATGGACGACCTCTGCCGCGCCATCCTCGACTGCGGCAGCCACTACGTCGTCGCGGCGATGCGGGGCAACGCCGGCGCCGGCGGCGTCTTCCTGGCGCTGACGGCGGACCGCGTGCTGGCGCGCGAGGGCGTCATTCTCAACCCGCATTACAAGGGCATGGGCAACCTCTACGGTTCGGAATACTGGACCTATCTCCTGCCGCGCCGCGTCGGCTGGGAGCGGGCGCATGCCATCACGCAGAACCGTCTGCCCATCGGGGCGCGCCAGGCCGTGGCGCAGGGCCTCATCGATGAAAGCTTCGGCGCCGACGCGGCGGCTTTTGCCGCGGGGGTGCGGCGGCAGGCCATCGAACTCGCGGCGCGGCCCGATCTCGCGCAACTGATGGAGGAGAAACGCGCCGCGCGCGCCCGCGACGAGGCCGTGAAGCCGCTCGAAGCCTATCGCGAGGAGGAGCTCGAGCGCATGCGGCTCAACTTCTACGGCTTCGACCCGAGCTACCACGTCGCGCGCTACCACTTCGTGCATCGCGTGCCGCACGCGTGGACGCCGCTGCATCTGGCGCGGCACCGGCGGAACATGTGGCAGAGACAGTCCGCGCTGAAGACGCGGAACGCAGCCTAGGAGGACGACATGGCGACATTACCGACAATCCTGGTGGTCGACGACGAGGTTCGCTCGCAGGAAACCCTACGTCGCACGCTGGAGGAGGAGTTCGAAGTGCTGACGGCCTCCAGCGGCGAGCAGGCGCTGGCCGTGCTGGAGCGCGAACCGGTACAGGTGATCCTTTGCGACCAGCGCATGCCCGGCATCTCCGGCGTGCAGACGCTGAAGGAGGCGCGCGGCCGCTGGCCGGACGCGGTGCGCATCATCGTCTCCGGCTACACCGAGACCGAGGACATCATCTCCGGCGTCAACGAGGCCGGCATCTACCAGTATCTCCTCAAGCCCTGGCAGCCCGAATCGCTGCTGCTCACCGTGCGCGCGGCGGCCGAGCTGCACCGCCTGCAGCAGGAGAACCAGCGCCTCAACATCGAGCTGCGCACCGCCGGCCCGGTGGCGAGAAGCCGCGTCGACGCCAAGCGCCAGCAGGTCAAGCGCGAGTTCGACACCGACCGCCTGGTGCGCGCGCCGGACAGTCCGATGAACGAGCTGTGCCGCCTGGTCGAGCGCATTGCGCCCTACGACATCTCGGTGCTGATCACCGGCGAGTCCGGTACCGGCAAGGAGCTGCTGGCGCGCGCCATGCACTACCGCAGCAACCGCGCCGACAAGGCCTTCGTCGTGGAGAACTGCGGCGCGCTGCCCGATACGCTGCTCGAATCGGAGCTCTTCGGCCACAAGCGCGGTTCGTTCACCGGCGCCTTTGAAGACCGCATCGGCCTCTTCCAGCAGGCCGACGGCGGCACCATCTTCCTCGACGAGATCGGCGAGACATCGCCGGCCTTCCAGGTCAAGCTGCTGCGCGTGCTGCAGGAGGGCGAGGTCCGGCCGCTCGGCGGCGCCAAGACCATCTCGGTGGATGTGCGCGTGATCTCCGCCACCAATCGCGACCTCGAGGAGGACGTGCGCCAGGACCGCTTCCGCCAGGACCTCTACTACCGGCTGTCGACCATGACGCTGCACGTGCCGGCGCTGCGCGAGCGGCCGGCCGATATTCCCTTCATTGCCCGGCAGATACTCGACGGCGCTTCCCGCGCGCTGGTGAAGACGGCGAAGGGCTTTACCCGGGAGGCGATGGACTGCCTGACGGCCTATCGCTGGCCCGGCAACGTGCGCGAGCTGCAAAACGAGATCCACCGCATGTTGGCGCTGTCGGACTCCGAGTGGCTCGGCGCCGAATACCTCAACGGCCGCGTCGTCCAGGCCGCCAGCATCGAGGAGGAGCCCGAGCTGCGCATGCTCTCCGGCATCAACGGCTCGCTCAAGGATCGCCTGGAAATGCTGGAGTCGCGCGTGCTCAAGGAAGCCATGGTGCGCCATCGCTGGAACAAGACCCGCGTCGCCGACGAGCTTGGATTGTCCCGGGTGGGATTGCGGGCGAAGCTGACGCGGTATGGCCTGGAGAAGCGCAATGGATGACCGTGACCTGAGTGTGCTCTGGCTGCAATCGGCCGGCTGCGGCGGGTGCTCCATATCCCTGCTCTGCTCGGAGGCGCGCGACCTGCATGCTTCGCTGGATTCGGCGGGCGTACGCGTCCTCTGGCATCCGGGCCTGTCCGAGGAGAGCGGCGACGAGGCGAGGCTCATCCTGGAGCGGTGCGCCAGCGGCGAAATTCCCCTCGGTGCCTTGTGCGTCGAGGGGGCGCTGCTGCGCGGGCCGCGCGGCACCGGGCGCTTCCACCGCCATGCCGGCACCGGCGTCGTTATGACCGAATGGGTGAGGAAGCTCGCCGGGATGGCGCGCTACACCCTGGCCGTCGGTAGTTGCGCCGCCTGGGGCGGCGTGGCCTCGGCCGGCGAAAACGTCACCGACGCCTGCGGCCTGCAGTTCGAAGGCGACCAGCCCGGCGGGCTGCTCGGCGCCGGCTGGAAAAGCCGCGGCGGGCTTCCCGTCATCAACATCGCCGGCTGTCCCTGCCACCCGGACTGGGTCACCGAGACGCTGACGGCGCTGGCGCTGGGCGCCTTCGGCGCGCGGGACCTGGACCCGCTCAACCGGCCGCGTTTCTTCGCCGACCACCTGGTGCACCACGGCTGCACGCGAAACGAGTACTACGAGTTCAAGGCCAGCGCGCACAAGCCTTCCGATCTCGGCTGCCTGATGGAGAACATGGGCTGCAAGGGCACCCAGGCTCATGCCGACTGCAACGCCCGTCTGTGGAACGGCAGCGGCTCCTGCGCGCGCGGCGGCGCGCCCTGTATTTCCTGCACCGAGCCGGGCTTCGAGGAGCCCGGCCATCCCTTCCACGAGACGCCGAAGCTCGCCGGCATCCCCATCGGCCTGCCCACCGACATGCCCAAGGCCTGGTTCGTCGCACTCGCCGCGCTCTCGAAATCGGCGACGCCGAAGCGCGTGCGCGAGAACGCCGTGGCCGATCACCAGGTGGTGGTGCCGCCGGTGAAGAAGACGGGGCTGAAATGACGCGAATAATCGTCGGCCCCTTCAACCGCGTCGAGGGCGACCTCGAAGTGACCCTGGAGGTGAGGGACGGCCGCGTCGCCGAGGCCTGGGCCGGCTCGCCGCTCTACCGCGGCTTCGAGCAGATCCTGCGCGGCAAGCACCCGATGGACGCGCTGATGTTCGCGCCGCGCATCTGCGGCATCTGCTCGGTGTCGCAGTCGATGGCCGCGGCGTCCGTCCTGGCCGACGCGATGGGCCTCACGGCGGCGCCGAACGGCCGCATCACGCGCAACCTGGCGCATGCCGTCGAGAACATCGCCGACCACTTCACCCACTTCTACCTGTTCTTCATGCCGGATTTCGCACGGGCCGAATACGCCGGGCGCGCCTGGCATGGCCCCGCAGCCGAGCGCTTTCGCGCCGTGCGCGGCAGCGCGGCGGCTTACGTCCTGCCGGTTCGCGCGGCATTTCTCACCGCTATGGGCACGCTCGTCGGGAAGTGGCCGCACAGCCTGGCCATCCAGCCAGGCGGCGTCGCTCGCGCCCTCGAAGCCTCCGAGAAAATCCGCCTGTTCGGCCTGTTGCGCGACTTCCGCCGCCATCTGGAAACCGTGCTGTTCGGCGATGCGCTGGAGGCCGTGGCCGCCCTCGGCTCGGAAGCCGCGCTAGCGCGCTGGGCGGCGGAAAAACCTCGTGGCGACTTCGGCGCTTTCCTCGGGATCGCCGACGACCTGAATCTGGACAAGCTCGGCCGCGGCGTCGGCCGCTTCATGAGCTACGGCGGCTACCCGCAGGAGGCCGGCCTGCTCCTGCCGCGCGGCATCTGGAATGGCGGCCTGCATGCCCTGGACGAGCAGGCCATCGCCGAGGACGTCTCGCATGCCTGGCTGGATGGCGAGACGCGCCATCCGGCGCAGGGCGTGACTCGGCCGCAGGACGAGAAGGCGGAGGGCTATACCTGGTGCAAGGCGCCGCGCCTGGCCGGCCTGCCCATGGAGACCGGCGCCCTGGCGCGCCAGGTGGTGGCGGGACATCCGTTGGCGCGCAACCTGGCCGCGCGGGGCGGCGACGTGAAGAGCCGGGTCGTCGCACGCCTGCTGGAGATCGCCCTGATCCTGCCCGAGATGGAAAAATGGGTGCGGCAGCTCGTACCCGGCGAACCCTTCTGCGCGCAGGGCGAAATGCCGGGTACGGCGGCCGGAGCCGGGCTGGTCGAGGCGGCGCGCGGCGCCCTCGGCCACTGGATCTCCGTCGCGGACGGGCGCATCGCCAACTACCAGATCATTTCGCCGACGACCTGGAACTTCTCGCCGCGCGACACGGACGGCATGCCCGGCCCGCTCGAACAGGCGCTGGTCGGCGCGCCGGCGGGCGAGGGCGACGTCGCCGTCCAGCATGTCGTGCGATCATTCGATCCGTGCATGGTATGCACGGTGCATTGACGGAGCCAGGCCTGACATGCCGAAACGACCCGACGCCAAACCGGCCCAGGAAACGCGGGTCTACCTGCCGACGCTGCCGGCGCACGCCCTCGATCATCCGCCCGAAGGCGTCGGCGAGGACGTCTGGATCGACGTCATCCGCAAGATGGACGAGGTTTACAGCGATCTTCTGCAGTACGAAGTGGCGCTGGAAGAAAAGAACGCCAAGCTGGAGGAGACGCAGAAGTTCATCTTCAGCGTGCTCACCTCGATGTCCGATGTGCTGGTGGTGTGCGACCGCCATGGCGTCATCCAGGAAGTGAATCAGGCGCTGGCCGACCTTGTCGGCCAAAGCGAGGACGAACTGCGCGGCACGCCGCTCATCGACCTCTTCGCCGCCGACGCCTCTAGCGAACAGGCGCGCCGCTTCCTGCGCGACCTGCACAGCGAGCGCATCCACGATTGCGAGCTGCATTTCAAGTGCCGCTACGCCCCCGAGATGCCGATGGCGGTGAACTGCACGCCGCGCCTGTCGCCGGCCGGCAAGTTCGTCGGCATGGTGATGACCGGCCGCCCCGTGGGCGACCTGCGCCGCGCCTACGAGCATCTGCGCCGGGCACATGAGGACTTGAAGCTCGCCCAGCAGCAGCTCATCCACTCGGAGAAGATGGCCTCGCTCGGCCGCCTGGTGGCGGGCGTGGCGCACGAGCTGAACAACCCGATCAGCTTCGTCCTCGGCAACGTCTACGCCCTGCAGCGCTACGGCCAGCGCATGCGCGAGTACCTCGGCGCCATCCATGCCGGCAAATCGGCCGAGGAACTGGCGGAGCTGCGCAAGAGCCTGCGCATCGACCGCCTGATGGAGGACATGAAGCCGCTCATCGACGGCACCATCGAGGGCGCCGAACGCACGCGCGACATCGTCGCCGGCCTCAAGCGCTTCTCGGCGCAGGACCGCGGCGAGGAGGAGATATTCAACCTGGCCGAAGTGCTGGAGCGTTCGGTGCACTGGGTGGTGAAGGCTTCCGGCTCGAAGATCAAGGTATCGCTCGACGTTCCGCCGCAGATCCACGTCTCCGGTTCGCCCGGCCAGATGCAGCAGGTGCTGGTGAACTTGGTGCAGAACGCCATCGACAGCACCGAGCGGCAACCGGATGCGCGCCTCGATATCGGGGGCGACGTGCGCAACCGCAGCGTGGTGCTGACCTTCCGCGACAACGGACCCGGCTTTGGCGAAGGGAATCTCGACAAGGCCTTCGATCCCTTCTTTACCACCAAGCCGGTCGGCAAGGGTACCGGGCTGGGCCTATCCATCGGCTACGGCATCGTCGAACGGCATCGCGGCCACCTGGCCGCATCCAATCATCCCGAGGGCGGCGCCGTGCTGACGCTCACCCTGCCGCTGGCCGGTTAAGCGCTTTTCCAATAGGCGTCATGCCGGCAGCGCCCTTTCCGGCGTTTTCTGGGCCACCCAGAAAATTTCATACGGAACAATGTGATATTTGACTCCAGTCCTGGCACGATTCATGATGGTGAGGGCTATTAATTCTTCATACGAAACTATCGGGGCGACGCGATGGACACCCTTCCGAATGACTGGCTGGCGCTGATGTTCCTGGTCTTCACGCTCGGCGTGAAGCACGGCCTGGATGCCGATCACTTGGCCACCATCGACGGCCTGACCCGATTCAATGCCCGTCGCAACCCGCGGCTGGCACGCTACTGTGGATTCCTGTTTTCCCTGGGCCACGGCGCAGTGGTGATTGCCGTCGCCCTGGCGATTGGGGCGCTGGCGCGCCGCTGGGCGGTGCCGGCGTGGATGGAGGACCTCGGCGCCTGGATCTCCATCACCTTCCTCGCGCTGCTGGGCGCCCTGAACCTGATCGCGGTGCTCGCCGCGCAGCCGGGCCAGGTGGTGCAGCCGGTGGGTCTGAAGGGACGCTTTCTCGGCCGTCTGCAGCGTACCGGCAACCCTTTGCTCATCGCCGCCGTCGGCGCGCTCTTTGCCCTCTCATTCGATACCATGAGCCAGGCGGCGCTGTTCGCCCTCGCCGGCACGCAGTCTGGCGGCGTATCGCACGCACTGACTTTGGGGCTGCTCTTCATGCTTGGCATGATGCTGATGGATGGCCTCAACGGTCTCTGGATCGCGCGCCTCATTCGCCGCGCCGATCGCCTCGCCTGCATCGCCTCCCGCATCATGGGGCTGGCCGTGGGCGGGCTGTCGCTGCTGGTGGCCGGCTTCGGCTTCGCCAAGTACGCCTCGCCCCAGGTCGGCGCCTGGTCCGATGGCAAGGAACTCGTCTTCGGTCTTTCCTTTGCAGTTGTCATCGCCCTGAGTTTCCTGCTGGCCCTCAAGCTCGCCCGCAGCGAACCGGCCCGCTTCCCGTCCTTATGACGGCGCGGTACAATGCGCGCCCCACAAACGGGCGCCATTTCCATTTCCGATGCTCAACCACCAGAACATCTACGACGTTTTCAACGGCGACGCCGACGGCATCTGCGCCCTCCTGCAATTGCGGCTTGAGCAGGAGTTGCCCGAAGCGAAGCCGGTCACGGGGGTCAAGCGCGACATCCGCCTGCTGGAGCAGGTGAAGGCGAAGCCGCGCGACGAGCTCACGGTGCTGGACGTGTCGCTCGATTCGAACCGGTCCGAGCTGATGCGGGCGCTGGCGGACGGGGCGCGTCTGACCTGGTTCGATCATCACTACGCCGGAGACATTCCGCGGCATGCCAACTTGCGGGCGTTCATCGACACGTCCGCCGAGACCTGCACGAGCCTGCTGGTGGACCGCCATCTGGGCGGCGCGCGGCGCAGCTGGGCCATCGTCGGGGCGTTCGGCGACAACCTGACCGCGCTGGGCGAGCGGCTCTCCGCGGAGGCAGGCCTCGATGCGACGCAGACGGCGGCGTTGCGCGACCTGGGCGAGGCGCTGAATTACAACGCCTACGGCGAGAGCCTGGCCGACTTGCGCTACCACCCGGCGACGCTTTACCGGCTGTTGAAGCAATATCGCCGCCCCCTCGCCTTCGTCGCCGAGGCGCCGGCCTACGCCGCGTTGCGCGAGGGTTATCGCGAGGACATGAAGCTCGCCGGAGATCTGCGCCCGGCGCTGGCGGAGGCGTGGGGTGCGGTGTACATACTGCCGGATGCCGCGTGGGCGCGTCGCGTCTCGGGGGTGTTCGCGAACCGCGTTGCGGCCGCCAGCCCGCAGCGCGCCACCGCGGTGCTGACGGGCAGACCGGGCGGGGGATACGTCGTGAGCGTGCGCGCGCCGCTGGCGCGGCCGGACGGTGCGGATGCGCTGTGCCGACAGTTCGAAAGCGGCGGGGGAAGAAAGGCGGCGGCTGGGATCAACCGCCTGCCGGAGACGGAGATGGAACGCTTCGCCAAGGCATTCCAGACGGCGTTCGTGCCGCCGACGGCCTGCTGCGCGAGCCACTCCTTTATCTGAGCCTGCACTTCAAGGAGCACCGGTAAACCTATTACGAACTACTGAATGCAGTGCGCCTGTCGGGCGATTGGGAAACCTGGCTGGAGTTCTTTGCTGATGCCGTCGTGGCGGGCGCCACGCAGGCTGCCACGTCGGCAAGGCGGCTGCTGGAACTCGCCTCTGCCGATGGCCGACGCCATCCCAAGGCCGATCAGGGTCCACATGTTTGGGCGGCGGCGGAAGTCCCGCACCTCCGGGTGCATCGGGCAGGTGTATTCGGCGTGGTCCATTCATGCTCCCGTTGCGGAGCGCCGAGTCACTTCATCGGCATGGCCTGCTGCCCTTCGGGGCCGCGCATCATCCGCTCCATCATCATCTGCATCATGTCCATGCGCTTTTCCATCTGGTGCATGCGTTCCATCATCCCGTCCTGCGAACCGCCGCCCATCATTCCCATGCCGCCGCCCTTTCCGCCCATCATCATGCCGTCTTTCATCATCGGGCAACCTTCGCCACCGGGCCTGGCGGCCTTGGGGGCAGGCTTGGCGGGGGCCGCCTTTTCCGCGGCGGGGACGGAGGTCTCGTGATGTTTCTCCTCGGCGAAGGCCGGCATGGCGAACGCGATCGAGGCCGCAAGGGCTGTCATGGCTGTCATTTTCATGGTGACTCTCCTTTGGTTGTTTGCCGCCTCCGGGCGGCGAACGGGACAGGATCAATGCTGCATACGATCCATCTTATGCGAGTTCGCCTCAATGGCAAGCGCCTTCAGCGGCGTGAAGCGCGCCTGCTCGGCGACCTTGCCCGGCAGGGCGATCGAGACCACGACCTTCATGTCCGGCGTCGAGGCATATTTGCCGACGCCCTTGAGACGGTTGTCGCCATCGGATTTCAGCGTCACGGTCGTCCTGTCCTTTCCGGACAGGATCGTGGCCGTGCCTGTCGCGCCCGCGGTGGAAATCTTCGTCCCGGCGTGATCGGTCACGAACACAGTTACGGCCTCTCCGTCCTTCGCGAGAAGTTCGAAGTGCCAGACGCCGGCCATGCGCAACTGGCCGCCGTTGGGCGCCTTTTGCGTGTCGAGGTACTCGTCGGTATGGGCAAGCGCGGCCGACGCGGCGACGGCGGCGGTAAGCAGCAGGGTTTGTATCAACCTCATATCGGACTCCTTGGTCGTTGGGAAACAAGTTTAGAAACTTTCGCTCTCTTTGGCGGCGAGCAGGCGATCCAGGGTTGGCCGGCCCCACAGCCAGAACATCAGCGGCGTGAGCAGGGTATCGAGCAACGTCGAACTCATCAGGCCGCCGAAGATCACCACCGCCACCGGGTGCAGCACTTCCTTGCCCGGCGCGTCGGCGGAGAGCAGGAGCGGCAGCAGCGCGAAGGCGGCCACCAGCGCGGTCATCAGCACGGGCGTCAGGCGCTCCAGCGAGCCGCGCACGATCATGTGCCGGCCGAAAGTTTCATTCTCGAAGGCGCACAGGTTGATGTAGTGGCTGATCTTCAGGATGCCGTTGCGCGTGGCGATGCCGGTCAGGGTGATGAAGCCGACCAGGGCGGCGACCGACAGGGGCTGACCGGAAATCCATAGCGCGATCACACTGCCGACCAGGGCCAGCGGGATGTTGCCCATGATGATGAGGGTCAGCGCCATCGAGCGGTAGCGGCTGTAGAGCACCATGAAAATCATGGTCAGCGACGCGGCGGCGAGCAGCGCGATGAGGCGCGAGGCCTGCTCCTGCGCCTGGAACTGGCCCTCCAGCGCGGTGAAGTAGCCCTCGGGCAGGGGCCGGGTGGCCAGCTCGGCGCGGATGGCGGCGATCACCTGCGACATGTCGCGGCCGGCGGCGCTGTTGTCAACATTCGCCGAGAGCACGATGCGGCGGCGCGAGTTCTCGCGGCTGACCTGGTTGGGGCCGTCGGACTCCTCGACGCTGGCGATCTTCGACAGTGGCACATGGCCGCCCGGCGTCTCGATCAGCAGGTCGGCCAGCGCCTGCGGGCCGCGTCCGCTTTCCGGCAGGCGCAACAGCAGATCGAAGCGGCGCGAACCTGCGTCCCCTCCTTCGATGACTTGGGTGATGCGTTCGCCCTCGATCATCTGTTCTAGGCTGCGCAGCAGCGCGCCGGGGGCGACGCCGTAGCGCGCCGCCTGCTCGTAGTCGAGGCGGATCTTCACCTGCGGGATCAGCACCTGCTTCTCGACCTGCAAGTCGGTGACGCCGGGAATCCGCCCCAAGCGGTCGCGCAGGTCGGCGGCCAGCCCGCGCAGCGTGTCGAGGTCGTCGCCGTAGACCTTCAGGGCGATCTGGGCGCGCACGCCGGAGAGCAGGTGGTCGAGGCGGTGCGAGATCGGCTGGCCGACGCTGGTCACCGCCGGCAGGGCGGCCAGGCGGCCGCGGATATCGGCGATGATCTCGTCGCGGCTGCGCGCGGAGGCCTTGAGGTCCACCTCCATCTCGGTGTAATGCACACCCTCGGCATGTTCGTCGAGTTCGGCGCGGCCGGTGCGGCGCCCCGTCTGGATGACTTCGGGCACTTGGGCCACCAGTTGCTCGGCCAGCGTGCCGATGCGGTTGGATTCGGTCAGCGACGTGCCGGGGTTGAGCAGCACATTGACCGTCAGCGTGCCTTCGTTGAAGGGCGGCAGGAAAGAGCGCGGGAAGAAGGGCACGCTCGCCGCGACGACGACCACCAGCGCCAGCGCGACCGCCAGCAGGGTGCGCGCACGGCCGAAGGACCAGTGCAGCAGCTTCGCGTCCCAGCGCTTGAGCCAGGTCACCAGCGGGCTGTCGCCGGCATGCAGTTGCTTCATGTGCGGCAGCAGGTAGTAGGCCATCACCGGGGTGAGGGTCACCGACACGACCATGCTGGCGAGGATCGAGACGATGTAGGCCACCCCCAGCGGCGTGAACAGGCGCCCCTCGATGCCGGGCAGCACGAACAGGGGCACGAACACCAGTACGATGATCGCGGTCGCATAGACGATGGCCGAGCGCACTTCGAGCGTGGCGGCGGCGATGACCTCGGCGACCGGCCGCGGCGCAGCCTCGGCGCGGTTGAGCTTCAAGCGCCGCAGCACGTTTTCCACCCCGACCACGGCGTCGTCCACCAGTTCTCCGATGGCGATGGCCAGGCCGCCCAGCGTCATGGTGTTGATCGACAGTCCGAAGTAATGGAACACCAGCGCGGTCGCCAGGAGCGATACCGGAATCGCCATAAGCGAAATGAGCGTGGTGCGCACGTTCAACAGGAAGAGGAACAGGATCACCGCCACGAGGATCGCGCCGTCGCGCAGCGCTTCCTCGACGTTGGTCACCGAATGCTCGATGAAGTCGGCCTGCTTGAACAGGAAACTGGGCGCCGCGACGCCGGCCGGCAGGCTCTTGCCCAGTTCGGCGATGGCCTTCTCCACCTCGCGGGTCAGGGTCACGCTGTCGGCGGACGGCTGCTTCTGCACCGAGAGGATCACCGCCGGCTTCGCCTTGTAACTGCCGTCGCCGCGCTTGATGGCCGGCGCCAGCTTCACGTCGGCCAACTGCCTGAGCAGGATCGGCTGGCCGTCATTGGGTCCACTGCGCACGCTCACCACCAGGTTCTGCAAGTCCTCGAGTCGCGAGCTGCGGCCGATCTGGCGGATCAGCCATTCGCGGCCCTGGGCTTCGAGAAAGCCGCCGCTGGTGTTGGCGCCGAAGTCGCGCAGCGCCGCTTCGAGCTTTTCGCGCTCGACGCCCAGCGCCTGCAGTTGGGCAGGCTTCAACTCGACGCGGTACTGGCGCACCTCGCCGCCGATGGCGATCACCTGGGCGACGCCGGGGATGGTCAGCAAACGCGGCCGCATCACCCAGTCGGCATACTCGCGCACCGCCATCGGGCTGACCTTGTCCGGGTCGGCCGGGATGGCGATCAACAGGATCTCGCCCATGATCGAGGCGATCGGGCCGAGCTGGGGCACGATGCCCGGCGGCAACTGTTCGCGCACCAGGTTCAGGCGTTCGGCGATCTGCTGCCGGTTGCGGTAGATGTCGGTGCCCCATTCAAACTCGACGTAAATGATAGACAGGCCGATGCCCGACACCGAGCGCACGCGCGTCACGCCCGGCATGCCGTTCATGCCCGATTCGATGGGAAAGCTCACCAGTTGCTCGACCTCCTCCGGCGCCATGCCGCCGGCCTCGGTCATCAGCGTCACCGTGGGCTTGTTGAGGTCGGGAAAGACGTCGACCGGCATCTGCCGCAGGGTGAGCGCGCCATAGACGATCAGCAGCAGCGAGACGCCGAGGACGATGAGCCGCTGCTTGAGGGCGGCGTGGATGATGAAGTCGAACATATCAGCGGACTTGCGAGAGTAGGCCGGCACCCTCGACGACCACCCGGTCGCCCTCGTGCAGGCCGTCGACGATGGCGACGTTGTTGCCGTCCAGCGACTGCGAGCGCACGCGGCGGGCGACGAAACGCTCGGCCTCGGCATGCACCCAGACCGCCCCATCGTAGCCCTGGCCGGCGCCGACCTTGGTCAGCGCCGCGCGCGGCACCGCCGCGCCCTTGACCTCGTAGGCGGTGCGCACGATCACCTTGACCGGCTGGCCGACGGCGACCATCGAGTTGACCGTGGCGACGCGGAACAGCAAGGGCAAGGCCTGCTCGCGCAACTGCCGGCCGCTGCCGACGAACCTGAGGTCCAGCGCGTACTGGTCCGTCACCGCGCTCGCCGCCACCAGCGTCGCGCCGATGCCGGCGTCGTAGGCCAGCGCCTCCACCGCCAGGCGCGTCGGATCGACGATCTCGAACAGGACTTCCCTGGCGTCGACCATCTGCCCGGCCACCAGATGGTGCGAGGCGCTGATCACGCCCGCCGCCGGCGCCCGTAGCGGCTCGGCGCTGTCGATGCTGGCGGCCACATAGGCGCGGCGCTTTTGCAGCGCGCCGTACTCGATCCGCGCCGCCTCGATTTCCTTTTGCGGCACTGCGCCCTCGAGCTGCTCCAGCCGCTTCGCGCGCCCGTCGGCGATCGCCAGTTGCGCCTCCAGTTCGGCCAGTTGCGCCCGCTGGTTGCCGCGCTCGATGGCGCCGGCCACCGGGCGCAGCCAGGCCAGCACTTCGCCCTTGGCGACCTTGCGTCCCGGCAGCGGCATGCCCTTGGGGCCGGGCATGACGATGCCGGCGAACGTCGCCTGGACGCGGCCGCCGCTGTCGGGATCGGGGACGACCTTGCCGTTGAGTTCGACCGTCGCGGCGAGATCGCCGATGCGCGCCGGCCGGGTGCGCAGACCCAGTTGGCGCTGCACCGGCTTGGGTACGAACAGGCTGCCGTCGGCCAGGCGTTGGGGTCCGGTGGCGAGCGGCGCGATGGATGACGAGGCGGGCTTTTCCCGTGCAAGCCATCGTTTCCACCATGGCAGGGGGGCGGCAGACCGGCGCGGCGGCGCGACGCCCAGCGTGGCCGACAACAGGTCGGCGCTGTCGGCGGCTTCGATGCCGATGGTCAGCGCATGCTTGGCCGGCGGCATGGGCGCGGCCAGGTTCATGACGTAGGCGCCCGGCGCGGCCTCGGCGGCGAGCCCATTCAGGCCGGCGCCCTCGACCTCGACCTTGGCCTTGGCGATCGGCTCGTTGCTGGCAAAGCGATCGACATACACCACCAGGTGCTTGCCTTCGAGGGCGGCCACCACCTCGAAATCCTCGGTGGCCGCCGCCGCCCGCGGCGCGACGTCCTGGCTGACGGCCGGCGGCGGCGCGCCGTGGTCCTCGCCGCCGTGGCCGAAGGCGGCGGGCGAGGCGAACAGAAGTACGATGGCGATTGGCAGTTTCAAGGCAATACCCCCATGGCTTGATTGGCGCGCGAGACCGCCGCGGCGCGGGCGACGCGCTGGCGGTCGAGGAAGGCCTCGGCGTCGAAGGCGGCGGCGCGGATGCGCAGCAGCGTCGCCAGGTCGGATTCGCCGAGCGAGAAAGCCTTTTCGCTCAGACGCAAATTCTCGGCAGAAAGCGCGAGGCGCTCCTGCGCCATCGCCAACTGGCGTTCCGCGGATTGCAGGGCGCTCCGCGCGCGCTCCGCTTCGAGCCGGACGCGGGTCTGGGCGCGCAGCATTTCGGCGTCGGCCCGGTCGGCGTCGGCTTGGGCCGCCGAGCTTTCCCTGCGCACCCGCGCGTCCGAAGAGAACGGAATCTTCAGCCGTATGCCGATCGTGTTGGCGTAGGGCTCGGCGAAGTCGCCGCGCTCGCGCACCACGCGCAGCGCCAGTTCCGGCGCGGCACGCCGCGATTCGTTGGCGACCGCTACCCTGGCGCGGGCGGCGCGCGCGGTCGCGGCCGCGGCCGTGAGCAAGGGATGTGTTTCGGGCGTCGCCGGTGCTTCTTCGCCCATATCCTGCGGCGCAGCCGTGCCGGTCAGTGTGCGCAAGGCTTGTTCCGCCTGGAGCAGAGTCGCCTCGGTCTCGATCAGTTCGGCGCCGGCCGCGTGCACTTCGCTCCGCGCCAGATTGGCGTCGATGCGGGACAGCTCGCCGACCTCGTGCCGGCGCCGAACATCGGCCGCAAGCAGCCGAGCGGTATCGAGGCGACGGGCTGCCAGAGCCTTGGCATTGCGCGCCGCGGCCAGCGACCACCATGCCTCGCGGAGCTCGCCGGCCAGCTCCGAGCGCAAGGCGGCGCGCCTTGCGCTCGCTTCATCGATGCGGCTTACCGCTTCGGCTTCGCGCGCCGCCTTTTGCCCCGGCAGCCACAAGGGCGCCGCCAGCTCGATTTCATATTCCTGCTTGCCCAGGTTGCGATTGAGCCGGTCGTTGCGGCCGCCGATGCTGACCGAACCCGGCTCCGGCGCCAGGCCGGCGGCGATGTCGCGTGTCGCGCGCGCCTCGGCGTCGCGGGCATCCAGGGCCGCGGCCTGCGGATGCAGGCGCCAAGCCTGTTCGAGTGCCCGCGCCAGGCCGTTCGCTGCCGGCGTGTCGGCAGCGAACGCGGCACCGGCATACAGCAAGGCAAACGCAAGGACGAATCGAAAGGGTTTCATGGCGGGGTTCATGCGGCGAAGCATGACGAGCATTCTGCAAAGCCCTTCCCCACCGCAAGCTGACGCCCGGATTACATTTCTGTAATCTTCGATGACCCTGGAACTGGAACTGGATCAGCGGCGATATTGAACAGCCGCCGTCATCGGATCGTCGGCTAATTGCGCACCAATGCGCCGTCGACGATCCTTACCTTGTCGCCGACGACGAAGGCAGGCGCGGCTTCCTGCACCATGGTGCGGCTGCCGCCATCATCCATGCGGACGGTGATTTCGTATCGCTTGGCGGTTTTGACCTTCTTCTCGATCTGGTGGCCGGCATAGCCGCCGCCGACCGCCCCGGCGATGGTGGCGATATCCTTCCCGGTGCCTTTGCCGACCTGATTTCCCAGCAGCCCTCCCACGACGCCGCCGGCAACCGCACCCAGGCCGCTGCCTTCGCCGGCCTGTTCGACCGTGCGGATGGCGGTAATGGCGCCGCAGTCGCCGCACACCGGAGCCTGCGCACTACTTTTAGGAACGTCCTTGACCGCCGCCTTCGCGACGGGCTTTTGCTCGACTGTCTTGCGCGCCGGCCTGGCGGGTTGGGATGACGTTGCGGCCTCGCCGGCCGTCTTGCCGGATTCGGCGGGCGTACTTGTCGCTTCAGCTCCGGTTTCGGCGCCGCGACCGGGCAGCAGCCCGGTCATGGCGCCGATCGCCACGACGCTGGCGATGACCACCGCAACGGATGCCGCGATGACGAAGGGACTGGTTTTGCCGGTGGATTCTGACATGGCGAAATTCCCCGGATGGTGGGCAAGTTCGAATTATCTGCACATTGCAACCCTCGGCCAATGGCCCGAAAGGGCCAATACCGGAATTCCTCGCTCAGCCGCCCGGCGTCCGGGCGGGGTTCAATCGAGCGCGAAGCTCGCCTTCACCCAGACGAAACGGCCGGGCTCATTGACGCGGATGTCCGTCGTGTAGCCGGAGATCGCGGTGGAGCCGGTGCGGCTGATGTGTTCGGCGTAAATGCGGTCGAAGACGTTGTCCACCCCGACGGAGAGGAGCGTCTTCTTGTCGAACCGGTAGCTGCCGTTCAGCGCCAGCGTCGCGAAGCCGCCCGTGGCGCCGAGGTCCTGCCCGACGACGTTGCCGTAGCCGATATGCACGCGATCCTGCCCGCCGACCAGGCGCGCCAGTCCGCCCAGGGTCAGGGAACCGGCCTGCCAGTCGAGGCCGAGCTTGAGTTCGTGCGGCGGGGTTTGCGCGAGCGGGACGCCCATGGTGTCGTTGTCGGCGTGCACATAGGCGTAGCTGCCGCGCATCGTCCATTGCTTGGCGAAGCGCCAGGCGACGTCGGCTTCGAGGCCGTGGCGGGTGGCGTCGACGTTCGACGAGGTATTGTTGTTGCGGGTCAGCACGTAGTCGCCGATCTTCGAATAGTAGGCCGAAAGCGAACCGTTCAGGTTTTCGCCGTTCCAGATCAGGCCCGCGTCGATCTGGGTGTTGGTTTCCGGGTTGAGCTTGCCCGCCGCCGTCAGGCCGTTGTAGGTGGTCGCCTCCCAGTGATCCATGGGCCGCTCTCCGCGGCCGAGGCCCATGTAGGCGGTGGCCGGCTGGCCGGAAAGGTCATGCTCGTAGCGCAGGAAGCCGCCGTTCAGGCTTTCCTTCGCGCTGCCGTTGGCGGCGCCGGTGCTCCAGGTGAAGCGGTCGACGGAAAAGCGATCGTGGCGCAGGCCGGCGAGCAGGCGCCGCCCGTCGGACAACGCGTAGGTCAGCTCGCCGAAGACGCCCGTCGTCGTGGCCTCGAGATCCTTGCCGCGCGCGACGGTATCGATACCGGCCAGGACGGCGTTGCTGAAGGTGCGCAAAGTGTGGAGGTTGTTCTGCCAATCGGCGCCCACCGTCAGGACCGCCGCCTTGCCCACGTTCATCTCGGCGCTCGCCCGCAGGCCTTTCGTCTTGCGGTCCGGGTTGTTCCACATGTAATTGGCCACGCTTTTCGTGCGCAGCGAGTAGTTGTCCATCACGTGATCGATGTAATTGTCGTTGTATTGCGCCTCGACCTTGCGCAGCACCTCCGAGATGCGCTTCCTCTCGAACTTGATGCCGTAGCCTTCGCGGTCGAACACGACGCCGTCCATCGTGCGGTCCGCGTAGGCGGCCTCGGCCCCGCTCCTCGCGGCGGAAATCTCGATGCGGGTGTTCGCGTCGGGTGTCCATCCGCCCAGGAAGTTGAGGCTGTCGCGCTTGAAGAGCGAATGCACCTTGCGGCCGTTGCCGTCCTCATAGTCGTCGGATTCGGAGTGCGTGCCGCTGGCGCGCAGATAACCGTTCGGGTTGCCAAACGTGGCATCGACCACGCCGTCGAGCCGCCCCCAGGAACCGACCATCAGGCTGCCGAAGGCGCGCGCGCCGGACTCCTTGAAAGGCTTTGCGTCGCGCTCGAACGAGACCACGCCGGCCAGGTTGCCGTTGCCGTAGCGCACCGTCTGCGGCCCCTTGATGACGACCACGCGGTCAAAGGCTTCCGGGAAGACGTAGGCGGTCGGCGGGTCCATGCGCATGCCGCAGCCGCCATGGAATTCGGCGCCGTCGAGCAGGATGGGCAGCCGCGAGCCGGCCAGGCCGCGCAGCACCGGGTCGCCGTCGGTGCCGCCCTTCCGGACGACGTTGAAGCCGGGTATGTTCTTGAGGAAGCTTGCGCCGTCGTTGGCGGGCACGGGCACCTGCGGCGCCTTGGGGTTGTTGGCGATCACCAGCGGGTCGCGCATCTGCGGCGCGGTGACGACGACCTCGCCGAACGTGACGGCGGTGTCCTGGGCGAAGGCCGGGAAGGCGGCGGCCAGAAGGAGGCAGAGCGGGCGGCGGGACGTTTTCATCCTGATTCCTCTTTGTTCTTCGAGGCCGGGATGTTAGCCGTCGCCGCGCATGGCCGGGTGCGACATATTGCCGCACGGGGACGGCGGGCCATCCATGGCGCCCCGCCCCTGCGACAACATGTCGCAGGGGCGGGGCGCCGGGTTTGGCATAGGATTCCACCCAAGCGACAACAGCCTCGGGAGAAAGCCATGAACCAGCTGAAAACGGACCACCAAGCCAAGGATGTCGAGATGTCCTCGCTGCTGCTGGGCGCGGGTTTCGCGCTCGCCTCCCTCATCATCCTGCCGGCGCTGGCCCAGCGCATCGGCATGGGCTCCAGCCTCACCATCGCCCTGCGCGGCGCGCTGATGCGCGCGGCCAACCGGCTCTGACGGAGACGCCCCGCCGATCGCCGCGCCGGCCGGTTTCCTGGCCGGCTGTTATGCTTCATCCCCAATGGCATTCCTCACTCGTCTGGTCCTGTTGGCCGTTGCCGCGCTGATCGCGGCCTGTTCCGACCCCCATCCCGCTTCCGGCGCGCCGCCCGGCGGCGATTTCGTCCTCCGTTCATCGGACGGGCCGCTCGACACGAGAACGCAGCGCGGCAAGGTGCTGCTGCTCTATTTCGGCTACACGAACTGCCCCGACATCTGCCCGGCTTCTCTCGGCAACGGCGCCCAGGCGCTGAACCGCCTGAGCGCCGACGAGCGTGCCCGGGTCAGGCTCATCATGGTGAGCGTCGACCCCGAGCGCGACACGCCCGAACGCCTGAGGGAATACACGGCCTATTTCCATCCCGAAATGATCGGCCTTACCGGCACCGCCGCGGAGATCGCCGCCGTGGCGAAACTCTACGGCGCCGGCTATGTCCGCCAGCCGCCGCGGGTCGACGGCGGCTATGCCGTCGACCACAGTTCGCAGACCTATGTGATTGATCGCGATGGCGGGCTCGCCGCCGTGCTCGACCTCGGCGCGCCGGTCGACAAGGTGGTCGAAACGGTGAGGAAACTGCTGTGACGGGTCCGCGGCCTTCGTCGATCGCCTTTGCCCTGCTCGCCGTCGCCGCCTCGGGATTTCTGCTGACCTTTGCCGATGCCGCCTTCCTGCGCGGAGCGCGCCTGCCCGTGCGCGCGGAAACCGCCGGGCTCGCCGCCCGCCTGGGCCTCACCGACATCGCGCTGTTCACCGAGGCGCGCTACACGCGCCATCCGACGCAGGCCGACCTGCATTCGGCCTTCCAGGACCACCCGCTTGCGTTCGAACATTTCCCGACCGGATCGCTCCATTCGCCCATCCGCCATGAGCCCCTGGATCGAAAAGCAGCGCAGCCTGATTGATTTCACGCTGGCCTCGCTTGCGCGCCGCAAGACGCGCAACCTGGGCCTGCTGGCGGTCTATGCGCTGCTGGTGTTCGTGCTGGCCTCGGTCATGCTGTTCACCCATGCCCTGCGCCGGGAGGCGACGGCGATCCTGGAAGGCTCGCCCGAGGTGATCCTGCAGCGCATGGTCGCGGGCCGCCACGACTTGATCCCACCGGGCTACCCGGAGAAGATCGGTCGCATCCGCGGCGTGCAGGCCAAGGAGGGCCGGCTCTGGGGCTACTACTACGACCCGGTGGTCAAGGCCAACTACACCTTCATGGTGCCGAGGCACGAAATCGCGCCGGGAACGCTGCACATCGGGCCGGGCCTTGCCCGCGAGCGCGGCCTGGCGCCCGGCAACACCGTGTCGTTCCGCTCCTACTCGGGCAGGCTGTTCGCCTTCACCGTCGGCGCCGTGCTGCCGCAGCGCTCGGAACTGGCGAGCGCCGACCTCGTGCTGCTGGCGGAGAGGGACTTCCGCGACTTCTTCGAATATCCGGCCGGCCATTTCACCGATATCGCGCTGTCGGTCGCCAACCCGCAGGAGGTGCGCACCGTCGCGGCCAAGCTCGCCGCCGCGCTGCCGGACTCCCGCCCCATCCTGCGCGAGGAAGTGCTGCGCACCTACGCCTCGATCTTCGACTGGCGCGAGGGATTGGTGCTGGCGATCCTGTCCGGCGCGATCATCGCGTTCGCCATCCTCGCCTGGGACAAGGCCGCCGGCCTCTCGGCCGAGGAGAAGCGCGAAATAGGCATCCTCAAGGCCATCGGCTGGGAGACCGGCGACGTCATCAGGATGAAGTTCTGGGAGGGCGCGCTGGTTTCCGTCGCGTCCTTTCTGATCGGCTACCTTGCCGCCTACATCCACGTCTTCCGTTTCGACGCGGCGCTGTTCGAGCCGGTATTGAAGGGCTGGGCCGTGCTCTATCCGCGCTTTTCGCTGACCCCGGCCATCGACGGCCTCGCGGTGGCGACGCTGTTCTTCTTCACCGTCGTGCCCTACACGGCCGCCGTGCTGGTGCCGATCTGGCGCGCGGCGACCACCGATCCCGACGCGGTGATGCGCGCATGATCGAGCCATGATTGAACTCGCCGCCATCCGCAAGGCCTTCAACCAGGGCAAGCCCAACGAATACTGGGCGCTGAACGGCGTCGACCTTTCCATCGAGGCGAGGAAGGTCACGGCGCTGCGCGGCCCCAGCGGATCGGGCAAGACGACGCTCCTGACCATCGTCGGCTGCCTGGCGCGCCCGACGACGGGTCGCGTGAAATTCCGCGGCGAGGACATCTCGGGCTTGCCGGAGCGTTTTCTCACCGATATCCGGCGCGTGAGCTTCGGCTTCGTCTTCCAGCAATTCAATCTCGTCAAGGGGCTCTCGGCGCTCGACAACGTCATGTTGCCCGCGGCGCCCACCGGCCGGCCGCACCGCGAGGTTCGCGAGAAGGCGACCGAGCTGCTGGAGCGGCTCAAACTCGCGCACCGGAGCGAGGCGCGCGTCGAATGGCTCTCGGGCGGCGAACAGCAGCGCGTCGCCATCGCACGCGCCCTGCTCAACGACCCCGAGGTCGTGATCGCCGACGAACCGACCGCCAACCTCGATACCGCGCTCTCGAAACAGTTCATGGGCATTCTCGAAGAGATCAACGCCGAGGGCCGCACGGTGCTGCTGACCAGCCACGACCCGCTGGTGGTGGAGTCGGCGGCCGTGCATCGGGTCGTCGCCATGCGCGATGGCAGGATCGTCGAGGAATGATCTTCCAGCCGGCGATCATCGCCCTGCTGCTGGCTTCCGCCCTGGGCGTGGCGATGCTGGCGGCGGCGGCGCCCTTCGCCCTCCAGGTCACCCGGCGCTGGGACATCCATAGCGGTTCGGAACTCCAGCTCGCGCTGGAGCGGCGCACCTATCTCTTCTCGACGCTCGTGACCTTCGTGCTCGCGCTTCAGCTCGTCGCCCTGCTGCTGTTCGTCTTCAACGCCGACCGCATGGCCGTGATGTTCGTCGGCGCGATGTGCGCCGTCGGCGCGCTCAACGCCAACGCCTGGGGTTTCCCCGCGCTGATCGCGCAGATGGCGATGTTCTTCCTCGCCGCGATGTGGCTCGCGATCAACCATGTCGACACGCGCGGCCGCGACTATCCGCTGGTGAAGATCAAGTATGGCCTGCTGATCGGCCTGCTGCCTGCGCTGGCGACGGTGCTGGCGCTGCAATGGCTCTATTTCTCGAACCTGCGCGCCGACGTCATCACCTCCTGCTGCGGCAGCCTGTTCTCGGGCGAAGCCAAGGGCTTGTCGGGCGATCTCTCGGCCCTGCCGCCGAAGCCGGCGCTGATCGGTTTCTATGCGGCGCTGGGCGCCGCGATTGCCGCCGCCGGCCATACCGCTTGGCACCGCACCGCCGGCTATGTCGCCGCGACGGCCAGCGCCGTCGCTTTCGTCGCTGCCGTGGCCGGCATCCTGTCCTTCCTCTCGCTCTACCTTTACGAGCATCCGCACCACCACTGCCCGTTCTGTATCCTCAAGCCGGAATACGACTGGCAGGGCTATTGGCTCTATGTTCCGCTGTTCGCGGCGACGGCGGCGGGGCTGGGGGTCGGCGCGATCCAGCCGTTCCGCAAGGTGGCGAGCCTGGCGGCCATCATCCCGGCCGTGACGGCGCGGCTCGCCGGCGTGGCGGCCGGGGGCTTCCTCCTCTTCGCCGCCGCCGCCTCGGTTATGATCTTCCGATCGAACCTGGTACTGCTCGAATGAAACGCATCCTTCAGATACTCTTTCTTCTCGCGCTCTCGGCCTGTGGCGGCGGAGAACCGCCCGCCAAGCTCAATGTCGGGGACATGGCGCCGACCTTTCAGACACACCGGCTTGACGGCGCGCCGGCGCATTTTCCCGCCGCCTGGGCCGGCAAGCCCGTCGTCATTCGCTTCTGGGCCGACTGGTGCAAGTTCTGCGAGGGCGAGATGAAGGCCATCGAGGCCGTCTACCGGCGCCACAGGGACAAGGGCCTCGAAGTGATCGCCGTCAATGCCGGCCAGGACAAGGCCACGGTCGGGGCGTTTGTCGGGAAGATCGGCGTCACCTATCCGGCGCTGCTGGACGAGAAATCCGCCATCGCCAGGCAATACGGCGTCGTCGGTCTGCCGACGACCTATTTCGTCGATGGGAAGGGCATCGTGCGCGGCAAGATCGTCGGCGAGGCCGACGAGGCGACCTTCGAGCGCCACGCGCTGGAACTGATTCGATGAGCGACCCGAACCGCCCTTGCGATCTGTGCAGCCTGGCGGTGGGCGTGAAGCCGTTCAGTCTCGCCACCCCGGAAAAAACCCTCGAATTCTGTTGCGAGGGCTGCAAGGGGATTTATGAAATGTTGCACCAGATCAATGAAATGCCAATCACATTGGCCCATACTGACAACGTCGAACCCTGAAAGGAGATTGCCATGATGATGGAAGAGGCCGCCAAGCACGCCGCCGGACAGATGTCCGGCACGATGATGGGCAACATGATGAGCAACCCGATGGCGCATGGCGCCGTGATGGCAGCCACCGGTTTCGCCGCCGGGCGCGGGATTCTGGGCGCGGCCCTGTTCCGCAACCCGCTGCTGCTGCTGGCGGCTGGCGTCGCCGCCGGTTACCTGCTGCACAGGTACGAGAAGGAAATCGTCCTGGCCGTCACGAAGGCGACCGGCATGGGCAAGGACTTCGTGCTCCACCAGAAGGAAAACCTGAACGACCTCGTCGCCGAGGCGCAGGCAACCGAAGCCCGGCAAGCGACCCCGCCGCAGGCCTGACCGCGTCATGAATGTCGAGGAACTGGCGGGGCGGATCGTCGTTCGCTACCGCGAGGCGGGGCATCTGCGTCTCGATGTGCCGCCGGAGTTGTGCCGGCCGGCCGCGGCCGCGGCCATCGACAGCGGCCTGCGCGAGTTGGCGGGCGTCTATCGCGTCGCGTTCGACCCGCGGGGCCGGAAGCTTTCCATCCGTTTCGATGCGCATGCCTGCGGAACGGGCGACGTCGCGCGGCGGCTGTTCGGGCTCCTCGCCCATCTGCCGAAAGAGCCTTCCGCCGCCGTCGTTGCCTTGCATGACGCCGGCGAACGGGTTCGCGCCGTCGTGCGGCGTGGCACGAATCGCGTGCGCACGGCGCTTGCCCGCCTGGGCGTCCCCGCCGCGCCCGAGGGTTCGCTGCAGGCGAAGCTCCGGCCGGTGATTGCGAGTGCGCTGACCGAGAAGGCGATCACGAACTTCATCAACGACATCGTCGCCTTCTACCTCATCAAGGTGCACTGGGAACTGATCTCGCAGCGATGGCTGAAAGATCCGCTCAAGTTCCGCAACGCCTGGTTGACAACGTTCTGGCTCGTCTTCCTGCTCGTGCGCTACCGAAAGCAGGGTCCGAAGGCATGAATTTCCAAGTCGCCCACCGCCTGGCGCGCCGCATTCGCCTGGTGGCTCCGGCGCTCGCCAGGCAGCCGGAACGCTGCTATCTGCTCGAAATCCTGTTGCGCAAGCATGCGGCGGTGAAGGATGTGCGCATCGTGCCGGACATCGGCTCGGCGACCATCCACTACGATCCCGCGCAACTGCCCGAACAGCGCCTGCTCGCGGTTGTCGACGCGGTGATCGGCAACATTGCCGGTGCGCCGCCGCCTTCGCCTCCCGACGCGGCGCCGACCGACGGTCCGGTGCAGGAGTGCAACGTCGCCGTCGAGGGCATGACCTGCGCCTCCTGCGCGGCGCTGATCGAGATGTCGCTGAGGCGCGATCCGCGCGTGCGCGAGGCCAGCGTGAACTTCGCCGCGGAGACGGCAACCGTGCGCGGGCGGCTCGCGCGCGAGGACGTGTTTGCCCTGGTGAAAAGGCTCGGCTACCAGCCGCATCCGATGGATACGCCGGCCCAGCGCCGCCTGCTCGTGGAGCGCGAGAAGGCGCGGCTGGCGGAAGCGAAGCGCCGCCTTGTCCGGGCCGCCTGGCTCACCGCGCCCGTGATGGTGTCGGGCATGCTCATGCACCGCTCGCCGGCGTTGCGCGTGATGGATCTTGTTCTATCCACGGCCGTGCTTTTCGGCCCCGGCGCCAATATCTTCAGGAAGGCCTGGACGCTGGCCAGGCAGCGCGAGGCCAATATGGACACGCTCATCGCGCTCGGCGCCGGCGCCGCCTATGCCTACAGCCTGCCCGGCGCGTTCCGCATGCACCACCACGTCTATTTCGAGTCGGCGGCCGGCATCGTCAGCTTCGTGCTAGGCGGTCGTTATATGGAAGAGCGCGCCAAGGGCAAGGCTTCCGAGGCGATCCGCAAGCTCATCGAGTTGCAGCCGGAAACGGCCGTCCGCACCACGGCGAGAGGCGACGAGACCGTGTCCATCGACGACGTGCGGGTCGGCGACCTCCTGCGCGTGCGGCCCGGCGACAAGGTGCCGACAGACGGCGAAGTCGTCGAGGGCGGATCGAGCGTCGATGAGTCCATGCTGACCGGCGAGTCGTTGCCGGTGGCGAAGGGGCTCGGCGACGCCGTGGTCGGCGGCTGCATCAACGGCAACGGCGCCTTCACGCTGCGCGTCACCGCCGTCGGCGGCGACACCGTGCTTGCCGGCATTGTCAAGCTGGTCGACCATGCGCAGGGCGCCAAGCTGCCGGTACAGAAGCTGGCCGACCGCATCTCGGCGCGTTTCGTGCCAGCCGTCGGCGTCGTCGCCGGACTGACTTTCGGCGGCTGGTTGCTGGCGGGACATCCCGTCTCGCGCTCGCTGGCGCACGCCGTCGCCGTGCTGCTGATCGCCTGCCCCTGCGCGCTCGGGCTGGCGACGCCCACCGCGATCATGGTCGGCACCGGCCAGGCGGCGCGGCGCGGCATCTACATCCGCAACGGCGAGGCGCTGGAAACCGCCGCGAAGCTCACCACGCTGGTGTTCGACAAGACCGGCACCATCACCGAGGGCAAGCCGGTCGTCACCGATTTCGCCGCCGAGGGCGTGGATGCGGCGCGGCTGCTCGCGCTGGTCGCCGGCGTAGAGGACCACTCCGAGCACTTCCTCGCCCGCGCCATCGCGGCCTTCTGTCGTACGCGCGGCGTATCGCCCGCGCCGGTCGTCGGTTTCGAGGCCTGGCCGGGGCGCGGCGTGCGTGCGCGCGGCAAGGGCAAGAAGGGCGAGGAAATTCTCATCGGCAACGCCGCGCTGCTCGAAGCCGCCGGCATCGATTGTCGCGCCCAGCAGGCGCAGGCCCAGGTTTGGGCGGAGCAGGGCAAGACGCCCGTGTTCGTCGCCATCGACGGCACCAGCGTCGCGCTCTTCGCCATTGCCGATCGCCCGCGAGAAGGCGCGCGTGAGGCCATCGCGCTGCTGCATCGCCTGGGTCTGACCACGATCATGGCCACCGGCGACGTCGAGGCGACCGCCCGCCACATCGCGCGGGAGGTCGGCATCGACCCCGTCGGACAAGTGGTCGCCCGCGCCCAGCCCGCCGACAAGCTGGCGCTGATCCGCCGGTTGCAGGAAGAGGGGCACCGGGTCGGCATGATCGGCGACGGCATCAACGATGCGCCGGCGCTGGCGGCGGCCGACGTCGGCTTCGCCATCGGCGGCGGCGCCGACATCGCGGTGGAATCGGCCGACGTCACCCTGGTTGGCGGCGACATCGCCCGCGTGGCCGCCGGCATCGACCTCTCGCGCCGCACGATGGCGGTAATCCGGCAGAACCTGTTCTGGGCGCTCGGTTACAACACCGTTTCCATCCCCTTCGCCGCGGCCGGCCGCCTCAACCCGATGATCGCATCGGCGGCGATGGCGCTCTCATCGGTCTCGGTGGTCACGAACTCGCTGCGGCTGCAAAGGTAGTTCGCGCCCGACCCGGTGCCGACAGATCGGCACCGGCGCGCCGCACAGCGCTTCGGCCGATTCCCATAAAAATCAATCCAATCAATTGGTCGCATCATTGCTCGCCAATATTCGTGCAAAACACGACCAAAATTGATATTAATTTGTAATACTCATGCTAAATTGATAATCGATGCTTCAAGTAAGAGAAGCTGGCGTAGCTATCCATTGGTTTCGATCGTGCGGGGCAGCGTGTATCCAATGACGACGTGACCATCGAGATGCCGCCTGGATGCCCGGTATATCCGGGCTCCTGAACACATAACCCGTACCTTTCAAGGAGAAGCTCCATGCCGGCCACCTTATCCTATCCAGGCGTCTATATCGAGGAAGTGCCCAGCGGCGTGCGCACCATCACCGGTGTGGCGACCTCCATCACCGCCTTCATCGGACGCGCCTTGCGCGGCCCGGCGAACGATCCGGTGCGCGTGCAGAGCTTCGGCGAATTCGAGCGCCGTTTCGGCGGGCTGTGGCGCGACAGCACCCTGAGCTATGCGGTGCAGCAGTTCTTCCAGAACGGCGGCTCCGACGCCCTCGTCGTGCGCGTGCACAACGGCGCGGTCGCGGCGACCCTCACCCTGGCGGCAGGCGTCAACCTGGTCGCGGCCAATCCCGGCAAGTGGGGCGAGAAGCTGCGCGTGAGAGTCGATCACAACACCCGTCCCCACCTCCCCGGCGAGCCGGCCAACAGCCTGTTCAACCTTGCCGTGCGGGATACCGCCACCGGGGTGACCGAGCGTTTCCTCAACCTCTCGACCGACCCCAACAACGCGCGTTTCGTCACGCGGGTGCTGGAGCAGGAATCGAACCTGGTGCGCATCGTCACGCCGCCCGGCACGGTGCCCGCGTTGCGTCCCGTCGCGCAAGGCAATCCTCCCGCAGGCGCCGATCCGCTGCTGGACAACGCCTCGTCCATCGCCTTCACCGCGACTGGCAACGACGGTGTCGCCATCACCGACAACCAGATTTCCTCGGCCTCGCTGGAGGCCGCCAAGCAGGGGTTGTGGGCGCTGGAGAAGGCGGACCTGTTCAACCTGCTGTGCGTTCCGCCGCTCACTCGCGGCGCCGGCGGCGACGTGAATGCGCAAACCCGCAGCGCCGCCGCCAAGTATTGCCAGCAGCGCCGCGCGATCTACGTCGTCGACCCGCTGATGGCCTGGGACGAGCATTCCGATCTCACCGGCGCCGGCGGCCTGGACAGCGTGGGCTGGGGTCTGGCCCGCAGCGAAAACGCCGCGCTGTATTTCCCCTACCTGCGCCAGCCCGACCCGCTGCAGGAAAACCGCCTGGCGGATTTCGCTCCCTGCGGCGCGGTCGCTGGAATCGTGGCCCGCACCGACGGCCAGCGCGGCGTATGGAAGGCTCCCGCCGGCAACGACGCCACGCTCAACGGCGTGGCCGAACTCGCGGTGAAGCTCACCGATGGCGAGAACGGCCAGCTCAATCCGCTGGCGGTGAATTGCCTGCGCGCCTTCCCGGTCACCGGCCGCGTGGTGTGGGGAGCGCGCACGCTGCGCGGCGCGGACCAGCTTGCATCGGAATGGAAATACCTGCCGGTGCGCCGCCTCGCCCTGTTCATCGAGGAAAGCCTGTTCCGCGGCTCCCAGTGGGTGGTGTTCGAACCGAACGACGAGCCGCTGTGGGCGCAGGTACGCCTCAACGTCGGCGCCTTCATGCAGGGCTTGTTCCGCCAGGGGGCGTTCCAGGGCAGTAGCCCGCGCGACGCCTATTTCGTCAAGTGCGACAAGGAGACCACGACCCAGAACGACATCAATCAGGGCGTCGTCAATATCGTCGTGGGCTTCGCGCCGCTCAAGCCCGCCGAGTTCGTGGTGATCAAGATCCAGCAGATCGCCGGCCAGATCCAAATCTGAGGAGTGACCCATGGCACAGTTCACAGTCAACGCACGGCGTTTCGATCCCTACAAGAATTTCAAATTCCGCGTCAAATGGGATGGCCGCTATGTCGCGGGCGTTTCCAAGGTCAGCGCGCTCAAGCGCAGCACCGAGGTCGTCGAGCATCGCGAAGGCGGCGATCCCTCCAGTTCGCGCAAGTCGCCGGGACGCACCAAATACGAGGCCATCACGCTGGAGCGCGGCGTCACGCACGACGCCGAGTTCGAGAAATGGGCCAACAAGGTATGGAATTACGGTTCCGGCCTGGGCAGCGAGGTGTCGCTGAAGGATTTCCGCAAGGACCTCATCCTCGAGGTTTACAACGAGGCCGGGCAACTGGTGCTGGCATACAAGCTGTATCGCTGCTGGGTCTCGGAGTTCCAGGCCCTGCCCGATCTCGACGCCAACGCCAACGCGGTGGCCATCCAGCACATCAAGCTGGAAAACGAGGGATGGGAGCGCGACTACGAAGTGGCCGAGCCGGCCGAGCCGGGCTTCACCGAACCGGCCTGAGACGGATCATGCGCCCGCTCGGCGACGCCGACATCCTGGCCGCATGGGAGGCCGCGCGCGGTCGCCATCCCATCGACCAGGCGCTCGTCTTGCTGATGGCGGCGGAACCGTCGCGCTCCCGCGACGAGCTGGCGTCGCTGCCCATCGGCCGGCGCGATGCGCGGCTGCTGGCCTTGCGCCTGGCCACGTTCGGCGATGCCCTGAACGGCCGTTGCGCCTGCCCGCGATGCGGCGAGGCGGCGGAATTCGAGGTTTCCTGCGACGCGCTGCGCATGCCGGACGCCGGTGTCGGCGAGCGCACGCTCGATGTCGAGGGCTACCGCCTGTGCCTGCGACCGCTCGACAGTTTCGATCTCGCCGCCGCGGCGGGCGCGACCGAGGTCGCGGAGGCACGCCGCATGCTGCTGCGGCGCTGCGTGGTCGAGGCGGCGCGCGACGACGCGCCCATCGCCGCGGACGAACTGCCGGAAACGCTTGGCGCGGCCATCGCCCAGGCCGCGCTGCGGGCCGACCCGCAGGCGGAGCTGCTGTTCGAGCTGGCCTGCCCCGTCTGCGGACATCGCTGGCAGGCGGTGCTCGATATCGCGCACATCCTGTGGAAGGAAGTGGATGCGCGGGCGCAACGCCTGTTGACGGAGGTGCATCTGCTGGCGCGCGCCTACGGCTGGCGCGAGGCCGACATCCTCGGCATGGGCCCGGCGCGCCGCAACGCCTATTTGCAGAGGGTGACGGCATGAGCGACTTCCTCACCCGGCTGGCGCAACGCAGCATCGGCGCGGCGCCGTTGATCGCGCCGCGGCTGCAGAGCCTGTTCGCGCCCGCGGAGGAGCCGAACGGCAACGTCGCGGACACGGCCGCCGCCGCCGCGGCGGGAAGCGCGGCGCTTGTCCCGGCTACTCCGCAATCGCAGGCAGCCGGGCGCACCGCTCCCGCCCTCGGCGAATCGCCCGCCGACATTCATTCGCCGCAACGTTCCGCCGCGGCGGAGGCGGCGAATGCGTCAGCGCCGGCGGCGCGCGGCGACGGCACGCCGCGCCAAGTCGAATCGACACGCGTCCCGCTCGTGAGCGCGGCGCAAGAGAATGCCCAGGTGGCACCGCCATTGCCGGCCCCTGTCGTTTCTCGCCTCGCCGTCCCACCGGAAACGCCGGCGACCCTGGGCGAACGAGACACCCCCGCCGCCGCGCCTGAGCCCTGGGCGCCGCTGTTGCCGCAATACGAGGCCAAGGCGGAATCCACCGCGCCATTTTCCGCCGTGACCGTTCCTCTCGCCGATGCCGGCGCGCGGACCGCGCCCACGGTGCATATCACCATCGGCCGCGTCGAAGTCCGGGCGAACATCCCGGCGTCGCCGCCCGCGCCGCGCCCGCGCGCGGCGAGCCAGCCGACGCTGTCGCTGGGCGACTATCTCAAACGCGGCGCGGGCGCATCATGAGCAGCCCGCTGGCCATCGCCGCCGTCACCGCCGTGTTGCGCGATCTGCTCAACAACGGTCTCATCGATCACAACATCACCGGATCGCTGGGCAGCAACGTGGATGTCACGGCCGTGCCGCCCGATACCATCGCGGTGGATGCCGCGAACGGCAAGACGCAACTCAATCTGTTCATGCATCAGGTGACGCCCAACACCGGCTGGCGCAACGAGGGCCTGCCGTCGCGCGACGGGCGCGGCGCGCGCCTCGCCAATCCGCCGCTGGCCCTGGACCTGCATTACCTGCTCACCGCCTACGGCAAGGCGGAACTGCACGGCGAAATCCTGCTGGGGTTTGCCATGCACCTGATGCACGAGACGCCGGTGCTGGACCGGCAGGCCATCCGCACCGCGCTCGGCGGTGGCACCGTGCCCGGCGCCATCCTGCCGCCGGCCTTTCAGGCGCTCTCCGCCGCCGATCTCGCCGATCAGGTCGAGCAGATCAGGATCACGCCGGTGACCATGGGCACGGAGGAAATGTCCAGGCTGTGGTCGGCCATGCAGGCGCATTACCGGCCAACCGCCGCCTATCAGGTATCGGTGGTGTTGATCGAGGCGCGCCGCGCCACGCGCGCCGCATTGCCGGTGCTGACGCGCGGCGCGGTCGATCCGGGCAGTGGCCGCGAACGCGGCGTGGTGGCCGGCGCCAGCCTGATTCCGCCTTATCCCATGCTCACCGCCATCGAGCCGCCGAATCAGCAGCTGGCCGCGCTGCCGGGCGACACGCTAACCCTGCGCGGACACAATCTGGAGGGCAGCGGCATGGTGGCGCGCTTCGAACACCCGCGCCTGAACGACCCGATCGACCTCAACCTGGGCATCAACGCCAATGGCGAAACCGTGAGCATCGCCCTGCCCAACGACGCCGCCGCGCAAGTCGCCTGGCCGCCGGGAACGTGGAACGTCACGCTGATGCTGCAACGCGCGGGCGAAACGGAGGCGCGCAGCACCAACGCGCTGCCCCTGTCGCTGGCGCCGCGTCTCGACATTCCGGCCTCCACCGCCGCGCGCGATGCCGGCAGCGGCGCGGTCACGCTGACGCTGGCATTTACCCCGCAGGTCAGGCCGGGACAAAAAGTCAGCCTCAACGCGGGCGGCCACGAGGCCTTGCCGGGCGGCTTCGCCACGCAAACCGGCAGCCTTGCCTTCGTGTTCCCAGAACTCGCGGCCGGCCCGCAATGGCTGCGGTTGCGTGTCGACGGCGCGGACAGTCTGCTGGTGAATCGCGCCGGGACGCCGCCGCAATTCGACGCAACGCAGCGCATGAGTATTCCGGCATGAACGCGCCAGACGGTATTCAATGGATCGAGGCCAACCGGCACGCCCTGGACGGTGAGCTGGCCTGGTTGCGGGAGTTTCTGGAAAACGCGCTCGTCCGCAAGACGGACAATATCCCGGAAAAGCCTTCGGACACCTCGCTTGCCCTCGATTTTCTGTGCGAGCGGTTCGGCCTGTCCGCTTTCGAGCGCATGGTATTGCTGCTTTGCGCCGGCGTGGAACTGGAGGCGTCCATCGCCCGTCTCTGCGCGGCGAATCAGGAGGGCTCCCGCGCCGAATATCCCACCTTCGGCCTGGCGCTCGCGGCCTTGCCCGATCCCCACTGGAGTGCCTGCTCTCCCCAGGCGCCCTTGCGTCACTGGCAGCTGATCAATCTCGGCGACACCTCCAGGCTTGCCACCGCCCGGCTGTCCATCGACGAGCGCATTCTGCATTTCCTGCTCGGCGTTTTTGCCCAGGATGACCGGCTGTCCGGACTGCTGCGCGATCTTCCTGATGCGTTGCCGCTGCCCCCTTCCCAACGACAACAGGCGGAGCGCCTGCATCACCTTTGGAGCGAGGCGCAGGGCCGGTTTCCGCTCATCGGCCTGTATGGCCAGGACCTCGGCGGCGCCTGCGCGGTGGCGGCGCATGCCTGCGGCTTGCTGGCGCTGCGCCCATTGCTCATGCGCGCGCACGACATACCGCCCGACGCCGGTGAGCGCGCGTTGCTGGCGCGGTTGCTCACGCGTGAATGCGTGCTCATGGCTGGCGCGCTCGTTATCGAGACGGACAACGCCCATGAAGCGCATCTCGTCCCGCTGCTCGACCGCATGTCATGCCCCGTGATCCTGCTCGGCAAGCCCCCGGCCGCCGTGCGGCAGCGCTGCATCCTGATGGAGATACGCAAACCGCTGGCTACCGAGCAACTCGGCCTGTGGCGCGATGCGTTGGCGGATGTTCCAGGGGAGGATGCGGCGGAGATGGGCGGCGCGACGCTGCCGTCCCTCACGGCGCATTTCGATTTCTCCGCCGACGATATCGCCGCCGCCGCGAAAGAGGCGCGCGCGGAAACGAACAACGGCGCCGTGCCGCGGACCCTGTGGCGGATTTGCCGGCGCCGCGCGCGCGGCGGTCTGGAAAGCCTGGCGCGGCGCATCGCGCCGCACGCCACATGGGACGACCTGGTCCTGCCCGCGCCGCAACTGGCCGTTCTTCGCGACGTCGCGCGCCAGGTCCGCCACCGCGCCACGGTTTACGAGCAGTGGGGCTTCGCCGGCAAAAGCGAACGAGGGCTCGGCATCAGCGCGCTGTTCGCGGGCGAGAGCGGCACCGGCAAGACGCTGGCGGCGGAGGTCTTGGCGGGCGAGCTGGGACTCGATCTTTACCGCATCGACCTCTCGGCGGTGGTGAGCAAATACATCGGCGAGACCGAAAAGAACCTTGAACGGCTCTTCGCCGCGGCGGAGACCAGCGGCGCGGTGCTGCTGTTCGACGAAGCGGACGCGCTGTTCGGCAAGCGCAGCGAAGTCAAGGACAGCCACGACCGCTACGCCAACATCGAACTCGCCTATCTGTTGCAGCGCATGGAGTCCTATCGGGGGCTGTCGATACTGACCACCAATTTGAAGTCGTCGCTCGACACCGCCTTCCTGCGGCGCATCCGCTTCATGGTGCAATTCCCGTTCCCGGACGTGGCGCAACGCGCCGAGATCTGGCGGCGCATATTTCCCGAGGCATTGCCCCGCGACGAACTCAAGCTCGATCAATTGGCGCGCCTGCACGTCGCCGGCGGCAACATCCGCAACATCGCCATGAACGCCGCCTTCCTTGCCGCGGAGGACGGTACGCCCCTGTCCATGACCCACCTCGCCCGTGCCGCGCGCACCGAATTCTCGAAACTGGAAAAGCCGATCAACGAGGCGGAAATGGGAGGCTGGCGATGAGCGCGACGCCGGGACCGGGCGCAATTCACCTGCACATCGATCATCTGGTGTTGCGCGATTTCACCCGGATCGACGAAGCGGCGTTGATCGCCGCGCTGCACGAGGCGCTGGGCCATGAACTGCGCTCGGCGTCCGCCCTGCGCGACGCCAGCCTGCCGAACGCGCGCGCCAGCATCTCGCTGCCGGCGCACTATGACTCGCACCTTCTGGGCAATGCCCTGGCGCGGTCGCTCGCCGGGATCGCCCGTTCGGGCACGGCGGAAAATGGCGGGCCCCGTCATGGCTGAGCGCGCCTACGCCGCCCGACAGGAAGGCGCCGCCGCCCGTCCCTGGTTGCAGCGCAAACCCACGCTGCGCATCGGTGCGCCGGACGACGCCTACGAGCGCGAGGCCGACCGCGCCGCCGACGCGGTGGCGAGCGGACGCGGTTTGCCCCAAGCGGGCTTGTCGCTGTCGCGCGTTCCCGTCACGCAGGTGCAGCGCGAGGACAAGCCGAAGACCGAGGAGGAGAAACTGAAGGAGGCGGCGCAGAAGGTCGGCGAGGCTTTCCTCGAAACCGAGATCGGCAAGAAGCTCAAGGAGAAAGCGGAACAAGACCCGCTGGTGAAGGGGGCCAAGGAGGCGGGCGAAAGCTTCATCGGCACCCTGCCGGGCAAGGTCATCACCGGCGCGGCGGCCGCCGGCGCGGTGGCGGCGCTGGCGGCGACGCACAAGGAACTGCCGGCGCAGATTCCCGAGATTCCGCTGGACAAGATCGCGCCGGGCCTGAAGGTGCAGATCACCTACGAAGGTCCGGTCGACAATCCCACCAAGGCGATGATCACCTTCTCCTACACCGAGCAGATCAGCGGCGAGAAGAAGCCGGCCAAGCCCGGGGCCGATGCGCTGGCGCAGGACATGGCCAGGTTCCGCGCCGGCATGCGCTACATGCCCGGCACGCCCGCGGCGAGACAGCAGGAGGCGGAGGAGGCGGCCTGGCGGCGCGCGGCATTCAGCGGTGTCGGCAGGCTGCCCTTTGAGAGAATCGAAACCTTCCCGGCGCTGGCGCCCACGTCGTCGGCGCTGCCGCTGCGATTTCCCACACCGAGCTACGGCTACAAGCCAAAGCCGTTCTCGCTGCTGGACGAAGAACTGAAGCTCAAACCGGCGAGCGAGTCGAGCGCCGCGCAGGAACAAAAGAAAAAGGAGGAGGGCGCGACGGTGCAGCGCAAGGCGGCGGGCGGTTCCACGCGCGACGGCGCACCCGAGCTGGTGAATGATGTGCTCGCCGAGTCGGGCCGGCCGCTCGACGCCGCGACGCGCGGATTAATGGAAGCGCGCTTCGGCCGTGACTTCGGCAACGTGCGCATCCACACCGATGCGCGCGCCGCCCGATCGGCGGGGGCGGTTGAGGCGCTGGCCTACACTTCCGGCACGGACATCGTGTTTGCCAACGGCTCATACGAGCCGCATTCCCATGAAGGCAAACACCTGCTGGCGCATGAATTGACCCATGTGGTGCAACAAACGGGCGGCATCGTGAAATCCGCGCCTGTCCTGCAACGCGCCACCGTGGCGGAAAGCGCCTGGCGGACATTCCGCGACATCCTGTTTTTTGTACCCAGCCTGTTCGGGGCGGAGCTCACTTACAGTGACGACGAACTGATTGAATACCTGAACGGCATTACCAAGGAAAACAAGATTCAGGGCGGTTACTACAGCGACGACAAGGCGCGCCAGGTGGTGCGGAAATGGAAGGCGGGCAAGCCCGAGTTCAAGCTGCAAACCCGGCAGAAGGTGCTGCTGATCCTGGAGATGCAGGACGGCATCGTCACCGCGGGCGACCGCCAGAACATCATGCTCCTGCTCACCGACCTGTCGACGAAAAACGTGCCGCTGGGCGAGGTGTTCGGCAGCGGCGCGGCCAATTACAACGCGCTGTCCAACGACTTGAGGAAGGCGCCCTACCGGGAGCAGTTCGCCGCGCTGTTCACGCCGTGGCTCCTCAACCAGTTCTTCGCCGCCGGTGAACGTCCGCTCGCCGGCCGGATACTGCGCGACCTGCTCGCCATCACCGAGGACGAGCTGCATTTCGCCGACCTGGCGGAATTGCGCACCGAGATATTCAAGCGCATGCGCACCAGCCAGCTGATGCGCGAATCGCAGAGCGCGCAAGCCTTCGACTACCCGGAAAACATGAAGGCGGGGGACTGCCCGGATTACGACGCCACCAACCAGATGAAGAACGCGCGCGTCAACGCGGCTGCGCGCCCGTATTGGAGCGATGTGGTGCTGGACAGCGGCCTCATCTACTACTTCCGGCTCACGCCCCACGGCAAACAGCACGGTTTCGAGGCGCTGACCAAGCTGTTCACGCCGCAAGGGCCGGGGCGCCAGAAACCCGAGGATCCGGACCCGAACATCTGCAAGAAAACGCTGATCCACTGCGATTACCTGGTCAATGTGATCCACTACCGCACCTTCGCCGAAACCATCGGCCAGACCAAGTTCGACCGCCTGGTCAAGGACGGCGCCATCGAAATGTGGCTGACTTATACCGGCTTTCCGGATCCCAACGTCGAGGACTGGCGCAAGTCGCCCAAGGCGCTATCGGTGCGAGAAATGCGCCCCGCTTCGGAAAAGGATCTGGCCATCGGCGATCACGTGATCTTCTGGAATCATCTCGGCTACGACGGGCTCAACGAAAAGTTCCACGGCGCCTGGCGGCTGGAGAACGCGGTGCTGGTGGACGTGAATGCGCAGGGCAACGACCTGTTCCAGGGGCATGGCACCGCGGAAAGAACCCATGACCAGATGCGAAAGGAATTGGCGGACGCCTACAATCCCCTCGCCAATGCGGCACTCAATATCGCCCGTGATGTGAAGGATGACCTTCTCCCGATGTCCGTCCTCACCAGCCGTTTTCCAAATGTGCAGCCCAAAGGCGATGAATGGGTGATTGTCGATCCTGGCGTTGGCGGCGACAGCGTGCGCCGGGGGAATAAATACAAGCTGCGCACCGTCACCGACTGGGTCAACGACCCGGACATGCCAGGTCTGCGCGACCCCCATGATCGCGGCAAGATGTTTCCGGTCAAGCGCCCTCTGGAATCGGCTGCGCAGGCGCCCCCGAAGGTTTGAAGAAATTCAAAACAATGACCGCATGAATTAGGAACGACGACATGGCATTCCCAGGATCCCCCCGACTGCTCAAGGCCGGCATCGTGCTGATGGACCCCAACAGCGGCGCGGTGCGGCGCGTGATCTCGCTGCAATACAACCCGGACAACCTGAGCCGCTCGCTGCAGGTGCAGGCGGTTGCGGCGGATGGCGGCGAGCGTTCCGAAGCCTTGCGCATCAAGGGGCCGCCGGTGGAGACCTTCAAGCTGGAGGCCGAGATCGACGCGACCGATCAGCTGGAATTCCCCGGCCAGAACGGCAACGCCGTGCAGCACGGCATCCATCCGCAGCTGGCGGCGCTGGAGACGCTGGTCTATCCGGGCAGCGCCGCGCTGCAGGCCAACAACGCGCTGGCCGGCGGCGGCGCGCTGGAGATCATCCCGATGGAAGCGCCGCTTACGCTGTTCGTGTGGAGCAAGCAGCGCGCGGTGCCGGTGCGCGTCACCGACTTTTCGGTGACGGAAGAGGCGTTCGATCCGCTGCTCAACCCGATCCGCGCCAAGGTGAGCCTCGGCCTGCGCGTGCTGTCGGTGGATGATCTCGGCTTCAGCCACAAGGGCGGCAGCCTGTTCATGAGCTATCTCAAGAACAAGGAGGCGCTGGCCGGCAAGGCGCCGGGCGCGACCCTGGGCACGCTGGGTCTGGAGGGGCTGTCATGAGCGATCCGTTGCAGGCCTTGCTGGAAGCGGGCATGTTGAACAACTCGTCCTTCCCGCCCAACAGCCGCTACCACGGCGCGGCGGTGGCGACGCTGGAACGGAAGAACCAGGAGCCCGTCGCGTATCTCAAGCGTCGCTTCGTGCCGCCGCCGGAAAATTTCAGCGTCGTGCAGGAGCACGCGGTGGTGGAGGGTGACCGCCTCGACAATCTGGCGGCACGGTATCTCGGCGATCCGGAATTGTATTGGCGCCTGTGCGATGCGAACCGCGCGGTGCGCCCCGGCGAGATCACCGAAACGCCGGGGGCGCGTCTCGCCATCACGCTGCCGGAAGGCGTACCGGGGGCGAGCGATGCTTAATGGCGTCAATCTCCAGCTCTACATCGGCCCCGCGGTGCCCATCCCGGCGCCGCGCGAGGCGATCGAGGCGCTGGAGCAGGTGCAGGTGCAGGTGAACGGCGGTGACGCCCAGAGCGGTTTCGAGCTCACCTTCGGTCTGTCCAAGCGCTCGCCGCTGCACACGCTGTTCCTGCTCACCGGCGGCGGCGCCGCACCCATCATGCGCGTGGTGATCGTGGCGATGATGGGTGGCAGCGCCGAGGTGCTGATGGATGGCGTCATGACCCATCACGAAGTGCGCTCCGGCGCGGGCGGCGGCAAATCCAGCCTGGTGGTGAAGGGCAAGGATCTGAGCGCGCTGATGGATTACGTCGAGCTGGACGGCATCCCGTTTCCCGCCATGCCGCCCGTGGTGCGCGTGCTGGCGGTGCTGGCCAAGTATGCCGCCCTCGGCGTCATACCCGTGACGATACCGAGCGTGGTGGAGGACATCCCCATCCCCATCGAGCGCATCCCGCGCCAGCAGGGCACCGATTACGCCTACATGAAACAGCTCGCGCAAGAGGCGGGCTACGTGTTCTATATCGACCCGGGCCCGCTGCCCGGCACCAGCCGCGCCTACTGGGGTCCGGAGATCAAGGTTGGCGCGCCGCAGCCGGCGCTCAACACCGACATGGATGCCCACACCAACGTGGAGTCGCTGTCCTTCAGCTTCGACAAGGAATCCAAGGAGATGCCCGTGGTGTTCATCCAGAACCAGCAGACCAAGGTGCCGATTCCCATCCCGATCCCGGACATCACGCCCCTCAATCCCCCGCTGGGCCTGGTACCGCCGCTGCCTCCGAAGCTCAGGTTCCTCGGCGACACCGCCAAGCAGTCGCCGCTCTCCGCGGTGATGACCGGACTGGCGTATGCCTCGCAACACGCCGACGCGGTGACCGGCACCGGCTCGCTGAACGTGGTGCGCTACGGACGCATATTGAAGTCGCGCCAGCTGGTCGGCGTGCGCGGCGCGGGCGCGGCGTTCGACGGCCTGTATTACGTGAAGAGCGTGACGCACGCCATCAAGCGCGGCGAATACAAGCAGAATTTCACGCTGGTGCGCAACGGCCTGTTGTCCACCGTGCCGGGGGTGCCGACATGAGCGAGCCCAAAAAATACTACGGCAAATACCGCGGCACGGTGATCAACAACGTCGATCCCATGCAGATCGGCCGCATCCAGGTGATGGTGCCGGACGTGTCCAACCTGATGCTGTCCAGCTGGGCCATGCCCTGCGCGCCGGTCGCCGGCATCAACATGGGCATGTTCGCCCTGCCGCTGATCGGCGCCGGCGTATGGGTGGAATTCGAACAGGGCAATCCGGACTACCCGATCTGGGTGGGCGGATTCTGGGGCATGGCCGCCGAGGTTCCGCTGCTGTCGCACATGGTGGTGCCGCCTGGTATGCCGGGCATCACGCTGCAAACGCCGCTGAAGAACGGCATCGTCATCAGCGACGTGCCCGGCCCCACCGGCGGCATCCAGATTCAGACCGCGACCGGCGCGATGATCTCGGTGACGGACATCGGCATCATGATCTCCAACGGCAAGGGCGCGGTGATCAATCTCACCGGGCCGACGGTGGACATCAATCTCGGCGCTCTCACCGTGGTGTAGGAGAACGCTCATGCCCGCACCCATCCTCCATCTCGGCGCCACCGTGACCTGCATGCACGCGGGGCCGGCGACGCCGCTCGCGCCATTCCCGCGCGTCATGGTGAGCGGCCAGCCGGTGACCACGCTGAGCACGCCCTACGCGATCACCGGCTGCGCCCTCACCGGCACGCCCAATCCCCCCTGCGTCACCGCGCAATGGGTGGTTGGCGCGGTGCGGGTGCTGGCGGGCGGCGTGCCGGTGCTGCTGCAAACCGGTCAGGCGGTGTGCGTGCCCACCGGTACCGGTTTGTTGCCGCTGGCGGCGCAACCGAGGGTGCTCGCGACATGAGCCGGATCGACTATCCATTCCATTTCGACGGTCGCGGCCGCACCGCGCAGACGGACGCGTCCGGCCATATCCGCGACCTGATCGAACAGGTGCTGCTCACCGCGCCGGGCGAGCGCGCGATGCGCCCCGGCTTCGGCAGCGGCGTGATGCAGCTGGTGTTCGCCGCCGCCAGCCCGGAGGTCGCGACAACCACGCAGTTCCTGGTTCAAGCCGCATTGCAGCAGTGGCTGGGCGATGTCATCGCCGTCGACGCCGTCGATGTGCAAGTGCGGGACGGCGCGCTGCTCATCAGCGTGCACTATGTCGAAAACCGCACGCAGGCGCGCGGCGTGGCGCGGATCGTCGCGCCGGGAGGGGCGGCATGAAATACTACTGCTGCGACCGACGCCGTTGCGAAGTGGTCAAGCTGAGCGGCACGCTCAACGGCCTGGAATATCTGGAGGTTCACGACAGCGGCCTGTCCGGCGATCCCACGCGCCAGCTCACGCTGTTCGTGAAATTTCTGCGTCCGGTGCCCGCGCTTGGCAAAGACCAGTTCCGCATCGAGGGCGGCGAACGCATCGCGAGCGTGGATATCGAGTGGATCGCGGTCGCCGATGCGCTGCCGCCGGGGGAGCCGTCCAGCCTGGTCGACGGCCTGGCGCCGCTCAACGAATTCCTGGTGATCCGCACCAAGATTTACGGCGATTTTTCCGTCTACACCCTGCGCCTGGTGAGCGGTCCCGGCAGCGACACGCCGCCGGCGGGCTTCGATCCGCGCCTGAGCGAGATTCAATTCTCGTTCAAGGTGCAGTGCGCCTCGGATTTCGATTGCGCCGGCGTCACGCCCTGCCCGACGCCGCCGGCGGCGGATCCGCGCCTCGATTATCTGGCCAAGGACTACGCCAGCTTCCGCCGTCTGATGCTGGACCGCATGAGCGCGCTGATGCCGGATTGGGACAGCCGCAACGCCGCCGATACTGGCGTCACGCTCGTGGAACTGCTGGCCTACGTCGGCGACCAGCTTTCCTATCAGCAGGACGCCGTCGCCACCGAGGCCTATCTCGGCACCGCGCGCAAGCGCACCTCGCTGCGCCGCCATGCGCGTCTGGTCGACTACCTGGTGCACGAGGGCTGCAACGCCCGCGCATGGGTGCGGCTGTTCGTCAACGACGACGGCGTGATGATTCCTCGCGGCACGCCGCTGCTCACGCGCGCGCCGAACGCGCCCGACCGCATCGTGCCCAATGGCGATCAGTTGCGCGACGCGCTAGCGAGTGGTGCGCTGGTGTTCGAAACGGTGGAGGACGCGGTGCTGTATCAGCAGCACGAACGCATCAGCCTGTACTCGTGGGGCGAGCGCGAATGCTGCCTGCCGAAAGGCGCCACGCGCGCCACGCTCGCCGGGCATTATCCCAAGCTGAAGGCCGGCGACGTGCTGGTGTTCGCGGAAGAGCTCGGGCCGCGCACCGGCCTTGCGGAGGACGCGGATCGAACGCATCGCTGGGCGGTGCGCCTCGCCGACGTGCGCCTGGACAGCGACCCCTGCGGCGGTTTGTTCCTGGCGGTGCCCGGCAATGATCCCGTGGATGTCACGGAAATTTGCTGGGCGGACGAGGACGCGCTGCCATTTCCGCTATGCCTGTCGACCACCACCGACGCCGATCACGGTGCCACTTATCTGGAAGAGGTGAGCGCGGCCTACGGCAACATCGTGCTGGCCGACCATGGCCGCACGCTGACTGATGAAGATATTGGAGCGGTGCCCGCCACCCAACTCGCCCTTGCGGCCATCGGCGACACACTGAGTTGCAAGCGCCCGCCGCTACTGACCGTGCCGCCACGTTTCCGTCCGCGGCTGTCGGAGCGCCCGCTCACGCACGCCTCCACGGTGGAATATGGACAGTCCGCGCGCCAGACGATGGTCGGCGACCCGCGGCGCGCCCGCCCCGTCATCTCGCTCGCCAGCCATTACGAGGGCATGCCCGATACCTGGCTGCCCCGGCGCGACCTGCTGGGCAGCGACGCGGCCGCGACCGAATTCGTGGTGGAGTCCGAGCACGACGGCAGCGCATGGTTGCGCTTCGGCGACGATTGCCACGGCAAGCGTCCCGACAGCGGCACCGCATTCAGCGCGACCTACCGCATCGGCAACGGCACGGCGGGCAACATCGGCCTGGAGTCCATCGCGCACATCGTCAGCAACGATGCGCGCCTGCTGCGGGCGACCAATCCTCTGCCGGCGCAAGGCGGCAGCGATCCGGAAAACGCCGAGGATGTCCGGCGCGACGCGCCGGAAGCGTTCCGCACCCAGGAACGCGCGGTCACGCCCGAGGATTACGCGGAAGTCGCCGAACGCCACCCCAGCGTGCAACGCGCCGCCGCCACCTTCCGCTGGACCGGCAGCTGGCACACGGCATTCCTCACCATCGACCGAAAGGGCGGCGGCGAGGTGGATGCGGCCTACGAGCAGACCATCCGCGACCACGTCGAGCGCTATCGCATGGCCGGCTACGACCTGGAGGTGGATGGCCCGCGCTACGTGCCGCTGCTGCTGGAAATGACGGTGTGCGTGAAGCCCGATTATTTCCGCGCCGACGTGCGCGCCGCGTTGATGCGCGTCTTCGGCCGCGGCTGGCTGGAGGACGGCACGCCGGCCCTGTTCCACCCCGACAACTTCACCTTCGGCCAGCCGGTGTATCTGAGCAAGCTGTATGAAGCGGCGCAGGCGGTGCAGGGCGTGGCGTCGGTGGTGATCGACACCTTCCGGCGCCTGCGCGCGCCGGCCGATTCCAAGCCGCTGGACGACGGCGTGCTGGCCGTCGGACGTCTGGAGATCGCGCGGCTGGACAACGATCCCAACTTCCCGGAACGGGGTGTGTTGAAGCTCACGACAGGAGGCGGCAAATGAGCGGCGGAGAATTCAATCCCCAGTCCGCCTGCGGCTGCTGCGCAGGCGTGGGCATCGAGGCGCCGACGGCGATCCATAACCGCCCGGGGCTTTCCGCCATCGCCTACCGCATCGGCACGCACGGTCAGGTGCTGGCCAGCCTGCGGGCGCGGCTTTCGTCCCAGGATCATCCCGCGCTCGAAAAATTGCGCACCCGCGACCACGACGATTTTTCCATCGCGTTGCTGGACGCCTATGCCTGCATGGCCGACGTGCTGGGTTTCTATCAGGAGCGCCTCGCCAACGAAGCGTATCTGCGCACCGCCGGCGAGCGGCTGTCGCTGAGCGAACTGGCGCGCCTGATCGGCTATCGTCTCAAGCCTGGCGTCGCCGCCGAAACCTGCCTGGCCTTCACGCTGCAGGAGCCGCCGCCGCAGGCGCCGAGCAGCGAACCGAAACAGACTTCCGGCGTGCCCGACAAGGTGACGCTGGACGTCGGCATCAAGGTGCAGAGCGTGCCCGGTCCGGACGAAAAGCCGCAGACCTTCGAGACCGTCGAGAGCATCGAGGCGCGTCCCGCGTGGAATGCGCTGAAGCCGCGCATCTCACAAACCTGCCTGCCGGCCAGTGGGCGCACGGACCTCTATCTGCAGGGCGCGAATCTCATCCTCAGACCCGGTGACGGATTGCTGTTCATCGGCGACGAATTCATCGGCGGCGCCGATAAAACCCGCTGGCAGTTCCGCCTTGTCACGACGGCCGTGCCGGATGCCGACCGGCAACGCACCCGCGTCACCTGGGATATGGCGCTGACCGCCAAGACCCCGGCACAAAACCCGCAGGTGCATGTGTTTCGCAAACGGGCGGCGGTGTTCGGCCATAACGCGCCCGACTGGGCGGCCATGCCGGTGAGCATCAAGAAAGCCTATAAATCCGGTGTTACGGACGACCCCCTCACCTGGGGATCCGAATGGCCCAATTTCAAGATCGACACGGTTGCCAACACGGTGGACATGGATGCCGTGTACGCCGACGTCGTTCCTCACGATCAGGAAACTTCAAGCTGGCTGGTACTGGCGGCCGGTTCCAATATCGCCCCGTTCAAGGTTACCGGCACAAGCGTGATCTCGCGCGCCGCGTTCGCGATGGCGGCCAAGACGACGCGGGCCGCGTTGTCGGGCGATAACTTGAGCGTCTTCTCCGGCAAGGTGCGAGAGACGGCGGTGTATGCCGCCTCACAGGCGTTGCAATTCGCCGAGGCGCCCGACAGCTCCGTCGTGAGCGGCAATCAGGTGGTGCTCGACAAGTCGGTCGATGATCTGCCGCCGGGGCGCAGGCTGGTCGTCACCGGGCGTGCGCAGAATGGCGATGCCGAGAAGACCGAGGTGGTGACGCTGAAATCCGTCGCGCCCCACGGAAAAGCCTCCCAGCTGACCTTTGAGGAAAAACTCGCCCACGAATACCAGCGCGACACTGTCGTGATTTACGCCAACGTCGCGCTTGCCACCCACGGCGAGACCGTGCGGCAGATCCTCGGCGGCGGCGCGGCGCGGCTCTCGCATCAGCGCTTCGCGCTCAAGCACGCGCCGCTGACCTTTGTCGGCGCCGGGAACGAGACCGGCGCCGAGGCGGCGCTGGAAGTGCGCGTCAACGACATCCGCTGGCGGCAGGCGCCCACGCTTTACGCTGTCGGGCCCGACGACAGGTCGTATGTGCTGCGCACGGGCGAGGACGGCGCGGGAATCCTCCAGTTCGGTGACGGCCGGCGCGGCGCGCGCCTGCCGACCGGGCAGGACAACGTGCGCGCCGTTTACCGCAAGGGCATCGGCGCGGCGGGCAACCTGAAGGCGGGACAGATATCGCAACTGCTCACGCGCCCCCTGGGCTTGAAGGCGGCGAGCAACCCATTGCCCGCCGCGGGCGGCGTGGATGCGGACAGCGCCGACGCGGCGCGGCGCAACATGCCGCTGGGCGTGCGCACGCTCGGGCGCGTGGTCTCGGTGCGGGATTACGAGGATTACGCGCGCGCCTACACCGGCATCGCCAAGGCTCAGGCCGCCGTGCTCGACACCGGCGTCGGCCGTATCGTTTTCCTTACGGTCGCCGGCGATGGCGGCGCGCAGCCGGCCGATGCCACGCTGGACAAGCTGCTCGACGCGCTCAAACGGAACGGCGACCCGCTGGTACGCTGCGAAACGAAAGCCTACAGCGAGGCGACCTTTCATCTTGCGCTGCGCGTCAAGCGCGATCCCGATCACGACGCGAAGAAAGTGCTGGCCGACGTCAAAGCCGCGTTGCGCGCCGCCTTCTCGTTCGATGCGCGCGACTTCGGGCAGATCGTCGCGCGCTCCGAGATCATCGCCGTGGCGCAGGGGGTGGCCGGCGTGCTGGGCGTGGACCTGGATCACTTCTATCGCGGCGCGCTTCCCTGCCAGCAGAAACACCTCGTGGAGGAACGCCTGATTCCCGCCTCCGCGAAGGTCGGCGAGAACGGCGCACGCGTCGCCGCCGAACTGCTGCTGCTCGATGACGGGCCACTCGATTATCTGGAGGAGATGCCGTGAGCCCCGCCGCCGAGCGCCTCTACGGGCTGCTGCCCGCGATCCACCGCATCCGCGACGCGGAGCAGGGCTACCCGCTGCGCGAACTGCTCGCCGTCATCGCCGGGCAGGTGGCGGCCTTCGAGGAAAACCTCGAACAGCTTTACGACGACCAGTTCATCGAAACCTGCGCGCCGTGGGTGGCGCCCTATATCGGCGACCTCATCGGCTATCGCGCCCTGCACGGCGTCGCGCCCACCGTGGCCTCGCCGCGCGCCGACGTGGCCAACACCATCCGCTACCGCCGCCGCAAGGGCACCGCGTCCATGCTCGAACAACTGGCGCGCGATGTCACCGGCTGGCCGGCGCGCGCGGTGGAATTTTTCCAGTTGCTGGGCTGGACGCAGCACATGAATCATCCGCGCATGGGCGCGCACCACGCGCCCGATCTGCGCAACCTGGAAAAGCTGCAATGGCGCGACACCGCCTTCGACGCGATCGCGCACACCGCGGACGTGCGCCGCATCGGCGCCGGCGCGGCGCGCCACAACATTCCCAGCATCGGCCTGTATCTGTGGCGCGTGCGCGCGTTTCCGCTGACGCGCTCGCCGGCGGTGGCCGATCCGGTGGTCGGCGGCGGGCTGCGCTTCCGCTTCAATCCGCTGGGCGTCGACATGGCGCTATACAACGCGCCGGAGACGGAAGAAGAGATTACGCATCTCGCCGAACCGCGCAACGTGCCGCTGCCGCTCGCGCGCCGCTGGCTCAAGGCGCATCTGGACGACTGCTACGGTCCCGGCAAGAGCCTGTGGCTGGAGCTGGACGGCAGCTCGCCGCAATTGGTTCAGCGCAACGACATCCGCATCTGCGACCTCGGCGACATCAAGGATGGCGGCGGCAATGTGATCGCCTGGGCGCACCAGCCCGCGCCCGGATCGGGCAAGGTGGCCATCGACCCGGCGCTGGGCCGCATCGCGTTCGCCGACGCGCCCGCCTCGGCCCCGCTGGCGAGCTTTCACTATGGCTTCACCATCGCCATCGGCGGCGGCGAATACGAACGCGGCGACCCCGCCGTGCCGGTCGCGCCGCTGCAAACCGTCCATGGCGGCGCGGCGCTGCAACCGGCGCTCGACGCGGCGCAGAATGGCGGCACGGTGGAAGTGAGCGACAGCCGGCGCTATGTGGAAACGCCGAACATCACCGTGAATGCCGGCAAGACGGTCGTGCTGCGCGCGGTCAACGGCGCGCGGCCGCTGCTGGCGGCGGCCGGCGACATCGCGCTCAACCTCGGCGCCGGCGCCACGCTGATCCTCGACGGCTGGATGATCAGCGGCGGCACGCTGACGATGCCCGCCTTCGCCGACACGCAGCCGCGTTATCTGGTGCTGCGCGACTGCACGCTCGCGCCCGGGACGTTCGGCGCGGGCGACGCGCCGGGACTGGTGGTGGGCCACGCTTTCGCCAAGGTGGAGCTGGAGCGCTGCATCGCCGCGCCGCTGCATCTCGCGGCCGACGCCGAAGCCAGGCTCGGCGAATGCATCGTGGATGCGACCGCGCCGGATCTCGTCGCGCTGCGGGGAGCCGGCGCCGACCCGCTGCTTCCCGCCGGCGCGCTGACGCTGGAAAGCTGCACCGTCATCGGCAAGGTTCATACCCGCCGGCTGACGCTGGCCAGCGACAGCCTGTTCGTCGCCGCGCTCGCCGCCGGCGGCGACGCATGGAAGGCGCCGCTGTGGGCCGAGCGTCGCCAGCAGGGTTGCGTGCGTTTTTCCTGGGTGCCCCCCGGCTCGCGCACGCCGCGCCGCTATCGCTGCCAGCCGGAGGAGGGCGACCATCTGACCCGCCCGCACTTCACCTCGCTGCGCCACGGCGATCCGGGATATTGCCAATTGCGGCAAAGCGTCTCGGACAAGATTCGCCGCGGCGCGCACGACGAAAGCGAGATGGGCGTGCTGCACGGCCTGTATCAGCCGCAACGCGAGACCAATCTGCGCGTACGGCTGGAGGAATATCTGCGCTTTGGCCTGGAAGCGGGGTTGGTTTATGAGAGTTAAAGGAGAAAAGCCATGAGTGGAGATTACAGCCGGGTTCGCTTCGATCCCCGCGACGACCGGTCCGGCGTGCTGATGCAGCAGGGGCGCGTGCAGCTGGACTCGGACTGGAACGAGTGGGTGGCGGTGCTGGACAGGCGCTTGCGCGCCGAGAGCGTGGATACCTTCGGCGTGCACCCGACGCCGGGCATCGCCGGGGTGGCGGTGGTCTCGCCGCAGACGCCGGATGCCTTCAAGATCGAGGCCTCCGGGGGCGCCATCGCCATCGGCCGCGGCCGCATGTATGTGGATGGGCTGCTGGCGGAGAATCACGGCGGCGGCGCGACGGAGTTCGATCCGGTGCTGGCCGAATCGCGCGGCAAGACCGCGCTGGACTACAGCCAGCAGCCCTACTTCCCCACCCCGCCCGCCCTGCCAAGCGGCGGCCAGCACCTTGCCTATCTCGAAGTGTGGCAGCGGGAACTGACCCATCTGCAGCAACCCGGCCTGGTGGAACAGGCGGTGGGCGTGGACACCACGACGCGCATGCAGACCGTCTGGCAGGTGCGGCTGCTCACGAACGTCGGCGACGCCGACTGCGCCACGCCGGACGCCGAGGTGGCGGGCTGGCAGACGCTCGTTGCCCCGTCGGCGGGACGCATGTCGATCAAGGCGGAGGGTGTGCCGCCCGATCTCGACCCATGCGAGTTGCCGCCCGGCGGCGGCTATCGCGGACTGGAGAACCAGCTTTACCGCATCGAGATTCACGATGGCGGTGCCGCGGGCGCGGCGACCTTCAAGTGGTCGCGCGACAACGCCAGCGTGGCGAGCAACGTGACGGAAATCATCTCCGCCACCGAGCTCAGGCTTGCCAGCCTGGGCCGCGACGCGGTGCTGCGCTTCAACACCGGCGACTGGGTGGAGATTCTCGACGACCGGCGCGAACTTGGCGGCGAAAACGGCGACCCCGCCAAGCGCCGCGGCGTGATGCGCAAGATCACCGTCGACGACGCCAAGCAGACCATCAAATTCTCGCCCGGACTGCCGGCCGACCTGATTCCCGGCGGCGGCCTGGACACGCTGGAGGCGCGCCACACCCGCGTGACCCGCTGGGATCAAAAAGGCACGGTGCGCGACGCGGACGACAACGTCGTCGCCAATCTCGATGCGGCGGGCAGTACCGGCCTGATCCCGGTTCCGGCGGCGAACGTGTGGGTGGTGCTGGAAAACGGCATCCGGATCCAGTTCGGTCTCGACCCTTCCGGCGGCCAGTTCCGCTGCGGCGATTACTGGGTGTCGGCGGCGCGCACCGCCAACGCCTCGGTGGAGACTTTCACGCAGGCTCCGCCGCGCGGCATCCATCGCCATTATGCGCGGCTGGCCATCGTCGGCTTGCCCGACGGCGAAACCGACTGCCGCCAGAAATGGCCGCCCGATTGCGGCGGCGGCTGCTGCACCATCAACGTCGCGCCCGGCGGCGACATCCAGGCGGCGCTCGATTCGCTGCCGGAGGAAGGCGGCTGCGTCTGCCTGAAAACCGGCGTGCACGACATCGGCGCCCCCCTCCAGATCCTCTCGTCGCGCGTCATCCTGCGCGGCGAGAGCCCCGGCGCCATCGTGCGCGGAGCGGGGCTCGGCGGCATCCTGTGGGTCGGCAACGCCGATGCCCCGGTCAGCGATGTCGTCATCGAGCGCCTGCGCTTCGAGGCGACGGCCGCCGCCACCGATGCCGACATCGGCGCGCTGCTGCGCCTGGAAAGTTGCGCGCGGGTGCGGGTGGAGCGCTGCGCGCTCATCGTCGAGGCCGCCGAGGCGCAGATGCCGCCTCCCTACGCCGGCATCCACCTGAATGGCGCTGCCGATGTCGAGTTGATCGCCAACCGTTTGGAAAATTGTCTCGTCGGCATCTTTTGCGACGGCTACCCCAATCAGGGCGAGCTGCGCATCGCGGACAACGCCATCGGCGGCATCGTCGGCGCATATACCGGCCATGCCGGGACCTATCTCGATCACGAAGGGGGTGAAATCGGCCAAGGCGGCGATTCCCTCGGCCAATTCGGCATCCGCATCGACACCGAGAACATTCAAACCTGCCGCATCGAGAACAACCGTATCCGCCATTTCCAGGTGGGCGTTTCGCTGGGCCAGCAGGCCATGGGTTCGCTCGTCGCCGACAACCGCATCAGCCGCAGTGCCGGCACCATCCTGGGCAAGCAGATGCCCACCAGCGTCGCGCAGCTGCGCAACCATCTCGACTCGCGCCTGTATGCGATCGATGTCGAGGCGCCGTTGTGCGAGGCGCGCGGCAACCAGATCGATCTGCGCTCCGCCGCGTGGGGCGGCATCCGCGTCAGCGGCCACCACGCGACGGTCGCCGCGAACCTGCTGGCGGCCCTTCTCCCGGGCGGCGGCATGCTCCTGCCCGCGGGCATCTACTGCACCGTCGATGCGCAGAACGGCCAGAGCGCGGACCATGCCGTGGTGCGCGACAACCACTTGCTGGGGCCGCAGGCGGGCATCGTCGTTTCGCGCGTCGCTGGCCCGTGCGTCCGCGGCAACCACGTCGATGGCGCGGGAGGCGGGTGGTTCGGCGCGCGGGTGGATGATTGCACCGGCGGCCGCATCGACGGCAACGACCTGCGCGCGGTGTTCTTCGCCGCGCATCTGAGCGACGGCGAGCGCAACCGCGTGACGGGCAACCATGTCGACCTGGCCGGCAGCGGCATCACCTCCACCGGCGAGGCCGACCTGGAGGTCGGCGGCAACACGCTGCAATCCTGCCTGCTGCCGGGGATCGCGCTGTTCGTGCGCGGCACTACCGCGGTGCTCGGGAACCGCGTGCTGAACTGCGGCCAGGCTCCGGCGCTGTCGATGGGCATCGCCGTCTATGCGGAAGAAATAATGACCGCTTCCAGCGCCCATCTGCGCATCGAGGACTGCGAGGTGCTCGACACCGGCATTTCCGCCGACGGCAACCAGATCGTCGCCGCCAATGCCGTGGGCATCGGCGGCTGGGTGCCCGCCTGTCAGATCGGCAACAACCGCGTCGGCTACACGCAGCCGGACAAGCTCGACCCGCTGCGCGAGCACCGCGCCCTGCTGCTGATCGGCCCGCTCGCGCTGCATTACGATTTCGCCGCGACTGATGGCGTCAGTTACGTGTTCGGCGGCGCGCTGGTCAGCGGCAATCATTTCAGCGGCCCGGGCTGCACCCACCTGGTGGAATTCATGAGCCTCGAACTGACCGAATACATCGGCTTCCGCTTCGAGAAGCTGACCTTCAGCAACAACCTCTGCGACCACCTCGGCGCCCAGCCGAGCACGCATGGTTCGAGCGTGCGTCTGGAAGGCAGCCATCTGATCGTCATGGGAAACCACGTCAAGGCCGCCACCGGCGTCAACGCGATGTCGCTGGCCAACCGCAACAAGGTCGCCTTGATGGGCAACGTCACCACCGGGGGCTACCTCAACGTCGGCGCCGTCACGCCGATGCCGATCGCCAATTTCAACGTCAGGATTTAAGGAGCGTAGAACATGGATCTCAAGACAATGGAGCAAGCGCTCAAACTGCAAAGCGACCTTGCCGCCCGCCTCGCGCAAAACCTGGCGCCGGGAAACGCGGGCAAGATGCCGTCCATCGAACTGCTGCTCAAGCAAAAGGAGCAAGCCGTCGTTCGCGCCCAGGCGGAAGTCGAGGCCGCCATCAAGGAGCGCGACTTGGCCGTCGGCCGCTGGGATGAGCGCGTCGCGCTACGCAAGGCGAATGCCGCCAAACTGCAACAGGAACTGGGCGATCTCAACAAACAGCTCGCCAAGCGACAGGACGTGACCAAAGACAAGAAACCCCCGATGAGGAAACGCACGGTGGTTACCCCCGGCAAATCGAAGAAATAGCCCTGTTACACCGGCCCGCCGTCGACCGCGCCGCCCCGCCAGCGCCGAGTTTTCCCTATCGCAGCCCGTAGTTCTCGTTGAAGTAGCGCACCAGCCGGGTGGATTCCTCCGGAGTGAGCGCCTCGACGCCGCGCACGTCGCGGTAGGTGTGCATGCGCGTGATGCTCGGCGTCCAGTCGCTGCGGCGCGAGAGCAGCAGGCGGCGGGCGTCGTGGCAGGCCAGGCATTTCTGCTCGACCAGCTTTTCGGTGCCGGCGCCGTCGGGCTTGAAGCGGCCGTTCTTCACCTCGTCCGCGCGTTTCTTGTCCATCTCCGCCTTGGCCTCGATGCGCGCGGCGAACTGCACGTAGCAGACCTCGCCTTCCCTCACCTCGCGCACGCTCTTGCGCTCGTCGACGTTGACGAGGTGCTCGACGTATTCGCCGTTCTTCGTCAGGCGGTTGATGTTGTAGTTGTAGAACTCCGAGAACACCACGTCGCCCTTCTTCGTCACCAGCACGGCCATGGTCTGGTCGCCGTTGTCGGCGCGGGCGAGGTAGCTCACCTTGCCGTTCTTGCCGATGCGCCCGAGGCGGCTCTTCTCGTCGCCGGTGAACCACAGGCTGCCGTCCGGCGCGGCCGCCATCTGCTGGATGTAGGTGTTCTCCGGCAGCTTCTGCTCGACGATCCTGCCGCCCGCGGCCACGCGGCCGAGGACATGGCGGCAATGGTCGGAGAAGGCCAGCCCGCCGTCCGGCAGCCGCGCCAGGTTGCTCGGGCAGCTGTTGTCCCAGGCGGCGGCGATCTTCCATTGGCCGTCGCGCGAGAGGCGGGCGAGGCGCCCCTTCGGCTGGTCGCCCTTGCCGCCGGGCACCAGCAGCGTCACCCAGCCCTGGTCGCGCGCATCGAAGGCGACCGAGGTCGGCCAGCCTTCCGGCGCGGGGTAGGAATGCATCTTGCCCTCGCGGTCGACGCGGCCCACCTTGGCGATCTTGCGCCCGTCGTGGCCGCCATGGCTGCTGCTGCCGCCGCCCCCGCCTTCATGACCGGCCATCTGGGTGAACCACGCTTCGCCCTGGCGATCGACCGCGACCAGGCCGGGATGGCCGTCGGTGGTCGGGTATTCGGTGACGCGGCCGTCCCTGTCGAGCCGGGCGATCTTCGCCGCGTCCATCTCGATGAACCAGAGGTTGCCCTTGCCGTCGAGTGCCAGCGAGGACGGCTCGGCGGCGGTCGTCGGCAGCTTGTGCGCCGTGACCGTGCCGTCGGGCGCCAGGCGCGAAACGGCGTTGTTGTCGCCCTCGGTGAACCAGATGCCGCCGTCCGGGTCCTCGACGAACTGGTAGGAGCCGAACGGCCGGCAGGCGGTTGCCGGCAGGCTGAGACAGCATAGGGCGGCGGCGGCCGCGAGGATCAGCGTCTTGGCATTCATGTTTCCATCCTCCATCAGTATCAGTAACGCAAAGTCAATTCGCCGCGCAGGGTGCGCGGCTCCTGGCGCCAGAAAAATCCCGAGACGTAATCCCGGTCCAGGGCGTTGTCCAGGGCCAGCGTGAATTCCCACGACGGCCGCCGCCAGGTGGCGGCCAGGTCGAGCACGGTGAAGCCGGCCTTCCGCCAGCGATAGCCCCCGGCGTCGGTGACGGTGTTGGCGTCGTCGGTGAAGGCGCTTCCGACTGCGCGCAGCCTGGTGCGGACGGCGAAATCGCCGCCAGGCTCCCAGGCGAGGGAGAGATTCGCCTTGTGGCGCGGCATGTCGGGCAGCTCGTTGCCCACGACCGCCTGATCGGCGAGGTTCCGGACGATGCGGGTGCGGTTGTAGGTATAGTTGGCCGACGCCGACCAGCCGCCGGCGAAGCGCCGCGACCCTTGGACCTCCAGGCCGCGCGCCGTCACCTCGCCGACGTTCTGCGGCTGCTGCACGAGGGGTGTGCCGTAATCGACGATGCGGGTGGCGATCTTGTCCTCCCAGCGCGTGGCGAACAGCGTCAACCCCCAGTCGCCGGTGGCCGCGGCCTGCGTCAGGCCCAGGTCGATCGTCGTGGATCGCTCCGGTTTGAGGCCGGGGTTGGCCAGCGTCACGGAGCCGGCGCCGACGTAGCCGTTGTAGAGCTGGGATGCGTAAGGAGGCGAAAAGCCCGTGCCGAAGCTGCCGCGCAGCCGGACGCCGCCATCCACGGGCCATGACAGGGCCACCTTCGGGCTGGTCGCCGACTTCACCGTGCCGCCGCCGGCGGATTCCTGCGCCGGCGGACCGGCGTCATAGACACGGGACGAAAGGTAGCGCTGGAAGTCGCGCCGCAGGCCCAGTTCCAGCCGGCCGGCGCCCACGGGAAGCTCGGCCGAGGCGAACAGCGCTTCCTTGCGGATCGTCGAATCGGCCGTCATGGTTTCCACGCGGCTGGCGTAATCGGCGCTGGCGAAGGTCTCCGCGAGATCGACGAGGTTCACGCCGGCGCGCGCGTTCCAGCCCTCGCCGCGCCAGGCCAGGGCGACGGTTCCCTCGCGTTGCCGATAACTGTTGGTCAGCCAATGCTCGGGCGCCAGTCCGGCGGCGTCGATGCCGGTGCCGCGGTCGCGCACGCCGGCGGAGTCATAGCGTTCCTCGCCCAGGGAGGCTTCCAGCGTGAGCGCGTTGGTCGCCCGCCAGGCCATCTGGACGCGGGCGTTGTCGGTGCGCCAGCCGAAGATCCAGGCGGGGCGGCCGAAAAAGGCCCAGTCGTCGGAACGCTTGAGATTGAGCGACAGTTCCAAGTCGCGCCCGCGCCAGCCGAGCTTGCCGTCGAGCAGGGTCGTCTTGCTGCGTTCGTCCGCCACGGTGATCTGGTAGGGAAACGGGGAGTCGGGCACGGTGCGGAAGCCGTTGCTGGTCTTGTCTTCGGCCAGCAGCGACCAGCCCAGGCCGTCGGTTTCGCGCCCGCCGGAGAGGCGCGTGTAGCGGCCGCGGCGCGAGTCGACGCCCTGGACCAGGCTGGCATGCAGGTCGCGATGCGTTCCCCGCGTGGCGATCGCGATGGCGCCGCCCATGGCCTCGGCGCCGAAACGCGCCGAGGCGGCGCCGCGCAGGATCTCGATCTTCTCCACCTGCTCCGGCTTCAGGGCCTTCAGCTCCGGCATGGAGGACGCAAAGCCGTCCACGAAGATGGCGATGCCGCGCACGCCGCGCATGGTGATGACGCTGTTGCTCTCGTCGAGGCCGACCCGGCTCTTCAGCATCTCCAGCAGGTCGGCGGGCTTCTCCCGGGCGATGTCGGCGGCGGTGATGAGGGAAACGTCGTTCGGAGCGGTGGCGCCGGCGTCCGGATCCGAGTCGGCGCCGGCGCAGCAGGACGACGCCAGGGCAACGCTCAGGCACGCCGCGAGTTTTCTTACCATGAGAAATGTCCGAGCCGCCTCCGGAAGACCCGGTCGGTCACGGGAATCAGCACGGCCGCGGCGAGGAAGAGCCCCGCCAGAATGGCGTCGGCATCCATGTGGGGTTGGTCTGGAACGTAGGCGGCGCGCAGGCCCTCGCTGATATAAGTGGTGGGAAGGAGCAGGGCCAGATAACTGAAGGGTGGCTCCAGCATGGAGTAGGAGTAGAAGGTGCAGCCGAAGAACGTCATCGGCATCATCAGGAACGAAAAGACCTCCTGCCCCCTGTCCGGGCGCTGCGGCAGGAGAAGGACCACCAGCGTGACCAGGGAGAAAAGCAGGGCGCCGGCCATGACGGCCAGCAGCACGTAGGCCGGATTGGCGGGCGTCAGCCCCAGGATCAGCCAGACCAGCGTCGCCACCACCAGGCTGTTGACCACGCCGCTGCATACGCCGGCGGTAACCATGGCGAGCAGAACGGTGCGCAGGGTCACGGGGGCCAGCAGCCACTCTTCCAGGGTTCTTGAAAAGTAACCGGACAGCACTTGTCCGCCTATGGTGACGAAAGGGGCGCTGACCGTCGTCATGGCGATGATGCCGGGCGCCATGATTTCCGCATACGCGCCTTGCTGGCCCGCGCCGGAAATCATGCGCCCGACCACGTGGCCGAAGACGAAGAGGTAGATGGTCGGCTGGAACACGACCCGGATCAGGGTCAGGCGGGCCGACGAGCGCGCGGCCACAAAATTGCGGTAGATGAGGGCCAGGACGAACCTCACGACGGCTGCCCCGCGCCGCTGGTTCCGGTGACGGCATGGAAAGCGGCGGCGACGCGATCCGATGGAAATATGCCATTGCCTTCACGGGCGATCAGGGCCGCCAACTGTCCGCGATGAAGTATGCCGATACGGTCGCAAAGGACCTCGGCCTCCTCCAGGTAATGCGTGGAAAGGAACACCGTGCCTCCCGCGGCGCGAAAGGTTCGCACCTGCGCCCAAAGAACGCTTCGCACTTCCGGGTCGAGGCCCGCGCTGGGCTCGTCGAGGACGAGCAGTTCGGGAGCGGTGATGAACGCCTTGGCCAGCATGACCTTGCGCTTGCTGCCCCCGGAAAGATGGAGCACGGATTCCCCGGCCTTGTCCCCAATCTCCAGCAGCGACAGCCACCGATCCGCCCGCTGCGCCGCCGTTCGGGCGGGGATGCCGGCGTAACGGCAATGGAAAAGCAGGTTTTGGCGCACGTCCAGGTAGGTGTCCAGGTTGTTCTCCTGGGGCACGACGCCGATCCGCCGCTTCACCGCCGCGGCCTCCTTGCGGGTATCCAGCCCGAATACCCCCACCCGCCCAGTCGATGGGCGCAACAGGGTGACGATGGCCTTGATGAGGCTGCTCTTGCCGGCGCCGTTGAGGCCGAGGAGGCCGAATATTTCTCCCGGCCGGATGTCCAGGGAAAGATCCGCCACGGCGACGGTACCGGAGGGATAGCGCAGGGTCAGATTGTCGATAAGCACCGCCGCCGTCATCTACTCCCCTTTGACGAAGGCGGTGAGGCGTTCCCGGGCCACCTGGTCCGCCAAGGCGGCATCCACCAGGGTTCCCAGTTTTCCCAGCACGTGCCGGGTGTGGCTACAGTGGCTGGGGGACGGTTCGGCGATGTCGCCCTGGCGCAGCAGGGAAAGGGCCGGGCATTCGCCGCCGCAGGCGTGGCGGACGCGGCAGATGGCGCATTTGGGCCGGTCGCTCACCCGGTTGAGCTGCAGGCGCTCCGCGATCCGATAGTAGTCCTCTCCGGGGAAACCGGGTTCGTGCACGTTGCCCATGCGGAAAGAGGGCTCGCCGACGAAATGGTCGCAGGGATAAACGTCGCCGCCCGTGCTGACGGCGAGGACGCCCTGGCCGGCGAGACAGGGATAATGCCGCGCCTCCCCTTCGATCCGATGGGCCGCAACCCGATAAATGTCGCCGCACGCGTTGGGCGGCTCTCCTGCGATGATGCCGTCGAGGGCGTTCCGGTTGAGCCGGGTTACCATTTCTGTCCATGCGCGCCAATGGTCCCGCCGCCAGGGCTTTGCGCCCGCCGCGGCCTCGATCCGCAAGGAAGCGGGCTCCAGGCCTTGCAGATGGGCGGCGGCGGCGCCCAGTTCTTCCGCGCGCCCTTCCGGGATGGTGCTCCGCAGGCCGTAGCGAACGCCGGCGCGTTTCAGGCGCCGCAGGTTGCGCACCACGGCGCGGTGGACGCTCTCCTCGCCCACCCTGAAACGGCGGCTGGCGTCGGTCATGGCGGGGCCGCCGTCCAGGCTCACCGCGATATGGCTGACGTGGGCCTTGAGGAAATCCAGCCGGGCATCGTCCAGCAAGGTGCCGTTGGTGGTGAGGACGTAGTGCAGCCGCGTACGGCGCTCGGCACCCAGGGCGTCGCCCCAGGCGACCGCCTGGCGCAGCAGGTCGAGTTCCAGCAGCGGCTCGCCGCCGAAAAAGGAAACCACGAGCGTGCCGTCCGTGGGCACAAACCTTTCCAGCGCCGTCCGCAGGGTCTCCGGGCTCATGGCGCCGGAGCCGCCGCCGAAGCTGCCTCGCTGCGCGTAGCAGTAAGCGCAAGTCAGGTTGCAGTCTCCCGCCACCAGGAGGTAGAGATTCCGGACGCCTTCAAGCATGCGCGACGTCCCTGTCCGTCCCGATGAAGCGTCGCATGCTGGCGTAGAGGGGCTTGCGCGTCGCCTCCTGGGCCGCGCTGACAAGGAAACGGCGGATCACGGTTTCCGCGCAGCGCTTGACGAGCAGGCAATGCCGCAGGTCGGGGCGGGTCACCGTTCCGGTGGCCGTATAGGCGTTGGCGTAGCACGACCCTCCGCAAAAATAGCGAGCCCAGCATGTGGCGCATTCCGGCAGTTTATCGACGTCCAGGCCGGCGAAAATCGCACGCACTCGCCGGAAATCGTCCTGGTCGTCGCCATCGACCTTGCCCATATGGAATTCGGGCCGGCCCACCAGGCCGTGGCAGGCGTAAAGAGAGCCGTCGGCGGCGAGCGCAAGATCGCGGCCGGCATTGCAATGCCGGCGGAGCTTGCGTTTCGTCAGCAGGTTGGCGACGACGTTGATGGCCTCTTCCGGCAGATAGCCGCCGCCGTCGAGGCCGCTGTCGATGGCGGCGCCGTTGAGGGCTTCGTGCTGCGCGACGAAACGCTCGAAATCGGCGTCGGAAAGGCGGGCTTCCGATTCACAGGACAGGTCGACGGGCGTCAGGACGGCTCCGTCGGTGCCGAGGCGTTCCAGATGCTCCAGGGATTCGCGGTAGCGTTCCACGCCTTCGCGGGCCAGCGTGCCCTTGAGCGTCAGGCGCGGGCCGCCGCGAGCCTTGAGCCGCGCCATGTTCGCCATGATCCGCGCATAGCTCCCGCCTTTCCGTCCCTGGCGGTGCAGATCGTGGATGTCCTGCGGGCCGTCGACGCTGACGGTGATCGAGAGGAACTCCTTGTGCAGGAAATCCTCGATTTCGCGATTGAGCAAGGTGCCGTTGGTGGTGATGCTGAAGGCGATTCGGATGTGCCGTTCCGCCTCCAGGCGCCTGCCCAGGGCGACAATGGCCTTGATGGCGCGGAAGTTGAGGAGGGGTTCGCCGCCGTAGAAGGCAACCGCGTAATCCCGGCCCGGCGCGACGAAGAAACGCCGGAAGGCCGCCTCCGCCACCTTGGGATCCATCATCAGGCCCGGATGGGTATCCCGGCCCCGATGGTTGTAGCAGTAGGTGCAGTCGAGGTTGCAGTCATGGGCGACATACAGGCACAGGCTGTCGGTTTCGCCCCAGGGGCGGGGCGCCTTGTCCGTGTCCGCGGCGGCCGCCTTGGTGGCCTCGGCGGCGATGGCCTGGGAAACCGGCCCGGCGGGAAGCGCCTCCAGATCGCCGGCGAGAAAGGCGGATAGCGTCCGCCCTTCGGACTTGGGCACCCGGAAGAGGCGATAGGTGGCCGGCACGAAGAGGATATCCGTGTCGGCATCGGGAATCAGGTGGAAATCACGCCACATCGGAGGTGTCCAGGCTGCGGCTGCCGCCGTACTGATTGGAGATGGCCGCCTTCAGATTGCTCATCAGGGCGCGGCGGGTTTCCGGCGCATGGACGAGATCGACGATTTCAGGAAGGATTTCCTCGATCACTGTCTTGATGTACTGGCAGTGCCGCGCCACGGGTGGCGCGATGTCGCCGTGCTGCGCAAAAGAATATTTGGCGCAGGAGCCGCCGCAGAGATAGCGCGCCCAGCAATCGCGACAGCCTTCCCGGTTGTCCACCGTGGCGTCGATGAACGCCTGGCGGATCTCGCGGTAGCGCGGGCTCTGGCGCAGGTTTTCGTCGGCCACGTTGCCCATCTTGAATTTCTCCTCGCCGACGAAGCGGTGGCAGGGGTAGACGTCGCCCTCGGCGGTCACCGCCAGCAGGTTGGCGCCGGCGTTGCAGTGGTAGAGCGCATGGCTGCGCGTGACGAAGTGGAACAGGATGTAGAAAGGATATTCGAAAGCGACCGCCTGCCCGCCGTCGATGAAGCTCTTCAGGCCCTTGCGGTTGATGTCGATCACCTGGTCGATGAAGCGCCGGTATTGCTCGTCGTTCAGGTAGAGGGGGCTGTGCTCCGGCACATCCACGTTGACGATGCCGATGCCGCCGGGGCCGTAGCGTTCAAGATCGGCGTAGATGTCGGCGACGCGGTCGTGGCCGGCGCGCGTGACGATGGAGCGGAACGCCCAGCCGAAGCGCTTGTCGGCCGTCAGCTTGCGGATGTTCTCGGTCGCCACGGCGTAGACGTTGTCGCCGCGCTTGGCGGGCCGCTGGCTGTCGTTGAGGTCCTCGGGGCCGTCGAGGCTGAAGGTGGCGCCGTCGATGTGGTCGCGGAAGAACTCGGCGATCTCCTCGTCGTAGAAGGTGCCGTTGGTGACGATGCCGAAGGAGACATCGCCGCGGCCGTCGCGGCGGAAGGTTTCTCCCATGGCGGCGGCCTTCTTCATCACCGGGAAGTTCATGAGTGGTTCGCCGCCGAAGAAGGTGACGTTGTGGCGGCTTCCGCCCTCGTCGAAGAAGGTTTCGAAGGTGTCGCGCAGCGTGGTCTCGTTCATGCGCCCGCGCTGCCCGTATTCCCCTTCGTGTCCGTAGCAGTAGGTGCATTTGAGGTTGCACTCCTGGGAGACGAACAGGTACAGGCCCCAGACTTTCTCCGAGATGTCCTTCGGCGCGCGCAATATCCTGGCGGGCGGCGCCTTGCGGCAATAGTCCGCCATGAACGCGCCGGCCTCCTGCGCGCGCTTCCTGGACGCTTCGTCCGAAAGCGGTTCATTCTCCTCCATCCGCTTCAGGACGGCGCCGGTCTCCGGATCGATCTTGAAGATCGCCACCGGCCGGGTGAGAAACAGGTAATGCTGGTCGCCCTTGGCGAAGACATGGAAGTCATTGCTTGGAATCACGACGATGCTCCGAAGATTGTGGATGCCCGGCCATTTCGGGCTCCACTGCTAAAGGGTGTTACTTACGGAATTGCGGAGGAATTACCGCCTCGGCCCGCAGCCGCACATCCGGCCGCCTTGGGTACCACAGCAGGCGCAGGCGGTCAGTTCTTCAAAAGCTTCATTGCAACCTTCGAGAGCTTCAAAAACGATTTCTTCGATTTGCATGATGGACTCCTTGATGTTAAGAACTACGTTGGGAAATGGCCGGGCAAAACCGCGGATAGGCTTGCGAGCGGTGGCCGGGATGCGCGGCGAGGATCGGAAATCCTCGCCGGCAAATCGGGCTACGGCTCTGGAAAGGGGGGGGCGCGACCGCCGACACGGAATCAGAACCTGGCGTTCAAGCCGAGCCAGACGTTACGGCCGTCCATGTATTCAAGAGCCTTGACGGATTCGAGCCACTGTTCGCGATAGCGTTTGTCGAACAGATTGTTGATCGCCAGGCTCAGTTCGGCCTCGCGCGCGATGCCGCCCGTCGGCAGCCGCCAGCCGAACTTGGCGTCGGCGACGAAATGGCCTGGGTTACGGGCCTCGTCCGTGTTGCGGTCGTTGAAGTAGTAGTCGCCCACGTAGCGTCCGGAGACGCGGGCGTAGAACCTATCCAAAGGCGCATAGGTCACGCCCAGGTTCAGCTTATGGGGCGCCACGCGCTGCAACTGCTTGCCGACCGTGAGGGGATCGCTCGAATTCTCCTTGATGATCGAGTCCGTGTAGGCATAGTTGGCGTAAGGCCGCCAATCTCCGGCCGTGCCTTCGATGGCCAGTTCCAGACCGTCGACGCTCACCTTGCCGATGTTCTGGTATTGCCGCTTCGGACCGACCCAGATCACGGAAATTTTGTCCTCATACTCGGTATGGAACAGCGCGGCCCGCATCGACCAGGCGCCGATACGATGGTTGGCGCCGACCTCGTAGGAAGCCGAGGTTTCCGGCTTCAGGTTCGGGCTGTCGAGCCAGGCGCCGCCAGTGCGGAACTTCAGAGAATTGAGCGCGGGCACATAGGCGGTGCCGGCGGTTGCGTAGAGCGAGGTGGCGTCGTTCAGGCGATAGCGGGCGCCAAGGCGGGGGTTGAACACGCTGTCCTTGGAGTCCTTCCCGGTCGGCACGCCGTCGATGCTGTCGCCGAAAAGCTTGTAGTGGTCCCAACGGCCGCCGACCAGCACGGTCAGAGCCTCGGAAACGCGATGCTCGTCCTGAATGAAAACGCCGGTCAGCCGGCTCTTGGAAACCGATTGCTCGCGGGGAAAGCCGACGATCACGGGATCGTAGTCGGCGGTGCTCGAATATTCGCCGAGGCTGTTGTTGAAGCCCAGGGTCAGGACATTGTCCTTGGAAAGACGGAGATCGGCCTGCAGGTCGATGACGTCGCTGGTGTCGGTGCGATGATCGATTTCTGCCAGCGACAGGTCGGCGGGCCAGCCCCAGAAATCGGCATCGTACAGGATGCGCGTTTTCTGGCGCATCTTGCGGTAGCGCGCCTTGAACACGCCCCAGTCGCCCGTTTCGTAGCGATAGCCGAGATCGTAGCTTTCGGCGTTGTCGTCGAAGCGGTAATTGGGATGACCGCCCAGCCAGGCCGATTCGGTATCCCCCTTGCGCACCGCAAGGGTGATTTCCTGGTTGTCGGCCGGCCGCAGGCCGGCCGACAGGCTGATCTTCCGGTTCTTGCCGTCGCGCGGCGCGAGATCCTTCGTTCCCCAAATGTCCGGCTCCGGTTGCGCGACATAGCCGTCGGTACGGTAGTCGCTGGCCGAGAGACGGAAGTCCACCGCATCCCAGGCGCCGCCGACGGCGGCCGACACCAGCGTGGCGTCATGGGAGCCAGTACCAATGCTGACTTCGGCGCCCGGTGCACCCTTCCAGCGCTTCGGCAGGAAGTTCACGACGCCGCCGACCGCGCTGGGGCCATAGAGTGCCGAGGCCGGCCCGCGCACCACCTCGACCCGTTCGAGATCGTTGAGATCGAGTGCATGCATGCTGCGGTGGATGCCCGTGACCGGTGATTCGATCGGCATGCCGTCGATCAGCACCTGACTGGTTGCGCCGGCGAACGAGGTGCTGATGCCACGGATGGTGATCGTGGGAATATCGGCCGGCGAGCCGCCTACCGCCACATCGACGCCTTCGACATTGCGCAGCAGGTCGGCGATATGCTGCGGCCGCTGGGTGGCGATGTCCTTTGCCGTGATCACCGACACGCTCGCCGGCACGTCATCCACCCGCCGTTCGGTGCGCGTGGCCGTCACCACCATTTCCGGCATGCCGTACTCGGTTCGGGCGGGGCGCACCACCACGTAGTTGCGCTCGCCGTCCTGGCGGAATTCGAGCCCGCTGCCGGAAAGCAGTTGCCGCAGGGCCGCCTCGACGCTCATTTCGCCCTTGACGGCGACGCTCTTCGCGGCGCCGACGGTTTCGGGGGTGAAGATCAGCTGGATCCCGGCCTGGCTGGCGAAGGCGCGCAAGGCCGAAGACAGGGGCTGCGCCGGAATGTCGATTTTCGCGGTCGGCCCGGCGAGGACGGCGCCGGCATGGAAGGCCAGAATGAGCGCCGTCGCAACCAGCTTGCGCGGACGGTTGAAAGGTGCGAACGGTTTGCTGCGGAACATGGAGTCGTCTCCCTCGGATTGGATAAGCGGACAAAATTGCGCCGTCTATTCCCCAAGACGAAATTCCCGCGGCTCTCCCCACCCTCGACACCCCGTCAATTTGCGGCCTGCGGCAACATGCCGCATTGGTGAATGTCCGGCGCTTCGCTAGCATTGCCCCCCATGTCTGCCGCGCTTCCCGTCTGCCTCGGTCCCGATGTCGCCCTGTCGCGGCTCTATCGCGACCATTTCGACGAGTTGCGGCACTATCTCGCCCGCAAGCTGGATTGCCCCGAGGCGGGGCGCGATGCGGCGCAGGACGTCTTCCTGCGCCTGCTGGTGAGGCCGCCGGCGGCCCCCATCCACAACCCCAGGGGATTCCTGTTCCGGACGGCGAGGAACTTCGCCATCGACCTGCTGCGGGCCGGCAACGCCCGGCCCCTTCTGGTTCCCATCGAGGATTACGAGGACACGCTGCTCGATCCGGCATCCGATCCGGCGCGCATCGCCGAGGCCCGCCAGCGTCTCCATGCCCTGGCGAGCGTCATCGAGACGTTGCCACCCAAGTGCCGCGGCGTATTTTTCCTGCATCGCTTCGAGGGGCTCACACAGGACGAAATTGCCGGACGCGTCGGCATTTCGGCGAAGATGGTGGAGAAGCATCTGGCGCGCGCGATGCTGCATCTGCGCCGCCAATGGACTCACTGATTCCGGATGGTTTGACATCCGGGGCCCCGCCGCAGAAAATCCGGCGCGTGCCGACCGCGTTTCCCCCCGACCAGACTCGCCCATCCGCCGAGCGCATGCAGGAGGAGGCCTCGCTATGGTTCGCGCGCATGCGCGGCGGGCGGGTCACCGACGATCTGCGCGCCCGCTTCGATCGCTGGCTTGCCGCCGACGCGGCCCATCGGCGGGAGTACGAAATCCTGGAGCAGATATGGGATCAGTCGGGCCGGCTGGTTCCGAAAACGCGCGGCAAGCCCGATCTGGGCCGGGCGCGCCTTCTCCGCGGCGCGGCGAGCCTCGCCGGGACGGTCGTTCTCTGCGTTTGGCTGGGCATGGCCTGGCTCGGCGACCGGATATCGACCGACGCCGGGGAGCGCCAGCATATCCGGCTGGCGGACGGCAGCGAACTGGACATCGCGCCGCGCACGCGCCTGCGGGTGAGGTTCGATGGCACCCGGCGGCGCCTGGAACTTGAAGAGGGGCGGATCGTCGTATCCGTCGCCGCCGACCCGCGGCGACCGTTCGAAGTGCATGCCGGGGGAGGCGTCATCCGCGACATCGGCACCCGTTTCGAAGTGCAGGCCGACCGGACGCGGGCGAAGGTGGTCGTCGCCGAGGGGATCGTGGAGATCGGCATCCCGGCGCGGGGCGACGGCCTTTTCCGTCGCCTCAAGGCGGGCGAGGCGGCCGAGCTCGACGGCGCCGGGGTGTCGCGGACGCGGCCGGCGGACCCGGCCGCCTCGCTGGCCTGGACGAAGGGCCAGCTGGTGTTCGACGCCGCGCCGCTGGCGGAAGTGATTTCCGCGCTGAACCGCCATCGCAAGATTCCCATCGAGATCGGCGACCCGGCGCTCGTCCATGTTCGCATCAGCGGCGTTTTCCTGATCGACGACGAGGCGGCGGCCTTGAGGGCGATCGAGCAGGTGGCGCCGGTCAGCTTCGCGCCGGCGGGAGGACGGCCGGCTTCCGTGGTGATGAACCCGTTGCGGCCGCAACGCTAAGACCTTGGAACACTCGCATCACGTCGCCGAATTTTCCTACGCGCTGGCGTTCATGACCGGGCTGCTCGGCAGCGGGCACTGCCTGGGCATGTGCGGCGGCCTGGTGTCCGGCTTCTTCATGAAGCTGAACGCGCGCGGCCCGTGGCCCTATCTTTCCTACCACGGGGCGCGACTAACGATCTACGCGCTCATCGGTCTCGTCGCCGCGCTGGCGGGCGCGGTGCTGGTGGCGACCGGCAGGATCGGCCTGGCGCAGGGCGTCCTGCAGATCATCGCCGGTCTCGTCGTCATCCTGCTCGGCTTCGACCTCCTCGGCGTCAGCCCTATCCGGAACACCGTCGGCTTCGCGCCCATCGCCTGGCTGCGCCGGCAGTTCGTCGCCGCCGCGCAAAAGGGGCCGGTGGTCGGCGCGGCCGTCGGCGGCGCCATCAACGGCCTGATGCCCTGCTCGATGACCATGGCGATGGCGGTCAAGGCGACCACGGCGGCATCAGTGCCCGAGGGCATGCTGCTGATGCTCGCCTTCGGCGCGGGCACGCTGCCGGCGATGCTCTCGGCCTCCTTCCTGTTCGGGAAGCTCGGCCCCTCCCTGCGCGGCTGGCTGCTCAGGGGCGCGGCGCTCTTCGTCATCGCGCTGGGCCTGTCGACGCTCTGGCAGGGCCTGCGCTACTTTCTGGTGATGGTCAAGCTGGTCGCCTGAAAAAGCCGGCGCCGCGTGGCGGCGCCGGCAAACCCGTTCCCGCCTTGATGCGAATCAAACGGCACCGCACTCCGTAACCGGCCGCGGCAACTTGCCGCGCGGTCCGTTGCCACATGTGGCGATTTGCCGCGGAATCGGGGAGTCGGGCCATTGCAGAATGCGGCGGCTTCTTACCTGATGCCCCATCGCCAGGCATCCACAGCCAGAAACTCTCCGAGGAATGAACATGAAATATCAGCAATGCGCCTTGTTCATGGCGGCCGCAACCGTTTTCCCCCATGCCCAACAGGCACAGGCAACCGGTGACGAGACCACGTTGAGCACGGTGGTCAGCACGGCAAGACGCGTCGAGACCAGGCTTGACGACGTGCCGCAGCGAGTCGAGGTAATCAGCGGCAAGGATATCGACAAGACCATCCAGAATGACTTGACGGACCTGCTGAAGAAGAACGCGAGTATCGACGTTGTTCAATATCCCGGCGCGCTTTCCGGCATCGGCATTCGGGGATTCAGGCCGGAATACAACGGCATCAACAGGCATACCGTCACGCTCATCGATGGCAGGCCCATATCGGGGGACAACCTGGCGCTCATCAATCCCGATTCGCTTGAACAGGTCGAGGTGATGAAGGGGCCTGGTTCCGCTCTTTATGGTTCAGGCGCGATGGGCGGGGTCGTCAGCATGATTTCCCGCCAGAGCAAGGGCGCCGTTCGCGGACAGGCAAATCTGTCCTATGGGCAGTTCGATACCAAGGAGATCAAATTCAGGGCAGGCGGCAGCATCAATCCAGCCACGGACTTCGATTACGCCGGCTCATGGAAAAAGGCGGGCGATTACAAGCTGGGGCATGCCGACGGCCAGCTCTGGAGCGGCCAGGTTCGTCCCTACACGAAATACGAAATGGAGAACCACTCGATTCGCGGGGGGCTCGATTTCAACAGGGATTGGCGAGTCGTCGGGAAATACAAGGTCTGGAACGGGCGGGACGTGGGCTCGCCCGGCGATGTGGCCTATGGCACGGATGCCCAGGCAGAGAAGCAGATGGACAACACCGATGGCGATCTTCGGCTGACGGGGCGCGTGGGAAACCATTCCATGAGCGCCACGGCCTTCTCCGGCGAGCAGAAGTACGAAACGAAAAAAATCACGTCGACGACCGCATCGGAAAGGCCCCAATTGCCCGCGGTCAGCTTCATGGAAAAGCTGACGTTTTCCGGTTGGCAATTTCAGGACGCCTGGGCATGGACTCAAGACAATATGTTGCTTGTCGGCATCGATACGAACAGGGCGAAATCCGTCACGCGCAGCTTCAACCTTGGCGTGGCCGGGGTGCCTGAAAAAGCGCCGGGCACCGCGAACAACCAGCGGACTTCGAAGGGGATATTTGCCGAGAACAGCTGGACCTTCAATAAGGGAGACAGCACGGCTTACATAGGCGTGAGGCGCGACTTCATCACGGTGGAATCGCTGGATACGCCGTTGAGAGTCGGATTTACGCCCTCAAAAACCGACTTTATCGCGACCAACCCCAGTGCGGGCTTCAAGCACCAGATCGCCAAGGGTTGGAATTTGCACGGAACGATCGGCAAGGCTTTCATGGCGCCCTCCGCATTGCAATCAACGGGCAACCACGATACCGACAAGGGTGGAGGCAAGCACGATTACACCATCGGCAACCCGGGCATCAAGCCGGAATCCTCGCTATCAAGGGATTTTGGCGTGGAGTGGAGTGTCGCCGCCGGATTGAACATCGACCTGACGATTTTCGATACCAAGGTCATCGACAAGATTGTGGCGGTCAGGACGACAAACGGCACGGGCGGCACGACCACGACGTATGCGAACTCGGACGAGGGAAGCATTCAGGGACTCGAATTTCAGGGTCGCTGGGCGTTCGCCAGGAATTATCAATTGTCATTGGGGGGCACGAGGTATTTCCACAACTGGTACATGTCGAACGGCCAGCAAGTGGATGAGAACAATGTTCCACGGCTGGCGTTGAAGTTCGCGATCGACGCCGATCATGGGCCATGGACCGGGCGATTCAGCCTGCGCTACAGGGGGCCTTTCAAGGACCAGGACTGGGTCAATAACGCGGGGAGGCAGGTAGTGCAAAGCGGCTTCACCGTGGCCGACCTGAATGTCCGTTATCGCATCGACAAGGCCCAGTCCGTGGCGCTTTCGATCGAGAACCTTGCGGACCGCTACTACACCGAGAAGTTCGGCTACAACATGTCCGGAAGGAGCGTGCGCGCCAACTATCGGTATGACTTTTGATATAGATTGCCCCATCGTCGCTTTGACTTGAATCAAACAACGAGGAAATCGTGGCGACCCGCGGCAATTTGCCGCGTGACTCGTTGCCGCATGGGGCGTTTTGTCGCGGAACCAGCAGATTGAGCTATTGCAGAATGCGTCGCCTATTCGTGTCGGACATGGAATTACCGCCGATTGCAATGCCGAGGAGCCCCATAGTGAATAAAGCCGCAACCGCTGCCGCCTTGTTTGTGGCAGGACTGGCATCACCGCCCGCCGCAGTGGCCGAGGAAGCCAGTTTTAAGGAAATGGTTGTTACGGCCACCAAGTCGGCGAAGGTGGTATCCGAAGCGCCCGCGACGGTTACGGTCGTGACGGCGAGGGAAATAGAGAACAAGAATGCCCAGAGGCTTGAGGAAGCCTTGGCTGGGGCGCCGGGCATTTTCATCCGGGGCCTCGGCGGGGAACAGCCCAGCAACTACATGAACCAGGTCACCTTGCGTGGGATTCCCGGCTATTACCGGACGGGCGTTCTGGTCGATGGCGTGCCCATCAACAACGCATTCAGCGGCGGCGTCAATATGTCGATCGTGCCGATCGACGACATCCAGCAGATCGAGGTGGTCCCCGGCCCGTTTTCTTCCCTCTATGGCGGAGCCGGCATGTCGGGCGTGGTCAACGTCATCACGAAGGTCCCTGAAAAACGCGAGATTTCCGTCAAGGGCGAGATCGGAAGCCACAATTTCACGAGCTTCGGCGCGGGCTACCGGGACAAGCTTTCGGACACTCTCGGCATCAGCCTCTCCTACGGCCGCAAGGAAAGCGACGGTTACGCCAATGAATACGTCACCAAAACGAAAGGCGGAGCCGGCGGTACCGTGGTTACGGGATGGCAGAGAACCGCCACCAATACCGGCGCCACCACATACATCATCGGCGACAAAGGAACAGAGGCTTGGGAACAGGACAACTATGGCGCAAAGCTTTACCTGAAGCCGTCCCATGCATCCAAACTCATCCTGGAGGCTTCCTACCTCACTCATCGGACGAAAGATGGTCAAGGCAACAATTATCTGACTGCCGGCGGTGCGCCATTTAGTTCAGGGACTGCCAATATCGACGGCGGGACGGCAACCATCAAGGCGACCGATTTCCTGAAGACCACCAACGGCGAGGACGTGATCCGCTATGGAGCCACGTATGAAACTCGTTTCGCCGAGGATGTGAAGCTCAAGGCCAACCTGAACTATCAGGACAACCAGTATTGGTACACATCGATCGATTCGCACGCGACCAATACCAGCGGCACCGGGAAACTGAGCGACATCCCGGCCAAGGCGATCAGCGGCGACATGCAAGTCAGCCTTCCCGTCGGCGGCAGCCAATACCTGGTGGCCGGCGCATCCTTCAACAAGTCGGATCTGCGCAAGAAGGTCTATGCGCTGTCGAACTGGCGCCAGGAAAGCGTGACGGGCGCGGTGGGCGACTGGGCCGACGGCAATACCGAGTCCATGGCCGCCTACATCCAGGACGAGATCGCCGTGTCCGACAGGTTGACGGCCTATGTCGGCGCGCGCTACGACCGCTGGAGCACGGACGGCAGCATTTACATCAACAGTACGCTTACCGACTATGCCAGCCGGTCGAGCACGGCGCTCAGCCCCAAGGCCTCGCTGGTCTACAAACTGGGCGGCGGCACGATCATCAAGGGGGCCATCGGCAAGGCATTCAGGGCGCCCAACCTTTCGGACATGTACTCCACTTATGGAACGTCCACGATCTACTGGTCGAATCCGGACCTGAAGCCTGAGAAGACCACCACGGCGGAAATCGGCGTCGAGCAGGAACTCAAGACCGGCACGCTGCTGCGTGCGACCTACTATCGCAGCGACATCACCGACCTGATCTATTCGACTTTGGTGACTCCCGGCAACAACCGCAAGTTCAATGCCGGCACGGCCGAAACGAGCGGCGTCGATCTTGAGGCGCGCCAGAAACTGACCGGCGAACTGACGGCCTTCGTCAATGGCACCCTTGTCGAAACGACGATCACCGAAAACGCCATCGTGCCGGCCTCCGTCGGCAGGCAGATTCCATTGCAGGCGAAAAAGATGGCCAACATCGGCATCGAGGGCAGGCTGGGGCCATGGTCCGGTTCTGTCGTCGGTTCTTACGTCGGCAAGATGTACGGCAACGACACCAACACGGATGTGGTCAATGACGTCCCCGGCTCCTACGATCCCTATTTCGTCGTCAATGCCAAGGTGTCCTACCGGATCGACAAGACCCTGACCGCCTCCCTTTCCGTCAAGAACATGCTCGACGAGAAATACTTCACCGGAAACTCCATCGCGGACGGTCGCTCCATCTTTCTCGGCCTCGGATACAAGTACTGAGACCGTCTCCTGGGCATGCGTTTTCGACAACTTCTCCATGGGAGATTGCCATGCTAAGAAACATCGTTTCGATCGCCTTGCTGACATGCCTGGCCACGTCGTCGCTGGCAACCGGTTTCTCGGACATTCTCTGGCTCTCCGACGTCGCGCCGAAGCGCGCCAAGGCGGCGGCGCAGGGCGGTCACGAGCACGCCGGCAAGCATCAGGACAACATGGACGCGGTTATCGGCGGCGAGGCGGGTGACAACCTGCACGGCGGCAGCAAACGCCTCTGGCTTCGGCAGGGGGACGATCCCGCCGGGGCGGGCTATGTCGGCGCCGCCGACCTTCCCTCCGACATCGATCTGATCGATGCCAAGGGCAACCGCTCGCAGGTTTTCCAGACGCCGATGAACGGGCTGGCGCGCGCCGAATTCGAATTCGAGGAAATGGGTTTCTACAACGCCCATGTGTCGCGCGAGTCCGTCAAGGATGGCGTGCTGCGCGTGCAACTCGCCAAGGCCGAACTGCTCAAGGGCAGTTGCTGCGCGAAGGACCACGATATCGATCCGGCGCAGACGAAGGCCATCGGCGATCCGACGCTGCCCCTGGAGATCGTGCGCGAGCATCATCCGAAGGAGAAGCTCTACACGCGCATCGCCTCCGGCGACAAGGTTGTCTTCACGGTCAATCGGCTCGGCAGGCCCATGGCGGGCGCGCCGGTTACCATGCTGACGCAGCGGGGCTGGCAGAAGAAGGCGGTCGCCGACGAGAACGGGCGCGTCGAGTTCACGATGATCCGCGACTACTTCCCCGACTGGAGCGATTTCAGGCGGCGCACCAAGGAGACCTTCGTGGTCGTCGCGGAAGCCGGGGCGGCCGAGGCGGGCGTTCATCAGGGACAGCCGTATTCGAAGGTGGCCTACCAGGCGACGCTCTCCGGCAAATACCAGCCGTCGTCCCACGACTACAAGTCCTATGCCTGGGGGCTGGGCATCGCCGTCTTTGTCTTCGCCTTCGGCGGACTGGGGGTCTATCTCTACCGCAGGCGTCGCGTGAAGCCCTTCCTGGAGGTGCGTTTCGATGAGAAGCCTTAAGGGGCGCTTCGACCTCATCGACTGGAACCGCTTCCGCTCCCAGTTCCAGATCGCCGCCTTCCTGCTGCTGGTCTACGGCGGCTACGTCGGGATCGAACTGGGCAAGAGCCTGCCGACCTTCTCCTGCATCTACAACACCGAGGCGCGGGGCGGCGCCTGCTACCTGAGCATCCTCCAGCATCAGATGGCGTGGCCCTGGCAGAAGCTGTTTTCCGTCGCCGCCCTGGCGATCCTGACCGGCTTCCTCACCTTCGCGGCCTGGTTCGTCGCCATCAACAAGCTCTGGTGCGGCCTCATCTGCCCGATGGGTACGATCCAGGACTGGATGACCGCGCTGCGCCGCCGGCTGGGGGTGCGCTACGGGCGCTACACGCTCGGCCAGTTTCGCGTCCTCGCGCAGATCAAGTACGTCCTGCTGGCGCTGATGTTCCTGATCCCGCTGGGCATCGGCGCGGGCTGGTTCTCGAAGGACATGGGCCTGCCCTTCTGCATGATCTGCCCGGCGCGCATGATCGTTCCGGCGTTCGACCTCAACTTCACGCACTGGACCGTCGACTTCTCCACCTCGCCCAAGATGGTGCTGACCTCGCTGGGCGTCGTCGTCGTCGGCCTGTTCTTCGTCGGCGGCTTCGTCAAGAAGCGCTTCTTCTGCTTCTTCTGCCCGATGAGCGCCTTCCTGTATCTGATCTCAAAGCCGGCGCTGCTGACCCTGAAGAAGGACGGCGACAAATGCACGCGCTGCGGCGACTGCTACAACGTCTGCGACATGGATATCCGCGAGATCGCCGACGAGGTGAAGAACCCGCGCATCATGATGGACGACTGCACGCTGTGCCTCAAGTGCGTCGCCGCCTGCCCGGAGCCGGGCGCCCTGAAGGCCAATTACGCCGGCGTCACGTTCTTCGAATCCACCGAGGCCGGTTTCATCAAGCGCAACCAGAAGGGAATCGGCCTTGAACAGCCAAAACGCTAAACCCGTCGCGCTTCCCTACAACCGCACCCGACAGGCGCGGGAGGCGGAGACCATGCTCGACCGCATCGTCGACGACTTCGACGACAACCCGGCGGCGATGGCCTATTTCTACGACCTCTTCCGCCGCGCCTGGTGCCAGGGGGAACCCATGGAGCGGACAGGCGTGCGGGTGGGCACCACCTGCATCCACGCCCCGGAGGAATTGATCTACGCCATGGGCGCGACGCCCGTGCGCTTGTGCAACGGTTCCTATCATTACGACCAGATCGGCGCCGACTTCATGCCGGCCAAGTCCTGCTCGCTGGTCAAGGCCACGCTGGGCATGCTGAGTTCGGAGAATGCGATCCCCAGGATCGGCAAGCTCGACCTGATCGTCAACCCCACGACCTGCGACCAGAAGAAGAAGGCCGGCGCGATGATGGCGGCGATGGGACATGCGGTCTACGACCTGGAACTGCCTCCCTCCAAGGAAAGCGAACAGTCGCGGGTCTATTGGCAGCGTTCGGTGCGGGAGTTCGCGCTGCGACTGCGCAGCCTGACCGGCAATAAACTGACGAAAAAGAACCTGACGGCGGCCATGGCCAGGACCGGCCGCGCCCAGGCCGCGTTCCGCACCCTGCACAACTTCCGCCGCAAGGCGCCCTCGCTGGTGCTCGGCAAGGACGCGTTCCTGGTCACCAACGCCTACTTCTTCGACGACATCGACCGCTGGACCGAGGCGGTGGAAAAACTCAACGCCGAACTGGCCCGGCGGGAGAAAGACGGCTTCTGCGCAGCGCAGAAGAAGGCGCCGCGCATCTTGTTCACTGGCTCGCCGCCGATCTTCCCCAACCTCAAGCTGCCCTTGCTGATCGAGCAGGCCGGCGGCGTGGTGGTGGCCGACGAGACCTGCTCCGCCAATCGCATGCTCTACGACATGACCTCCGTCGACGAATGGTTGCTCAACGACATGGTCGACAGCCTGGCCGACAAATACCTCAAGCCCTGCACCTGCCCGATCTTCACCAACAACGAGGATCGCATCCGGCGATTGCTGGAGCTGGCCAGGAGCTTCGCCGTCGACGGCGTGGTGTATCAATCCTTCGCCGGATGCCAGGTCTATGAGATGGAACAGCGCAGCGTCGCCGAAGCCCTCAACAAGGCGGGCGTCGCCATGCTCTACGTCGAGACCGACTACAGCCTGGACGACATGGGCCAGTTGTCCACCCGCATCGAGGCCTTCATCGAGTCCATGAAGACACGCAGGCGGAAGGCGGCATGAACTACTTCGCCGGGCTGGACATCGGTTCCACGGCCATCAAGGTCGCCCTGGTGGATGAGGCGGGCGGCCTCGTCGGGGTGCATGTCTCCGATTCCGGCAGCCTGTTCCACAAGAACGCGAAGGAAGCGCTGCGGGTGCTGCTGGATCGCCACGGCGTCCGACGCGAGCAGGTGGGCTACCTGATCGCCACCGGCTACGGCCGCAAGCTGTTCAAGGAGGCCGACGACTCCATCAGCGAGATCACCGCCAACGCCATCGGCGCCCACGAGGTCGGCCGCGCGTTCGGCGGCGTGCGCACCATCATCAACATCGGCGGCCAGGATTCCAAGGCCATCCAGATCGACGCCAACGGCAGCGTGTCCAACTTCGCCATGAACGACAAGTGTGCCGCCGGCACGGGACGCTTTCTCGACGTGGCCGCCCGCAACCTCGACATCGACCTGGAGGAACTGGGCGACTATCACTTCAACGGCCGCGGCGCGCCGCTGACCATCAACAGCACCTGCACCGTGTTCGCCGAATCCGAGATCATCGGCCTCTTGGCCAACAGTCACGGCAAGGAGGAGATCGTCGCCGGCATCCACTACTCGATCGCACGGCGCACGGTGCGCCTGGCCAAGCGTGTGGGCATCGAGGACCGCGTCTACTTCGACGGCGGCCCGGCGCTGAACAAGGGACTGGTGGCGGCGATCCAGGACGAGCTCCAGCGCGAGTTGGTGGTGCCCGAGCACCCGCAGACCACGACGGCCTTCGGCGCGGCGATCCTTGCGCGCCAGGAGTTCCTCGCCGAACGGGCGGCCGCGTGATACCGCCCGTCGATCCCGCCGCCCTCGTCGGGCCGCCCATGGCGCTGGCCCTGGGGCTGGCCTACGGCCTCGGCCCCTGCCTCGTGAGCTGCCTGCCGTATCTGGGGCCGGTGTTCCTGGCGCGGGACTTCAGCCTGCGCCGCTCCTGGCATGTGGTGCTGCCGCTCTCACTGGGCCGGCTCGCGGGCTACGGCGGCTTCGGCCTCGCGGCGGGACTGGCCGGGCAGGTCGTCAAGGACGGCGCGGCGGCGCCCGTCGTCAGGATGGTCGTGGGGGCCGCCGCTCTGATGATGGGGCTGGCCCTGCTGTGGCGCCGTCCGGCGTGTGCCGTTCCATCCGGCCATGCCGCGCCCCTGCGCCGCATGAATCTCACCGACGAGCCCCGCGCCCTCCTTCCCGGCGGCTTGTTCCTGATGGGCGTCGGCATGGCGCTGACGCCCTGCGCGCCCCTGGGCGTGGTGCTGTTCTCCGCCGCCGCCGGCGCCAGCGCGGGGCAGGGGGCGATGCTGGGGCTGGCGTTCGGGCTGGGGGCCATCGTCGTGCCCGGCCTCGTCTATGGCATCGGCGCCGCCTATCTGGGCGGCCGCCTGCGCGAGGAACTCAAAAACTGGCGGCCGGCGATGGAACGCATCGCGGCCGGCTTGCTCATCCTTACCGGACTTTCCAACCTCCTCAAATGAAAACTCCCCTTCCCGTATTGCTCCTTGCCCTGACAGCTTCCGTCCAGGCCGCCGGCGAACAAGTGCTCAAGGAGATCACCGTCACCTCCGCCGGCATGAACGACGTGGACGAACGCAAACAGGCGGCCACGCAGAAGATCATCATCAACCGCCAGGACATCGAGAACATGGGGGCGCTCACCATCAACGACGTGCTGGGCAAGCTGCCCGGCATCGACGTGGGCACGCCGACGTCCGACGGCACGCTGGCGACGCGCTCGCGCGGCATGGCGCGCGACTCGGTGCAGATCGTCATCGACGGGGAGCGCGTCCCGCCCGGCCACAACCGCATGGTTCAGGGCACCGTCGGCCGCCTGCCCTCCGGAGAGCTGCGGCAGATCGAGATCGTGCGCGGCTCGTCGGCGGAATTCGGGGGCAGCGCGCCCGTCACCGTGCATCTGATCCTCGACAAGCCGATGTCGCGCGAATCCACCGACGCCAAGATCGCGATGGGCGTCCGCGGCGGCGAGCCGGTGCTCCAGGCCAACGTCACGAAGGGTGGCGGCGACAAGACCTTTTCATGGTCGCTGCCGGTCACGTTCAACCACAACGGGATGCCCTCGGATCGCCAGACGGGGCGATCCGACAGCGCCGGCGTTCGCCAGGACGATCATGCGGAGGGCAACCACGCCTCGGACAGTTTTTCGATCTCGCCGCGGCTGACCTGGAAGTCGGACAGGGACAACCTGACGCTGAACCCGCTGGTGTTTCGCTCCTACGGCAAGGGCGAAAGCGATTTCACGCGCACCGACATCGCCGTCCCGGCGAGCAGCTATGCGCGCAGGGACGACGACCGCCTGCGGCGGGCCTACGATCGTATGCGCGCGACGGCGGAGGTGTTCCGCCAGGGCGTCAAGTATTCCGGGCGGGCGATGGTTTCAAGCAGCGAGCAGGGCAGCCGGGCTAAACGGACCAACCAGGCGACGCAGGCGGTTTCCGAGGATGAGTCGCACCGCGAGGCGCTGGATACGGACGCCGCCTTCCGCATCGACTGGACCGCCGGCAAGCACGTGCTGGCCGCCAACCTCGAGCACGCCGGCCACAAGAGCGACGAGCGCCTGGACAGCACGGGCTACGCGACGGAAACGCACGAGTCCTGGGAGCGGCAGTGGAGCGCCTGGATTCAGGACGAGTGGAGCCTCAGCCCCGCCACCACGCTCACGCTGGGGATGCGCGGCGAGTTCCTGAAATACGCCGTGGATGGCGCAAGCCAGGATCACCAACGGTGGCTCCCCTCCGTGGCTGTCCGTTGGGAGCCCGTGCAGCACTGGGTGCTGAGAAGCTCCCTCGGCGCCGGCCTCAAGGCGCCGCGGCTGGACGAACTCACCAACCAGCCGGTGCGCAGCGTTAACGCCAACACGCCGCTCGAGCCCGACCAGCGCGGCAATCCAAACCTGCGGCCGGAGCGCAGCGTCAATTTCGAGGCGGTGGTCGAGCGCTATTTGCCGAACGACGCCGGCGTGTTCGGCGTGAACGCCTACCTGCGGCGCACCGAGGATTTCACCGAGCGCCGCGTGGAGCTCGAAGGCGCGCGCTGGGTCGATCGTCCCTGGAACGAGGGCACCGCGCACCACTGGGGCGTCGAATTCGACGGCAAGCTGCGCACCGACGGCCTGGGCTGGCGTGGCGCCACGCTGCGCGCCCACCTCACCCTGCCCCACAGCCGCGTGCAGGACGAACGCCTGGGACTGCGCCGCGCCGCCCGCGAGCAGCCGCGCTACATCTTGTCGGCCGGCTTCGACCAGACACTGGCCGAGATGAGCTTCGGAGCCTCGATGCAGCACAACGGGCGCGTCCGTACCCGGACGCCGGGCGAACAGGAATTCGAGACCGGCTCGCGCACGGTGGTCAATGTCTATGCCCTGAAGAAGCTGGACGCCACGTGGAACCTGCGGCTGTCGGGCGATAATCTGTTCCGCGCCAAGGCCCGCCGACAGCAGGACGCCTTCGCGCCGGGCAGCTCCTGGTCGTTGGTGACGACCGACGAGGGCGCGCGCACCGTCCTGCTGTCGTTGGAGGGCAAGTGGTAGCAATCAGGCAGTTGGCTCCCGAACGCGCGGCGGGGCTTCTCCTCGTGCTGGCGCTGCACGGCGCGGCGCTCTGGGGGCTGTGGCGGCACCGGCTGATCCCGATGCAGGACAAGATGTCGACGCTGTTCGTCAACATCATCGAGCCGGAGCGCCCGCCGCCGAAGCCGCCGGAGCCGCCGAAACCGAAGCCGCCCGAGCCCAAGCCGGTCGAGCCGCCGCCCCAGCTCGTTGCGCAGGCGCCGGTGGTTTCGCCCACCGAGCCCGTGGTCCCGCCCCCGCCCCCCGCGCCGGTGATCGCGGCGCCGCCCGCGCCGCCCGCGCCGCCCCGGCCGGCGGGCCCGGTCACGCTCGGCGGAGAGCTATCGGTCAGCTGCCCGGAGCGCACGCCGCCCCGGTACCCCCCCGTTTCCCGCCGCCTGGGCGAAACCGGCACCGTGGTGCTGAAGGTCGAACTCGACGAACAGGGCCAGGTCGCGCGTTCGACGGTGGCCACCGGCAGCGGCTTTCCCCGGCTCGACGAAGCGGCGCAAGCCGCCGTCCAAGGCTGGCGCTGCACGCCGGCCCATCGCGACGGTCGGCCGGTGCGCGCCGTCGCATTGCAACCCTTCAAATTCGTTCTGGAGTAACCCCTCATGGAAAACGGACTCGGCTTCGCCCACTTTCTCACGCAGACCGACGGCGTCGGGCGCATCGTACTGGGGCTGCTGCTCGCGCTCTCGGTGGCGAGCTGGTACCTGATCTTCACCAAAGGCATCGCCAACCTGCTCTCAAGCCGGCGGGTAACCGCCTTCCTCAAGCAATTCTGGCAAGCCGGCTCGCTCTCGGAAGTTCGCGACATGCTGGCGCGGCGATCCCCGGACAACGCCTTCGCGGAACTGGCGCACCAAGCGCTCATCGCCGCGGACGAAAGCGACGAACAAGGCCTGCACAAACTCGCCGCCGGCGGAAGCGGCGAATTCCTGACGCGCGTACTGAGAAACGGCATCGACCAGGAAGCGGCGCGCATCGAATACGGACTCACGGTAATGGCCTCGGCGGGCTCGGCCTCGCCCTACATTGGCCTGTTTGGGACCGTCTGGGGCATCTACCACGCGCTCGTCGCCATCGGCCTGTCGGGCCAGGGCACGCTGGACAAGGTGGCCGGCCCGGTGGGCGAGGCGCTCATCATGACCGCGCTGGGCCTGGCGGTGGCGATCCCGGCGGTGCTGGCCTACAATGCCTTTTCCCGGCGCAACCGCATTTGGCTGGCGCAGCTCGACGCCTTCGCGCACGACCTCTACGCGCTCGCCACGGTCGGCGCCAAGACCAACCGCTCGTCCAGCTAAGGAGAACGACCATGGCCATGGGAAGCTTCAACGGACGCGGCCACCAAGGGCCGATGGCGGACATCAACGTGGTACCGCTGGTCGACGTGATGCTGGTGCTGCTGGTGATCTTCATCGTCACCGCGCCGCTCCTGACGCACTCGGTGAAGATCGACCTGCCCAAGGCCTCCTCCAGCGCCAACATCACGAAGCCGGAGCACATCGAACTGGGCATCCGGGAGGACGGATCCCTCTACTGGAACGGGGCGCCGGTGGCGCGCACGGAACTCGAATCGCACTTCGCGGCGGCGGCGATGCAGCAGCCCCGGCCGGAGCTGCACATCCGCGCCGACCGCCACGCCCATTACGAAAAGGTGGCGCAGACCATGGCCATGGCCGCCCGCGCAGGACTCACGCGCATCGGTTTCGTCACCGATCCGTCAGGCCCTTCGCTCTGACCGCACGCGTCGGGTTGTCGCATGTCAGCCGCCGATCACACCTCCGTCCTCACGAGCGATGGCGACCACCGCCGGGCGCGGCGGCACCTTGCGTCGAAAGTCGAAGTCGGGCCAGCGGGTCGAGGGGTTGTCGTAGCTTGAATCCTTGTTTTCGCCGGGATGCTGGACGGCGACGAACAGCGTCTTGTTGTCCGGCGTGAAGGCCGGCCCGCACATTTCGGCATCGCGCGGGCAGGCGTAGAAGAATCGCGGCAGCGCCCGCCCCGCGCCCGCCACGTCGCAGGCGTAGACGCCGTCCGGAATGCCGGACGCGCGTTGTTTCGATCCCTGGTCGGTGGCGATCCAGAGCCGGCCGCGGTTGTCGAAGCAGCAATTGTCGGGCGCCGCGAGCCAACTGCCCTGCCTGGCGGTATCCGGGTGGTACCTGGCGCCATGCTCCGGATTGCCCGGATCGCCCGCCAGCAGGAAAACCTCCCAACGGTACTCGTCGGCGGTATGCCGCGCCGCGCGGGCGCCGTCGGTTCCCTCCGTGCCGGGCGGCAGCAGCTCGATGATGTGGCCGTAAGTGTTTTTCGCGCGCGGGTGAAGCCGGCCGATCTGTTCCGGCTTGCGCACGTTGTTGTTGGTCAGCATGACATAGACGCGACCATTGACCGGATTGGCTTCCACATCCTCCGGCCGGTCCATCGGCGTGGCCCCCAGCAGGTCGGCGGCGCGGCGCGTTTCGATCAGCACGTTGGCCTGGCTGTTGAATCCGTTGGCCGGCGTCAGGGGCCCCTGGCCAAAAACCAGCGGCAGCCAGCGCAGGAAGCCGGATTCGTCGAATCGGGCCACGGACAGGGTGCCGTGATCAAGCAAATCGCGATTGGCGGCGAGGTTCTTCGCATCGTACTTGCCGTCGGTGACGAAGCGGTAGAGGTATTCGAAGGTTTCGTCGTCGCCCGAATAGACGACCACGCGGCCATCCGGCGCGACGACGCAGGTGGCGGCCTCGTGCTTGAAGCGGCCCAGCGCGGTGCGCTTGACCGGCGCGGACCGCGGGTCGTAGGGATCGATTTCCACGACCCAGCCGAAGCGGTTCGGCTCGTTCGGCTCCTTTTCGACGTCGAAGCGGTCATGGAAGCGCGACCAGGCATATCTGGACTTGCCCTTCAGCCCCAGACGCTTGTGGTTGGCCGCCTCGGTCGTCTTGCGTGGGTCGCCGCCGAAGTAGATGTTGAAATTCTCTTCCGCGGTCAGCACCGTGCCCCAGGGCGTGACGCCGCCCGAACAGTTGTTGAGGGTGCCGACGACCTGGCGGCCGCCCGGATCGGCCGAGGTTTGCAGGCGGGCATGGCCGGCCGCCGGCCCGGAAACACGCATGGCGGTCGAGCGCGCGCTGATGCGACGGTTGAGTCGGCTGTCCGGCACGTAGCGCCAGCCGTCGGCGGTCTTGCGGATTTCGACGACGGACAGGCCGTGCGCCGCAAGCTCCACCTCGGTCTGCTCGCGCGTCATCCTGTCGGCCGCCGTGGTGGCCGTCAGTCCCGCGAACATCAGCTCGGGGTTGGTGTATTCGTGATTGACGACGAGGAGGCCGTGCGTGCTGCTCTTCGATCCGCGCGGCAGCGGCATGAAGGCCACGAAGTCGTTGTTGTAGCCGAACCGTTTTTCCTGCGCCTCGGCGACGAGCTTCTCGTGGTCGAAGGGCGGTACGCCGCCCAGCACCGGGTCGCCCCAGCGGATCAGCACATCGGCGCGGTGGCCGGGCGCCGGCTGGTGGAACATTTCGATGGTGTGCGGCGCCTGCGCGAATCGCAGGGAAGACGGATTGCCGGATCCGGCGGCCCATCCGGGCGCCGCGACCGCGGCCGCGCCGCCCGCCAGCAGGCCCTTGAGGACGGAACGCCGCGACAGACGGGCATCGATCAGTTCGAACAGCGGGGTTGGACTGGTCTGGTGGGTCATCGCATCGTTCCTTGAAATCATGTTCCGAAACGCTAAGCCGATGCGATTACGACTTCATGACGGTCGATGGAGTTGTCCGCTATCGGCCCAAAGATCCAGATGCCACAGGTGTTGCAGCAAGTCCGGATCCGCTTCGCGAATGAGCTTGCCCAGGGTGGGCGGCATGTCGACGTAAACTTCGCCGTACCCGGCCCTCAGCTTGCGCAGTCCCTCCCGACCCAATCCCACGCGACGCAGGTGGTCCCGGATGCGGTAATACACCAGGTCGAATGCCGGCTTCCCCTGCGGGGACAGTCCGCCTCGGAGCCGCGAGCGCGGCGCCAGCAATGCGAATCCAACCGGGAAAACGAATTTCTCCTGCTTGCCGGAGGGGTCGCTGACGCGAATTTCCAGGGGCTGGATCACGAGTTCGCGCCCGGCCTCGGCGACCCATTGCTCCGCGCGTGCCGCAAGCGCCTTCTGGTCCAGGCCGGCCAGAACCTCCGCGCCGCCGTCGGCCCCTTCCTCGGCGTAGTGACCGACGATGATGCGGTGCACATGCTCCAGTTCGAGGACGTTGATCCGGTCACGCCACCCGTCGTCCCCCACGACGACGGCGTCGGCCAGCGCCAGTTCACCGCACTCCAGGCCCATATGGCGACGGCAGAACTCCTGGAAGCGCGCACCATAGGTCGCGACACAAATCGCCCAGGTGACGCGGAACATGCCCGACCAGGACCAGTGCCGGAAGAGGTTCATCCAGCCCCGGTTGTCCGGGTGGGCGTATTCGTCTTCCAGGCGCAGGTCCGCGTATACGTTTTCCATCAGCTGGATGAGGGTGTTGCACAGGTAGAAACCTGCCCGTAGTTCTTCCTCCGTGAGGGGGAGCATGGTGCATTGCTCGCGGGAGGGCTCCGGCCGCACGCGCTGGCCGAGTTTCGCCCATTCGGGATAGATCTGGGCGTCCAGGAAACGCAGGCTGGGATCCTCGCGCATGCGGTCGTAGATGTCCTCCAGTTCCGCGCCGTGCTTCGAGAATGCCGCCTGGCCGGCCCGGCTGGGCGGATACCACTGTTCGGACAGGGCGTGGAAGAACCGTTCCAGGTCGCGGCAGGGCCGGTCGCCGCTGGTTTGCCCGGCGGCGTCATGGGCCTGGCTCAATACCTTCGTGGCCACGTGACGGCCCAGCCCGCGGTAACTCTCGAATTGCGATTCGCTGTACCACTGGTCGCCGGTGCTTTCATGGGGGAAGTCGGCGTGTTCGGCCTTGTATTGATTGATGTCGGCCGGCTCGTCGCCGGTCAGGGAGGTCTTGATGTAGAGCAGATACCCCGCCGTGGCCACGGGGTCGGTGCGCTCGTAATGGATGCGTCCCACCGCGCAGTGGAACAAGCCGTGGCCGGTATCCGGATCGGGCATGATGGCACCGGGGTTGATCTCGATCTCGATGCCCAGGTCGATCCGGCACTTGCGGATGGCGTTGCCCAGGTCCTCGAAGGTGTAGTCCGGGTCGCAACCGGCGTCGCAGGCGATGATGTAGCGGCAGCGTCTGCGCACCAGTTCGTAGATGCCCAGGTTTTCGAAGTGGCCGCCATCGCTCATGTAGACGAATTCGTCGGTATCCGTGGTGGCGGCGAGCAGTTCCTTCAGCAGGTAGGGAATGGACTGTCCGGGTCCCGGCCGGGTCCAGTGCTCGAACTTGCGCGTGTTCTGCATCCACCAGCCCAGGCGCACGTTGAATACCGTCATCAGGAAGGCGGTGGCCGGATTGGTATGGTAGCCGGCGTTGGGGCTTGCCGCCGCGCCGGAAATGGTGATCGGCGTACCCAGGCCCAGCCAGCCCTTCCGGCCGGCCTGCCCGGGCGGGGCCAGGAACTGGTCGGTCTTCTGGTAGGCCGACACGCCTGCGTCGTCGTTGCCTGGCAGTTGGTAGCCACAGAATTCCGGGGTGAATAGAAAGGAGGCCGCCTTGCGTTCCTGCCATGCCAGGTTGCTCGAGCGGGCGATGTTCAGAGCGGTATTGATGAGCGGGTAGGGGCGCTGCGTCCGGCCGCCGCGCTTGAGGGCGGACAGCATGGGCGCGTCATGGGGATCCAGATCCGTGAAGGGGTTGGCGCGCCGTACGGGATTGCTGGCTCCCAGATAGCAGCGCTCCAGCCGGTTGCGATAGAACATGTGGAAGGCGAACACGTTGATGTCCACGCGCCGGCCCAGCAACCAGGACAGCACGGCCAGGACCGCCAGCAGCGCGCCGAAGCGCCCGCTCGAATTGGCCAGGGCCCGGTCGGCCTGCTCGGCATAGCGCGCCGGGCTGCAGCCGGGATCGGGCTTGACGCGCAGCACCTCGCCGCTGGCGGCATGGTTGTCCGGAGCCAGTTCCAGTTTGATGCGGTAGGCGGAACGCAGGCCGCCGTCGGGCACGGGTTGGCATATCGCCGGGCGGTCGGGGTCGCCGACCCGGGTGATGGCCGCGTACAGCGTCAGGGAGAGGGCCAACAGCAGGCCCGCCACAAATACCCAGGGCGCCAGGCCGGCGAGCAGGTTTTTCCATCCGCCCTTGCCGTTGCCCGTGGAGGGACTGCGGCCCAGGATGACGCCGGCCACCGTGGTGGCCAGCCAGACGATGCCGCCCAGGGCGGTGATCCATGCGCCCGCGTAGAACACGCCGTAACTGCCCAGCAGCGCCACGCCGGCCAGGGCCAGCCAGCCCAGCAGGATGGAGATGAGGATGCCGCCGGCGCGGCTCCACCATTCCCGGGTCGCTTCCCGCAAGCGCCGCCCTGCCAGGCCGATGACGACGGTGACGATGAGCAGCAGGGCGAGCAACGCGGCGGGCGGGCCCAGCACCACCTGCAGCATGCGTTCCAGGGGGGTCGTCGGCCCCGGCAGGGCGAGACTCAGCAGCAAGGCGGCCAGGGCCGCGCAAACGATCACCACGTTCGCCTTGAGACGGGCGAAGGCGTCGGCGCGGCGGTCGGACGGTTGTTCGGCGAGGGCCGCGTGGCGCTCGATGTCAAGGGTTTCCCAGATGCCCATGGTGAGCACTACGGCTATCAGCAACAGCGCGGCACCGGCAACCATGGCGGGCGCGAAAGCCGCGTTCATCCGCCCGGACAGCATGAACAGCAGCCAGGGCAGGCAGAGCACCAGCAAGCCCAGGGCCGCCAGTATGGTTTGGTTGAGGAGCACGTTGCGCAGCCAGGTGGCCACCCCCGCCATGGTGTCGGGACTCAGCAGGCCGATGCGGGGGGTCAGGTAGTTGCTGTATCGTCGCAGCCAGGATACCTGCCGGGGCTCATGCGCTGGAGCGGCGAGATTGCGCTCCACGGCCGATATGCCGTCCTTTTCGCGGTTCACCCAGGCATGCAGCCAACCGCCGACATAGCCGCCGCCCGACACGGTGGACAGGTAGTCCACCCGTCGCAGCAACCCCAGGCGGGCCAGCGCCTGCAAGACCCCCAGGTTGAAGGTGGCGCTGCGTATCCCTCCGCCGGAGAAGGCCGCGCCGAGCAACCTGGACTGGTGCGCCCTGACGATCGCGTTGCCGGAGCGGGCGGCTTCCCGCTCCGGCTTCAGGCCGACTTCCTCGCGGCCGTGGTTCACTGCGTCCAGCTCGGCGCAGAGCACCTCATCGAAGGTATAGGGAGGCAGGCCGTCCATCGCCTTGCGGGTGGCCGCGTCCAATACGCCCGTGACCGCCAGCGGTTCGGGCGCGCGGGTGGCCTGGAACTGCTCCAGGGCCTTGCGGGTGCCGTCGTCGAAGCGGCCGTGCGCCTCGCCCCGATAGAGGTCCAGGGCGGCGAGCTTGCGCTGCAACGCCGCGACCTGGGCGCGGAGCGCGCGCACGGTGTTCCGGGTGGCCCGGCCATGCGGGTCCCAGCCGAAACTGGCGCGCAGGCTATTGACGGCCTCCGTGACAGGCTCGGACGATGGGCTGCGGGCCTTGGCGGAGAGCGTGGGCGTGGCGCCCTCAACGAGGAAACCCAGTCCTCCCAGAGCCTGTAGGTCGTCGGGGTCGAGTTTCGCTTGCTCCTTTTGCATAGCCGGAATCATAGTCGCTTCAGCCGAACATTACGAATCCGCCTGCCGGCACCGCGATCCGCGCCGCCCGGCCGTTTCGCGCCTCGATGGCCGCCGTGGCGCCGGTCTGCGCCGGGCCGCTGGAGCAGAGGCAGGCGAGTTGCCCCGATTCGGCGCGCAGGCTGGCGTCGATGGTCATGGGAGGTGCCTCCCCTGTCGCGCATGTCATCCAGATATGATGGATGTGTTTTCTGACAGTTAGTGCAGGGCCGCGTCTTGTCCAGCGAGTCGGGGGACACGATAATCCGCGACAACATGTCGCAGCGGTGGCATATTCGAAGAGGCTAATATTACAGTATGAAGTTGTTCCTAAAAGTCATTCCCCCAAAGGAGTCAATCATGGATCGCCGCAATCTGCTGAAGCTCTCCCTCGTTGCCGGTGCCGGCCTTGCCTCGGGCGCTGTCCGGGCGCAACAGCCGGCCTGCCCGGCCGACGGTACGCCGGCCCAGTTCATCCCGAAGAAGCCGGCCGATCCGAAGCCGGCGGAGAACGATATCGATAAGTTTCCGAAGTGCCCCTACTGCGGCATGGACCGCAAACAGTTCAGCCATACGCGCATGCTGGTGCATTACGGCGACGACCTCGCCGACGGCACTTGCTCGCTGCACTGTGCGGCGATCAGCCTCGCGGTCAACGTCGATCGCGAACCGAAGGCGATCTGGGTGGGCGACAACGCCGCGGCGGGCGACGTGAAGCCGCTGATCGAAGTCGGCAAGGCCGCTTTCCTCGTCGGCAGCGGCATCAAGGGCGTGATGACCAAGCGCAGCAAGGTGGCCTACGGAACGACCGAAGCCGCCAAGGCGTCGCAGGCCGCGAACGGCGGCGAGCTGGCCAACTTCGACCAGGCGCTGCTGGCGGCCTATGTCGACATGGCGGGCGATGTCGCCATGATCCGCAAGAACCGCGAGGAGCGGCGCAAGCGCATGATGGAACACCAGGGCAAGCCCATGGAGCACATGCACTGAACGCGATGCGCCTTCTTGTCGTTGCGGTGCTGATTGTCTGGGCGGGTTTCTCCACCGCCCAGGTTCCGCCGAAGCCGGGGCCGAGAGATCTCTGCCCGGTATGCGGCATGCTGGTCTCCAAGTACCCGAACTGGGCGGCGACGGTGGTCTGGAAGGACGGCCATGCCCATCACTTCGACGGCGCGAAGGATATGTTCAAGTTCCTCCATGATCTGGCGAAATACGCGCCGGGGCATCCGCGAGAGAACATCGCCGGCATGTTCGTCACCGACTTCTACAATCTCGCGAAGGTGGACGCCCGCAAGGCGCTCTACGTCACCGGTTCCGACGTGCTTGGGCCGATGGGGCACGAGCTGGTGCCGCTGGCGACGCGGGAGGATGCCACCGATTTCATGAAGGACCACAAGGGCCGGCGCATGCTGGGCTTCGGCGAGGTCACGGGGGACGTGGCCGCGGGCCTCGACGTCGGCCGGTTCTAGCCGGAAGCTGCGGCGTTCTGCCGCGCGACAATATGTCGTATAGGGATGCGGCGATTTCGTTTGCATAATTCCCCTGTCGCCCCCAACCCCATGACAGTGAGAAAAATGAACGGAATGAATCGCATCCTGATCGTCGAGGACGATCCCGACATGGCTCGCGTGCTGACGCGCGCGCTCCGCTCGCGCGGCTTCGAGACGGTCTCGGTGCGCGACGTCGACGCCGCGCTGGCGGCCGCCGATGCCGCGCCGCCCGATTATGCGATTCTCGATCTCAAGCTTGAAACAGGCTCCGGCCTGTCCCTGATCGGGCCGCTGAAATCGATCAATCCCGCCGTGAAAGTCCTCATCCTGACCGGTTACGCCAGCATCGCGACGGCCGTGGATGCCATCAAGCTGGGCGCCAGCCATTACCTGGCCAAGCCGGCCTACATCGGGGAAATCCTCTCGGGGCTCGGCATCGACGCCGTTACGGCGGACAACGATGCCGGAGCCGCCATCGACCAGGAAAAACGGTATTCGCTGGCGGAGCTGGAATGGAAACATATCCTGCGAACGCTCAGCGACCAGGGCGGCAACGTTTCGGCGGCGGCGCGGGCGCTCAATATGCACCGCCGGACGCTGCAACGAAAGCTGGCCATGAATGGCGACAGCGTCTTGGCCGAGATTCGTGAGAAATCGGTGCGCCGGTTCCGGCGCGAAAGACAGCAAATGGCATCCGGCGGTTGAATCCGGCGGCCTGAAGTGGGCGGAGCCGGCATCAGGAACCCGCGTCTTCGCGCAGCGCCTGCCGCAGCGACAGCAGGGCGCCGATCCAGCCGAGCAGCGTGGCCGTGCCCAGGAGGATCGCGGTGTCGGCGGCGCCGGGCGGGTTGAGCGCGAGGCTCCAGTCGTAAAGACGCGCCAGTTCACCGACGGGGCCGGCGAGCCAGAGGGTGGCGGCGGCGACAATCAGCCACGCGGCCAGGCCGCCCAGAAGGCCCAGGAGCGCGCCGAACCAGACGAAGGGCCGGCGGATGAATGCGTCGGTGGCGCCCAGCAGGCGGCTGACCTCGACCTCGGCCTGCCGCGAGAGCACCTGCAGGCGGATGATGTTGAACGTGATGGCCACGAGGCCGGCGCCCAGGAGCAGGGCCAGCATCAGCACACCCGTGCGGCCGAGCTTCAGCAGGGCGTCGAGCCGGCGCGCCCAGGCGGAGTCAAGCTGCACATGGTCCACCTTCGGCAGCTTTCGGAATTCGGCGGCCAGGGCCTCCATGCGCTCCGGCCGGTCGTCGGCGGGCGCGACCACGAATGCGTCCGGGAATGGATTTCCCGGCAGTGCGTCGAGGACGTCGGAGAGGCCCTCGGCGGTCCGCATGCGCGCGAGCGTGTCCTCGCGCGGCACGAAGCGCACGGAGGCCACGCCTTCGCGCTTCCTCAGCCATGCCTCGATCTCTCCGGCGGCTTTGCGGTCTGCGGAAAGCGCCACGAATACCGAAATCTGCGGCATCTGCGAGGCGGCCGGGGCCGAGCGCGCCAGCTTCACGGCATTGTCCAGCAGCATCCATCCGCCCGCCGGCAGTGAAGTCGCGATGCCGATGGCGACGACCGAGAGCGCGGTGTTGACGGGGGACGCCGCCAGCCGGGAAAGCGCCAGCCGCAGGGCGCGCCAGTGCTGGAAGAGCCACGCCGTCATGCAAGCCTCCCGTGGTTCAACTCGATCCGCCGGGCGCCGGGAAACAGGCTGCCGTCGCAGGTGGCGACGAGCACCGTGACGCCGACCTGCTGGAACTCCAGGAAGATGCGGGTCACGTCGTGGGCCGTCTCCGTGTCCAGATGCGCCGTCGGCTCGTCGGCCAGCAGCAGGCCGGGGCGTCCGACCACCGCGCGCGCGATGGCCAGCCGCTGCTGCTCGCCGCCGGAGAGCATGATCGGCAACGCCTTTTCGCGTTCCAGCAGCCCGACCTTATCGAGCGCCGCGCGCACGCGCTTGCCCGCCTCCTTCGGTGGAAAGCCGGCGATGGAAAGCGGCAGCATCACGTTGTCGAACGCGCTGCGGTCGAAGAGCAGTTTCTGATCCTGGAACACCAGGCCGATGTTCCGGCGTAAGAAGGGAATCGCCGCGCGGCCGAGCGAACCGACGTTCTGCCCGCCGACGAGCACCGCGCCGTCGGTGGGCCGCTCGATCGCGGCGATCAGTTTCAGCAGCGTGGATTTCCCTGCGCCCGAATGGCCGACGACGGCGGCCAGCTCGCCTTTGCCGACTTCGAAACTGACGCCGGACAGGGCGTCCCGTCCCGGCGCCGCGTCCGGATAGCGTTTCGATACGCGGTCGAACCGGATCATGGTCCGAGCAGCGCCTCGACGAATTCCTTCGCCCGGAAGGGCTGGAGGTCGTCGATGCCCTCGCCGACGCCGATGAAGCGCACGGGCTTCGGGCACTGGCGCGCGATGGCGGCCAGCACGCCCCCCTTGGCGGTGCCGTCGAGCTTGGTGACCACCAGACCGGTGACCCCGATGGCCTTGTCGAATGCCTTGACCTGCGCGATGGCGTTTTGGCCGATGTTGGCGTCGAGCACGAGCAGCACCTCGTGCGGGCCGGAGGGCTCGGCTTTCTGGATGACGCGCCGCACCTTGGCGATCTCCTCCATCAGGTGCAGCTGCGTGGGGAGCCGCCCGGCGGTGTCGGCCAGCACGACGTCCATGCCGCGGGCCTTGGCGGCGGCGATGGCGTCGAAGATCACGGCGGCGGGATCGCCCGATTCCTGTGCGATGACGGTCACGTCGTTGCGCCGCCCCCATTCCGCGAGCTGCTCGCGCGCGGCGGCGCGGAAGGTGTCGCCGGCGGCCAGCAGCACCGACCGGCCCTGCGCCTGGAAATGCCGGGCCAGCTTGCCGATGGACGTGGTCTTGCCGGCGCCGTTGACACCCGCGATCATGATGACGAAAGGCTTGCGGCCCGAGGCGTCGAGCGGCCGCTCCAGCGGGGCGAGCAGGTTTTCCAGCAGCTCCGAGAGCGCCTGCCGAAGCTCGCCGGGCGTCTCAAGCCGGTGCTGCCGGACACGGGCCTTGAGTTCGTCGAGCAGCCAGGTCGTCGCCTCGATGCCGCAGTCGGCCGTCAGCAGCGTCGATTCGAGGTCTTCCAGAAGCTCGTCGTCGATCTTGCCGGCCCGCAGCAGGCCGAAGATCGAATCGCGCGTTTTTGAAAGCCCTGCCCGCAGGCGTTGTGCCCAGGTCGCCATGAAGTATCATCAGGTTGAATTCCTGTTCCGAGTTTACCCCATGAAACTGCGCATCCTGCTTCTCCTGGCATTTGCCCAGGCTGCATTCGCCAACCCCTTCGAGACGAAGCTTTCCAACGGCATGCGCGTCATCGTCAAGGAGGACCGGCGGGCGCCGGTGGCCGTTCACATGGTCTGGTATCGCGCCGGGTCGATGGACGAGAAGGACGGGACTTCCGGCGTGGCCCACGTGCTCGAGCACATGATGTTCAAGGGCACGAGGAAGACGAAGCCGGGCGAGTTCAACCGGCGGGTCGCCGAGGCGGGCGGGCGCGACAACGCATTCACCAGCCTCGACTACACGGCCTATTTCCAGATCGTGCCCAGGGTCGCCCTGCCGGAGATGATGGCGCTGGAGGCCGATCGCATGGCCAACCTCATGCTCACGGAGAAGGAGTTTTCCTCCGAGATCAAGGTGGTCATGGAGGAGCGGCGGCTGCGAACCGACGACAATCCGCAGGCGCTGGTGCACGAGGCGCTCAGCTCGGCGGTATTCCAGGCCCATCCCTACCGCCGGCCGATCATCGGCTGGATGGACGACCTGGAGCACATGACCTGGAAGGATGCGCGCGACTGGTACCGGAGCTGGTACGCGCCGAACAACGCAACCGTCGTCGTCGTGGGCGACGTGGATCACCAGGCGGTCTTCCGGCTGGCCGAGAAGCATTACGGCCGGATGAGGGCGAACGCCCTGCCGGAGCGCAAGCCGCAGAACGAGCCGGAGCAGGCCGGCATCAAGCGCGTCGTCGTCAAGGCGCCTGCCAAGCTGCCCTACCTTGCCATGGCCTGGAAGGTACCCAGGCTGAAAGACGTGACCCAGGATCGTGATCCCTACGCGCTGGAGGTGCTGGCTGCGGTGCTCGACGGCAACGACGCGGCGCGATTCTCGAAGAATCTGGTGCGCGGGAGCAAGGTCGCCCAGTCGGCGGGGGCGGGTTACGACGGCACGCTGCGCGGCGAGGCGACCTTCGTGATGGATGGCCAGCCGGCGGAAGGCCGGACGATCGCCGAGCTGGAATCCGCGCTGCGCGCCGAGATCAAGCGCGTGCAGGACGAGGGCGTGACCGCCGAGGAACTGGCGCGCGTCAAGACGCAGATCATCGCCAGCCAGGTCTACAAGCGCGACTCGATGATGGCGCAGGCCATGGAGATCGGCCGCTTCGAAGCCAGCGGCTTCCACTGGCGCGATTACGACCGGCTGCTGGAGAAGCTGCGCGAGGTTACCGCGGCTGAGGTGCAGGCCGTGGCGAAGAAATATTTCGGCGAGGGCAGCGACGACCGGCTGACGGTGGCCACGCTCGATCCGCAGCCGCTGGACAAGGTGGCGCCGAAGAAGCCGGCGTTTTCGGTGAGGCATTGAACATGGTCATGATGAAGAAACTCCTCGCCGCGCTTTTCGTCTGCCTTTCCGCCGCCAGCGCATGGGCCGGAGTGAAGATCGAGCACTGGATCGCGCCTTCCGGCGCACGCGTCTATTTCGTCGAGACCCATGCCCTGCCGATCCTGGACGTGGAGGTGAACTTCACGGCCGGCACCGCCTACGATGCGGCGGACAAGGCGGGCGTGGCCGGTCTGACGCGCGGGCTGCTCGATGCGGGCGCGGGCGGCCTCGACGAGGAGAAGATCGCCGGCCGGCTGGTGGACATCGGCGCCCGTCTGTCAGGCACGACCGACCACGACCGGGCGGGGCTCAACCTGCGCACCCTGTCCTCGAAGGCCGAAAAGGAGTCGGCCCTCGACCTGATGCGCGTCCTGCTCGCGCAGCCCGCTTTTCCGGAGGCCGTGCTCGCGCGCGAGAAGGCGCGCCTGATCTCCGCCATCCAGGAGGCGGACACGCGGCCCGACAGCATCGCCGCCAAGCGGTTCGCGCGCGCCATGTATCCCGACCATCCCTACGGCCTGCATTCGACGGTGGAGTCCGTGGGCCGCATCACCCGCGACGACCTGGCGTCCTTCCACCGCGACCACTATTCGGCCCGGCGCGCCGTGGTTTCACTGATCGGCGACGTGACGCGGGCCGAGGCCGAGCGCATCGCGCAGCAGCTCACCGAGGCGCTGCCCGCCGGCAAGGCCGACGGCGACCTGCCCGCCGTGCGGATGCCCTCGAAAGGCACGCACAAGGTCGCCCACCCGGCCGCCCAGAGCCACATCCACATCGGCCTGCCCGCCATCCGCCGCACCGATCCCGACTATTACGCGCTGCTCGTCGGCAACTACACCCTGGGCGGCGGGGGCTTCGTCTCGCGGCTGATGAAGGAGGTGCGCGAGAAGCGCGGCTACGCCTACAGCGTCCATTCATACTTCGCGCCGCGCAGGTTCGAGGGGCCGTTCCAGATCGGGCTCCAGACCAAGCGGGAACAGGCGGGCGATGCGCTCAAGGTTGCGGGCGAAGTGCTCGCGGGCTTCATGAAGGACGGCCCGACCGAAAAGGAGCTCGCCGCCGCGAAGAAGAACCTCATCAACGGACAGGCCCTGCGCATCGACAGCAACGCCAAGCTGATCGGCTACCTGTCGGCCATCGGCTTCTACGGCCTGCCGCTGACCTATCTCGACGATTTTCCGGCGAAGGTCGGGGCGGTGACCGCGAAGGACGTGCGCGAGGCCTTCGCGCGGCATGTGAAGCCTTCGAGCCTCGTCACCGTGGTGGTCGCCTCCGATTGAGCAAAGTCAGGATTACCGGCGGCGAGTGGAGGAGCCGCCTGATCCAGGTCGCGGATGCGCCCGGCCTGCGCCCGACGCCCGACCGCGTGCGGGAAACCCTGTTCAACTGGCTGGGTCAGGATCTTTCCGGCCTCGTCTGCCTGGATCTGTTCGCCGGCAGCGGCATCCTGGGCTTCGAGGCGGCCTCGCGGGGCGCGGAGCGGGTGACGCTGGTCGAGCAGGACCTGCGCGTTTTCGCCCGGCTGCGGCAGAACGCCGAGACCCTGGGCGACGGGCGTCTGGAGATGGTGCGGGCAGATGCGCTAGAATTTGTCGCCTTGGCCGCAAGACAGGGTCGCCGCCATGACATCGCGTTCCTCGACCCGCCTTATCGCCATGGCTGGCTGGGCCGCCTGTGGCCGGTGCTGCCGCCGATCATGAATGCGGGAGGCCGCCTGTACGTGGAGGCCGAAGAGACGGTCGATCCGCCGGCTCCGTGGAAAACGGCGCGCAGCGGAAAGGCCGGACAGGTTCATTATCACTTGTTCGAACTGGAAGCCGAACCGAGCACATGAGAGCAAGCATCGCCGTCTATCCCGGCACCTTCGATCCGCTGACCCGCGGCCATGAGGATCTGGTGCGTCGCGCCTGCAAGCTCTTCGACCGGGTCATCGTCGCCATTGCCGAAAGCCGGACGAAAAGGACGTTTTTCACCCTCGGCGAACGGGTGGCCATGGCCCGCGAGGTGTTGGCCGACCTGCCCGGCGTGGATGTGCTGGGGTTCGACGGCCTGCTGATGGATTTCATGCGCGCCCACAACGCCACCGTCACCCTTCGCGGCCTGCGCGCCGTTTCAGACTTCGAATACGAATTCCAGCTCGCCGGCATGAACCGAAACCTCTATCCCGATGTCGAAACCGTGTTCCTGACGCCGGCCGAGCAATACATGTTCATCTCTGCGACCATGGTCCGCGAAATCGCCGCATTGGGGGGAAATGTCTCAAAATTCGTCCAGCCGTCCGTGGAAAGGCGACTGGCGGAAAGATCCCAACAGCAACCTTAAAAGGAAAACACAATGTCCCTGATCATCACCGACGAATGCATCAATTGCGACGTGTGCGAGCCCGAGTGCCCGAACAACGCCATCACGCAGGGCGACGAGATCTACGTCATCGACCCGGCCAAGTGCACCGAGTGCGTCGGCCACTTCGACACTCCGCAGTGCCGCGAGGTCTGCCCGGTGGATTGCATTCCGCAGGACCCGAACCACGTGGAAACCAACGAGCAATTACTGGAAAAATTCCACAAGCTGACCGGAAAATAGGGCGGGTCAGGCGGCCGCCCGAAGCTGCGGGCGTTCCGGCGCGCGCAGCGTCGCCTCCAGGGAGGCTTCCAGCTTGTCGAGCTCGTTGATCTGCGCGTCCAGGAGGGCCTGGGCGTGCTCCATCTCCTCGATGCGGTCTTCCAGCGTGTCTGCGGCTTCGTGGATGCGGCGGATGTTTTCCAGCCGGCGCTTGAGCTGGCGCTGGATTTCCCGCACCTGCGCCTCCAGCGGCGCCATCAGCGTCCGCAGCCACTGCTCCACGTCCCGATTGGCGGCCTCGAAGGTCTTGCGGATCTGCGAGGCGACGGTTTCGAAGAACTGCTGCGTCAGGGTGCGCTTGTCCCGCGTCAGCAGGTTCAGGAAGGTGTTGAACTGCCGCCGGAAGCCGTCTTCCAGCCGGTCGATTTCCTGGAGGCGGTCGCCCAGCGAGAAGGCCGCGGGTGGCTCGATGTGCAGGCCGTGCGCTTCGGCGAAGCGTCCGCGCGCGGCCGTCATCATGGCGGCGATCTCGGCGACGTCCTGCTCCGACCGGGCCAGGCTGGCGCGGGCAACCTCGAACAGCCCGCCCATGGCTGATTGCAGCTGGGGCGTGAAGCTCGCCCGCCGCATGGCCTCCCGCGCGCTGCGCGCATGGCCGCGCAGCGTTTCCATGCCCAGGTGGGCGAAGAGGGCGTCGGTGAGCCGGGAATAGACGCTGCGCACGGCGTAGTACTCGCGCAGGCTCTTGTCGAAGGCATCCTTCTCGCCCTTCACCTTGTGCATCATATAGCGGACCACGTTCTGGTTCTTGCCGCGCAGGCCGGCGAGTTCCTCGAACTGCTGGGTGAAGGCTTCCAGGCGTGTCTCCAGCAGACCACGCACCTCGCCGGCCAGGCCGAGCGCCTCTTCGGCCGTGCCTCGGGCGATGATCTCGCGCCGGGCCGGCAGCAGCCCTTCCGCCAGCGCCCGCTCCAGCGCGGGCAGGCGGCTTTTCTCCAGCAGCGCGGGATCGTCGCCGATTTTCGCCACCAGCCCCTTCTGAGCCGAAACGGGAAAGATGCTGTCCGGCGACAGGTCGAGGATGCGGGCGCAGTCGCCGGCCTGGCGCGCGATTTCGCCGTCGATCTCGGCATCGGTGCGCAGCCCGTCCCATAGGCCGTCAATCTTGTTGAGCACCACCAGGCGGCCGGGGCCGGGGCCGACGTGGTCGCGCCAGACCGCCAGATCCGACTGGGTCACGCCGGTGTCGGCGGCCAGGATGAACAGCACCGCATGGGCGCCGGGCAGGAGGGAAAGCGTCAGTTCCGGCTCTGCGCCGATGGCGTTGAGGCCCGGCGTGTCCAGCACCACCAGCCCCTGCTCCAGCAGCGGGTGCGGGAAGTTGATCAGCGCGTGGCGCCAGCGCGGGATATCGACGCAATTGTCCTCGTCCGGCCGCAGGCTGCCGTCGGCGCCGTCGCCGACGGCGAAGCCGAGGGCGCGCGCGGACTCCGCCGGCACGCGCTTTATTTCGCCGACGCGGCGCAAGGTCTCGCCCATGGTTTCCGCCGATGCGGCGTCGATGGGAAAGCTCTGCCACGCCTCCGGCGCCTGACGCAGTTCGGCGATGCTGGCGCCGTCAAGCCGGCTCTCGATCGGCAGCAGGGCGATCTCCGTCGGCCGGCCGCGTTCCCATGAGAGTTCCGTCGGGCACATGGTCGTGCGTCCCGCCGCGGAAGGCAGCAGGCGGCCGCCCCGGTCGGCGAAGAAGAGCGCGTTGATCAGCTCCGACTTGCCGCGCGAAAATTCGGCGATGAAGGCCACCACCAGCCGGTCTTCCGACAGACGCGCCGAGAGGCGGCGCAGGCGCTGTTCCGTCTGGGCGTCGAGCAGGTCGCTGGCGGCGAGCCAGTCGCGCAGGCGCTCGACCAGGCGGGACACGCTGTCGCGCCAGAGGCGGTAGGAATCGAAATGGCTGGCAAGGCTCATGGCATGCGTGTCGCTTTGCAAACTGCTAACATGGACTCATTGTATTGGAAGGCTGTCTTTTCGCCGCGTTTCTATGAATTTTCGCCTGTTCGCACCGCTTTTCGCCGCTTTCTGGCTGGCGGCCCACGCCGCGCGCGCCGCCGAGGACGATGCGTCGCGCCTGCCACGTCAAGAGCTGACCCCCCAGATACTTTTCCAGTTCCTGCTGGCGGAGATCGCCGGCACGCGCGGCGAGGTCGGCCTGGCGGTGGAAGCTTACCGCGACCTGGCCAGGAACACGCGCGACCCGCGCATCGCCCGCCGGGCAGCCGAGATCGCTTTTTACGCGCGCCGCTACGACATCGCGATCGAGTCGGCCCGCCTGTGGATCGAGGTTGAGCCGGAATCGGCACTGGCGCAGCAGATGATGACCGCCCTGCTGGCCGCGGCGGGCAGGATCGAGGAACTGGCGGCCCACCTCTCGCGGCAGCTCGCCGCCGAAAAGGCCGGCGCCGGTTTCGGCCCTTCGCTGATGCACCTGAACCGCCAGTTGGCCCGTCTGCCGGACAAGCGGGCGACCCTGCGCCTGGTGGAGCAGTTGACCGTTCCCTATACCGACATTGCCGAGGCCCGCTTTGCGCGCGCGCAAGCGGCCCACAACGCCGGCGACCAGGCGCTGGCCGTGGCCGAGATAGACGAAGCGCTGTCCCTGCGGCCGGACTGGGAACCGGCCGCCTTGATGCGAGCCCAGCTCGCGGCCAAGGTCGTCGATGCGCTCGATTTCCTGGGCCGTTTCGTGTCGGCCAATCCGAAGGCGTCGGAAGCTCGGTTGGCGTATGCACGGCTGCTGGTGGGCGAGCGCCGCTACGCGGATGCCCGCCGCGAGTTCGGCGAGCTCCTGGCCGCCGCCCCCGACAACGTCGATACGATTTACGCCGTCGCCGTCCTTTCTCTCCAGCTCAACGACCTGAAGGCGGCCGAGGCCCACCTCATGCGCCTGATCGAGCTGAACTCTCCGGAGATCAACGGCGCGCGTATTTACCTGGGGCAGATCGCCGAGGAGGGCAAACGCTGGGACGAGGCGCTGAAGTGGTACGAGGAGGTTGCGCCCGGCGCGCAATACCTGCCCGCCCGCCTGCGCATCGCCCATGTCCTCGTCCGCCAGGGCAAGCTGGACGAGGCGCGCCGACATCTGCGGGAAACCGCCGCCGCGGATCCGCGCGAACGGACGCAACTCCTGATCGGCGAAGCCCAGCTGCTGCGCGAGGCCGGCCGCCATGCCGACGTGTTCGCGGTGCTGGACGGCGGCCTGGCCGCCCAGCCGGATCAGCCGGAGCTGCTCTACGAGACGGCCCTGGCGGCGGAGCGGGTCGGCAGGATCGAGCAGATGGAGCGCAACCTGCGCCGCCTGATCGAGCTCAAGCCCGATCACGCCCACGCCTACAACGCTTTGGGCTACTCATTGGTCGACCGCAACGTGCGGCTCGACGAGGCGCAGGCGCTGATCGAGAAGGCGGTGCAACTGTCGCCTCAGGACCCCTACATCCTCGACAGCAAGGGCTGGTTGCTGTTCCGGCGCGGCGACACGGCGGGGGCGCTCGAAATCCTCCGGCGCGCCCTCGCCCTGCGAGCCGACCCGGAGATCGCCGCCCACCTCGGCGAGGTGCTCTGGGCCGCCGGGCAGCGCGACGAGGCCCGCAAGACCTGGGAAGACGCGCTCAAGGCGAATCCGGCCAATGCCGCCAACGAAACCCTCCTGGGCACCATCCGGAAGTTCCACCCCTGAGAGCCCCCGCTTTTTTCTGTTCCCTGCTGCTTGCCGGCTGCGCCACGATGCCGCCGGAGGGCGCGCCGCCGCGTCCTCCGCGGGAGACCATCGCGGCTTTCGCCCTCGAGGGACGGCTCGCCGTGCGTCAGGGCGAAACCCGCCACTACGCCAACATCGCCTGGCGCCACGATGCCGCCCGCGACGAGATCCTGCTGACCACTCCCCTGGGCCAGGGCGTGGCCGAACTAGCGCGCGACGCCGCCGGCGCCCGGCTGACGATGGCCGACAGGCGCCGGGTCGAGGCGCCGGACTGGGAAGCGCTTTCCGCGCAGATATTCGGCGCGCCGCTGCCGCTGACCGGCCTGCCGCGCTGGCTGCTCGGCCTGGGCGAAGGGCCGCCGCCGGACAGCGGCTGGCGCATCGACATCCTCGACCGCGAGAGCGCGCTGCCCGATGCGCTGCCGATCCTGATCGAGATGAGGCGCGAGGATATCGAGCTGCGGCTGAAGATCGACGAATGGAGCGACGTCCGATGAGCGACTGGGAGCGCGACTGGCCCGCCCCGGCCAAGATCAACCTCTTCCTGCATGTCGTCGGACGACGGAAGGACGGCTACCACCTCCTGCAAACCGCGTTCCGCTTCCTCGACTTCGGCGACAGCCTGCGCTTCTCGCCGCGCGCCGACGGCGAAATCGCGCTGGCCGCGCCGCTGCCCGGCGTGCCGCTCGACGCCGACCTCACCGTGCGCGCGGCGCGCGCTTTGCGCTCCGCGGCCGGCGTCGCGGCCGGTGTCGCCATCGCCCTGGAAAAGCGGCTGCCCATGGGCGGCGGGCTGGGCGGCGGCAGTTCGGACGCCGCCACGACCCTGATCGCGCTCAATCGCCTCTGGGGCTGCGGCCTGTCTCCGGAGGCGCTCCAGCGGCTGGGGCTTTCACTCGGCGCCGACGTGCCCGTTTTCATCCACGGCCGCAGCTGCTTCGCCGAGGGCGTCGGCGAGCGCTTTACGGACATCGTCCTGCCGCCCGCCTGGTACCTCGTGACGGTGCCGCCGGTCGGCGCGCCCACCGCCGAAATCTTCCGCGCGCCCGATCTTCGCCGCGACACGCCGGCGATCGACCCCGCAGGCTGGCGGCCCGGAGAGGGCCGCAACGACCTTGAGCCCGTGGCCTGCCGGCTTTATCCGGAGATCGCCCGGCACCTCGACTGGCTCCGGCGGCGCGGCCCGGCGCGCATGACCGGCTCGGGCGCCTGTTGCTTCGCCGAATTCGCCACCGAGGCCGAAGCCCGAGCGGCGCAACGCGAACTGCCGGCGGATATGGCCGGATTCGTGGCCCGCGGCCTTGATCCGCACCCCTTGGCGGAATTGACATAGCGCCGCAAAAACAGCACAATGCGCGTCCTTTTTCGCACGCGCAGGTTGTCGCCGCGGCGAACATTTGGGGAGTCGCCAAGCTGGTTAAGGCACTGGATTTTGATTCCAGCATGCGAAGGTTCGAATCCTTCCTCCCCAGCCAGAACATGTTCCGGGCAGATTGAAGCGGTCTGCCCGTTTTGCTTTTTCACCGGGGCGCGCCTATGGCCTACGACAGCTTGATGGTTTTTACCGGCAACGCCAATCCCAAGTTGGCGGCCGATGTGGTCAGGCGCTTGAACATTTCGCTGGGTCGCGCCACCGTGGGGCGCTTTTCCGACGGCGAGACCAGCGTCGAGCTGCTCGAGAACGTGCGTGGCAAGGATGTCTTCATCCTGCAATCGACCTGCGCGCCGACCAACGACAACCTGATGGAACTGGTGATCCTGGCCGACGCCCTGAAGCGCGCCTCGGCCGGCCGCGTCACCGCCGCCATTCCCTATTTCGGCTACGCCCGGCAGGACCGCCGGCCGCGCTCCGCGCGCGTGCCGATCGCCGCCAAGGTGGTGGCCAACATGCTCCAGGCCGTCGGCGTCCAGCGCGTGCTGACGGTCGACCTGCATGCCGACCAGATCCAGGGCTTCTTCGACATCCCCGTCGACAATATCTACGCCACGCCCATCCTGCTCGGCGATATCTGGAAGCAGAGCCACGACGACCTGATGGTGGTGTCGCCGGACGTCGGCGGCGTGCTGCGCGCCCGCGCCGCCGCCAAGCGCCTGGAAGCGGACCTCGCCATCATCGACAAGCGCCGCCCGAAAGCCAACGTCTCCGAGGTCATGCACATCATCGGCGACGTCGAGGGCCGCAGCTGCGTGATCATGGACGACATCGTCGACACCGCCGGCACGCTGTGCAAGGCCGCCGCCGCGCTCAAGAAGAACGGCGCGAAGCGCGTGGTCGCCTACTGCACCCATCCCGTGCTGTCGGGCAACGCCATCGCCCGCCTCGATGAATCCGATCTCGACGAGCTGGTGGTCACCGACACCATCCCGCTGCGCGACGACGCCCGCGCCTGCGAGCGTATCCGCGTCGTGCCCATCGGCGAACTGATGGCCGAGACCATGCTGCGCATCAGCAACGAGGACTCGGTTTCCTCGCTGTTCATGGAATAACCCTTTCTCAACCCGCCTGTCTGGTCGCGGACAGGTTCTTTCTGGAGCAATGTCATCATGAAAATCGAATTCAACGCCATCAAGCGCGATGCTCAGGGCACGGGTGCGAGCCGCCGCCTGCGTCGCGCCGGCCGGGTCCCCGGCATTCTTTACGGCGGCGAGGGCATGCCGCAAACCGTCGAGCTGGACCACAATGAGCTTTTCCAGCACCTGCGCAAGGAGGCCTTTTATTCCTCCGTGCTGACCATGAACCTGGAAGGCGCCAGCCAGGCATGCCTGCTGCGCGACGTGCAGCGCCATCCCTACAAGCAGCAGATACTGCACGTCGATTTCCAGCGCATCGACGAGACCCACGAGATCCACCAGAAGGTTCCGCTGCACTTCATCAACGCCGACATCGCGCCGGGCGTCAAGCTCGACGGCGGCATGGTGCAGCACGTGATGAACGATCTCGACGTCAAGTGCCTGCCGAAGGACCTGCCCTCGTTCATCGAGGTCGACCTCAAGGATCTGACGGGCGGCGTCTCGCTGCACGTCTCCCAGCTCGCATTGCCGGCCGGCGTGACCGCCGTTGTGCACAAGGGCGAGGACCCCGTGGTCGCGACCATCGTCGTGCGCGGCGGAAGCGCGGCGGCGGACGAGGCGGCCGAGGCGGCTGAAGCCCCGGCGCCGGTCGTCGCCCCCGAGAAGAAGGCGCCCGTCAAGAAGTCCGAAAAGACCGATAGGCGATAATCTTCCGGCATGCAGGCCTCCCTGCGCCCTCAGTTGCGTCTGATCGTCGGCCTCGGCAACCCCGGGGCCGACTATTCCGAAACCCGGCACAACGCCGGGTTTTGGTTTTGTGAGCGGCTGGCGCGCGAGTTGGGCGCCGGGTTCGCCAGGGAGAGCCGCTATCACGGCTGGGTGGCGAATGCGCGGGACGCCGGTGTCTGGCTCCTGATGCCGGCCACCTTCATGAACGACTCCGGCCGCGCCGTGCAGGCGCTCGCCCATTTCTATCGCATCCAGCCCGCCGAAATGCTGGTGGTGCATGACGAACTGGACCTGCCGCCCGGCCGGCTGCAATTGCGACTCGGCGGCGGCCTGGGCGGCCACAACGGCCTGAAGAGCCTGGCCGCGCACCTCGGCACGCAGGACTTCTGGAGGCTGCGCGTGGGCATCGGCCATCCCGGCGACCGCAACGAGGTCGTCAATTACGTGCTGAAGCCGCCGCGCAAGGAAGAGCGCGAGGAGATCGAAGCCGCCCTTGACCGCGCGCTGCCGGCCTGGCCGCAGCTGGCGCGCGGCGATTTCGACGCGGCCATGCGCAAGCTGAACGCGAAACCAACGCCCCCACCGAAGAAGGACGAATCATGAAATGCGGCATCGTCGGCTTGCCCAACGTCGGCAAGTCCACCCTGTTCAACGCGCTGACCAAGTCGGGCATCGCGGCGGAGAACTATCCCTTCTGCACCATCGAGCCGAACGTCGGCATCGTCGAGGTGCCCGACCCGCGCCTGGAGGCGCTTGCGGAAATCGTCAAGCCGCAGCGCATGCAGCACGCCATCGTCGAGTTCGTCGACATCGCGGGCCTCGTCGCCGGCGCCAGCAAGGGTGAAGGCCTGGGCAACCAGTTCCTCGCCAACATCCGCGAGACCGACGCCATCGTGCATGTCGTGCGCTGTTTTTCCGACGACAACGTCGTGCATGTCGCCGGCCGGATCGATCCGATCGACGACATCGAGGTCATCGACACCGAGCTCGCGCTCGCCGACCTCGCCACCGTCGAGAAGGCGCTGGCGCGCTACTCCAAGCAGGCGAAGGCCGGCGGCGACAAGGAGGCGAAGCTGCTCGCCGACGTACTGGAGAAGTGCCGGGCGCAGCTGAACGAGGCGAAGCCCGTGCGCGCGATGGACCTCTCGAAGGAGGAGCGGGGCAACCTGCGGCAGTTCTTCCTGCTCACCGCGAAGCCCGTGCTCTACGTCGCCAACGTCAAGGAAGACGGCTTCGAAAACAACCCGCACCTCGACGCCGTGCGCGCCCGCGCGCAGGCCGAGAACGCCGACGTGGTGGCCATCTGCGCCGCCATCGAGGCCGAGATCGCCGACCTGCCGGACGAGGACAGGCAGCTTTTCCTCGCGGACATGGGGATGGACGAGCCGGGCCTCAACCGACTGATCCGCGCGGCCTACCACCTGCTCGGCCTGCAAACCTACTTCACCGCCGGCGTCAAGGAAGTGCGCGCCTGGACCATCCACCGGGGCGACACCGCGCCCCAGGCCGCCGGCGTCATCCACACCGATTTCGAACGCGGCTTCATCCGCGCCCAGACCATCGCCTATGACGACTTCATCGCCTGCAAGGGCGAAGCGGGCGCCAAGGAGGCGGGCAAGATGCGGGCGGAAGGCAAGGAGTACGTCGTCAAGGATGGCGACGTGATGAACTTCCTGTTCAACGTCTGACGGACATGCGCCCGTCGCCGGCTCAGTCGCCGGCGTCCTCGCCGGCGGCGATCTCGGCGCGCACCCGATCCATGTCGAGGCTGCGCACGCCTTCCACCAGCTGCTCCAGACCGGATGCCGGCAGGGCGCCCGCCTCGGCGTAGACGATGACCTGTTCCTTGAACACCATGAGGGTCGGAATCGAGCGGATGTTGAACGCGGAGGCGAGTTCCCGCTGCTCTTCCGTGTCGACCTTGGCGAAGACGATGTCGTCGTTCTCCTCCGAGGCCGCCTCGAAAGTCGGCGCGAAGGATTGGCAGGGAGCGCACCAGGAGGCCCAGAAATCGATGATGAGGATATTGCTGTCGCTGACGACCTGCTTGAAGTTGTCGGTGGTGAGTTCTACGGTCGCCATGGGGGGTGCTCCTGACTGGGTATGAGTGAAGCCCGGATGCTACCTTATCGCGGCCGTTTTGCGCCCTCGCCGACGGGGCCGCTGCACTTCGGCTCGCTCGTCGCGGCGCTGGGCAGCTGCCTCGAAGCGCGCGCCCGGGGGGGCCGCTGGCTCGTGCGCATGGAGGACGTGGACGAGCCGCGCTGCCGGCGCGAGACGGCCGACGTCATCCTGCGCCAGCTCGCGGCCTTCGGCTTTGAATGGGACGGCGATGTGCTCTGGCAAAGCCGGCGCACGGCACGCTACCGGGAGGCGCTGGAGGCCTTGCGCGCGGCCGGCCACGCCTATCCCTGTGCCTGCACCCGAAGGGAAATCGCGGATTCCGCGCTGGCGCCGGACGGGTCTCATGTCTACCCTGGCACCTGTCGCAACGGCCTCGCGCCGGGCAAGACAGCCCGCGCCTGGCGGCTCGCCGTGCCAGCGGAAACCATCTGCTTCGACGATGCCGTTCAGGGTCGCCTGTGCCAGGACATCGCGCGCGACGCCGGGGATTTCGTGCTGCTGCGCGCCGACGGCTATTTCGCCTACCAGCTCGCGGTGGTGGTCGACGACGCCGACCAGGGCATCACCCACATCGTGCGGGGCGCCGACCTCGTCGATTCGACGCCGCGCCAGATACTGCTCCAGCGCCTGCTGGGCGTCCCGACGCCGGCTTACGCGCACCTGCCGGCGGCCGTCAACGCCGCCGGCGAGAAGCTTTCAAAGCAGACCGGGGCCGCGCCGCTCGATCCCGCCGACCCGGCGCTCGTGGCCGCGCTTGGTTTTCTCGGCCAGAAGCCGCCAGGAGACTTGGCGCGGGCCAGCGTGGCGGAAATCTGGGCCTGGGCGCGGGCGCACTGGACCCTGGCCCGCGTGCCCCGGACAAAGGCGCTATCCGCGGTAGTCGCTGCTGCCGTAGCCGGCGATGCCGATCAACAGCCGCACGGCTGAGTAGGCCAGCCAGCTCGCCGCGCGAGCGGGCAGCGAGCGCCGCTTCAGATCCTCGGCGCGCACCTCGCGGGCGCTGGCCGCCATCGCGGATGTCAGGTTCTCGCGCAGGCCGGCGGCGAAGCCGGCGTCGCGCACCGCCACGTTGGCCTCGCGCGCCAGCAGCAGGCTGAAGGGGTCGATGTTGGAGGAGCCCACCGTCGCCCAGTCGCCGTCGACCACGGCAACCTTGGCGTGCAGGAAGCTCGCGTGGTACTCGAAGATGCGCACGCCCGCCTTCAGCAGGGCGCCGTGGAGCGCCTGCGTGGCGTAGTGGAGCAGCGCATATTCGACCCGCCCCTGCAGGAGGACGATGACGCGCACACCGCGCTGCGCTGCTCCCATCAGCGCGTGGCGAAAGCGGCGGCCCGGCAAGAAATAGGCGCTGGCGAGCACGATCTCGTCCTTCGCCGATTCGATGGCGTCGAGATAGTTTTCCTCGATGTCGCGCCGGTGGCGCAGGTTGTCGCGCACCAGGAAAGCCGCCGTCGTGCCGCCGTGCGGCGCCGGATCGTGCGCCACGCGGTGCGATGGCGGCGGCTCCCGGTAGCGCCGGCGCAGGCTGGCCCAGCTCACCAGTTGCCAGAGGTGGCGGGTGGCGTGGTGAATGTGCGCCAGCAGCGGACCTTCGACCCTGACGGCGTAATCGTGGCGCGGCGGAATCCGCCTGTCCGCTCCGTCCCAGTCGTCGATGACGTTGATGCCGCCGACGAAGGCGACGCGGGCGTCGATGACGGCCAGCTTGCGGTGGAGCCGCCGCAGGCGATGACGGCGCAGCCTCATGCGCGCGATCTCCGGCCGGTAGACGAGCACCTCGGCGCCGTCGGCGGCGAGACGGGCGCCCAGGCCGGCCGAAAATTCACGCGCGCCGAACCCGTCCACCAGCACGCGCACGGCCACGCCGCGCTTCGCCGCCCGCGCCAGGGCGGCGGCGACGGCGCGGCCTGCGTCGTCGTCGGCGAAAATGTAGGTTTCGAAATGGACTTCGGCGACGGCGCCGTCGATGGCCTCGATCAGAGCCGGGAAATATTCCCGGCCGGTCGTGAGCAAGGTGACGCGGTTGCCGGGAAGATATTCCGGTTTCATTCCGGTATGAGCGTGGCGGAGAGCGCCGCGTGGTCTGAAATCTCGGACCAGGGCGGGCCGAAAAGCACCTGCGCCGTTTCGATGTGAAAGCCGCGCACGTAGATGCGGTCGAGGCGCAGCACCGGCAAGGCGCTCGGATAGCTCCTCGGCGGCCGGCCCTTGATGCCGGCAAACACCTCGATCAGTCCCATCCGCTCGGCCAGCAGGTCGTGGGCGCTGTTGCGCCAGTCGTTGAAGTCGCCGGCGACGATCAACGGCGCGCCGGCCGGCACGATGGTTTCCAGACGCGTTGCCAGGGCGTCGATCTGTCGGCGGCGGGAGCGGCCGAACAGCGAAAGATGGGCGCAGACGCAGTGCAGCTGCCGCGCCATGCCGGGCACGTCGACGGCGCAATGGAGCAGGCCTCGCCGCTCGAAGCGCAGATGGGTGACATCCTGGTTGTGCGAGGCGAGGATGGGCAGGCGCGAGAGGATCGCGTTGCCGTGGTGGCCGTGCTCGTAGATGACGTTGCGGCCGTAGGCGGTGCTCTGCCAGACCTCGGCGGCGAGGAATTCGTGCTGTGGTTCCTCGGGCCAGTCCTCGTGCGCCTCGGCATGGCCCAGGTGCAGCCCCTGTACCTCCTGGAGGAAGGCGATGTCGGGGTCGAGCTCGCGCAACCGCTCCCGCAGCTCGTGGACCACCATGCGGCGGTTGAACTGCGAAAATCCCTTGTGGATGTTGTAGGTCGCGATGTGAAGGACTGGGCTCGACACGCCCGGATTATCGTCCATGGACCGGAATGTTTCCAGGCGTTGCGTCCGTCATGTCGATTTCCATTGCCTTATTCCGCAATCGGGCGCATAGTGCGCGGCAGCGATTTTCAAGCAGTGTCGTTGTTGTCCGGTTCGGTACCCGCGGTTCCCGCGGTGTTTCTCCCCCTCACCACCCCGCCGTCTTGATTGTCGCCCCACCCAGGGGCAATCCCCCTTTATCATTTTTTTCAGGATATTCAAGACATGGCAACAGGCACCGTAAAGTGGTTCAACGATTCCAAGGGCTTCGGCTTCATCACTCCCGAGAGCGGCGGCGATGATCTCTTCGCCCATTTCTCCGCGATCCAGGGTCAGGGCTTCAAGACCCTCAAGGAAGGCCAGCGGGTCAGCTTCGACGTCACCACCGGCCCCAAGGGCCAGCAGGCGTCGAACATCCGCGCGGCTGACTGAACGGCTGGCAATTCCGCGCCGCTTCACCGGAAAGGCCCGGCGCATGCCGGGCCTTTTCTTTGACGCGCCCGATTCCCCCTGGAGACACGCTCATGGCCAAGGAAGAACTCATCGAAATGAACGGGGTGGTGATGGAAGTGCTGCCCGACTCGCGCTATCGCGTCACGCTCGATAACGGCCACAACCTCGTGGCCTATAGCGCGGGCAAGATGCGCAAGCACCACATTCGCATCCTCGCGGGCGACAGGGTTTCCCTTGAACTGTCCCCCTACGACCTGAGCAAGGGGCGCATCAGCTTCCGCCACATCGAGGGCCGCACACCGATCGCCCCGCAGCGCCGGCGGCACTGAAGCGCACCGGCCGCCCCGATGATCCTCAGCGGCCGAGCAGTCCCTTGAACAGTTTGTCCCGGGCCTTCTCGCGGACTTCCTGCCTCTTCTCCCCTACCTTCGCCTTGACGGCCTCCTGCACGAGGCTTGCGAGTTCGAGTTTCCAGGAGAGATTTTCGAAAGGACCGGCCAGCCGCACCGGCACGGTAATGCCCTTCAGGTGTTCGAGACCGGGCGCGTCCTGGCCGCCGGCGGTGTTCACCACGCTGGTCTTCAGCAGGTAGTTCATGCCGCCGTTGCCGATGTCGATGTCGCCCGCGCCTGCTAGTCGCAGGAAGGGCGACTTGGCGGTGAGGTCGTCGTTGTGCGCGACGCCCCCGGCGATCTTGAAGCTGCCCGAGAGTTCCGCGAAATCGGTCTTCTCCGTCCTCGACGCCGCCTGCACGACGTCCTGCCGGCTCGAAAGCTTCGTCTTCAGCCCCCGGAAGGACTTCGCGAGATCGATGCCCTTGATCGCGCCGTCCCGCAGCGAAAGCGAGGCCGTGCCGGAGAGCGCCTTCCTCATCGCCGCGACGGTGTCGCCGCGCGTCCCGAGGTCGAGCGCGACCGACCCCCTGCCCTCGACCAGGTCCTTGTCGAGCGCATCCCTCATCAGCGGATTGATGTTTACGCCGGCGAGGTTCTGCTTCAGCGCGATGGCGTTGCCGTCGGCATTGACCGACAGCGTGCCGTTCAGGGTGCCTTCATAGAGGTTCATCGAGTGCGGCGCCACGTTGAGCTTTCCGCCGGCCGCGTCGATGCGCAGCTTCGCGTTGGTCGCCTTGACGCCGGCGACCTGGAGCTGCCCCGCCTTGACCGTGCCGTGCAGGTTGAGCGACTTCAGCGGCGAGAGGTCGATCTTCCGTTCCGCCGTCCCACCCGCGCCGGCTTTGCCTTCGCCGCCGGCCGAATCCTTCGCCGCCGGGGGCAGGTACTTGTCGACGTCGATCTTGTCCACGTCGATGTCGAAGCCGATGTCGGGCGGCGAGAATTTCGCGAGGCGCACCTTCGCCTCGATTCTCGATTCGTCGAGCCGGGCTTCGATCTGCGCGTCGGCGGTCTGTTTGCCCCAGTTGGCGCGCAGCGAGCCGGTGACGGGCAGCTTCAGCCGCCTCATGCCGGCAAGCTCGCCCTCGATGGCCGCGTCGAGCTTCGACAGCGCAATGTCCTTCGCATCGAGATCGAACCGGTAGCGCGCGGCGATCTTGATGTCGACAGCCGACCGGGGATTGTTGGAGGTCACTTTCGCCGCCAGCTCCAGCGGCCCCTCGGCGGCATTGGCGACCCGGCCCGTCCGCAGCGAGAGGCCGGACAGCGCGATGTCGCGCCGGCCCTGCTCGTCCCGGAAGGCGAGCCGACTGCCGTCCACCCGGATGCCGGCGATGTCGAACTTCACCATCGGGCTCTTGTCCTCGTCCTTCGACAGCAGGTCGTCGATGTTGAGCGTGCCGTCCCTGCGGCGGACGATCGTGGCCTGCGCGCCGGAAATCTCGATGGTGTCGACCACCACCTGCCGGTCGAGGAGCGGCATCACGGCCACCGAGACGCGCGCCGATTCGAGGGCGAGGAATTCCCGGTCGCTCTTGTGCTCGGAAAGCGAGAGCCTGCCGACCCTGACGCCGAGGTTGGGCCAGAAGGAGAGCTCGAGCGGACCGTCGATCCTCAGCGTGCGCTGCTTCTTCTCCTGAACGGCTTTCGCGGCCTCGGCCTTGATGAAGCCGGCGTCGAACCTCGACATGACGACGGCGACGGCGGCGAGGACGAGGGCCAGCAGGACGGCGAGGACGACGCCGGCAGTCTTGAGCGCTTTCATGGGGTTTCCCTGTGCGTAACGAATCAGAAGAGGCGGGTCAATTTCGCGGATTCCGTCTGCGACATCGGCCAAATTCTAGCAGCAGACCCCGGCCGACCGCCGGAAGAGGGCATGATGCGCGGATTCCCGTGCCGGCTGCTATATTTCGCCGGAATGCGGCGCGCGGCGGCGCGCCTGCGGAAAAACATGAACAGGAGTTGCGTGCAACATGGCAAAGTATCTCGTAACGGGTGGCCTCGGCTACATCGGCAGCCACACCTGCGTCGAACTGCTGGGCGTCGGCCACCAGGTCACGGTGGTCGACAACCTGTCCAACAGCAAGATCGCGGTGCTTGATCGCATCACAGAAATCAGCGGCCGCCGGCCGTCGTTCGTGCGGGCCGACATCCGCGATCGCGGCGCCATGGCCGGCGCCCTCGACGGCTGCGACGCCGTGATCCATTTCGCCGGACTGAAAGCCGTCGGGGAGTCGGTGTCCAATCCCCTCCTGTACTACCGCAACAACGTCGAAGGCAGTCTCGCCCTGTTCGAGGCCATGGCCGAAACCGGCGTCAGGACGATTGTTTTTTCCTCGTCGGCGACCGTCTACGGCGACCCCCGGGAAGTGCCGATACGCGAGGATGCGCCGTTGTCGTCGACAAACCCCTACGGCCGATCCAAGCTGATGATCGAGGATATCCTGCGCGACGCGGCCCGGGCCGATCCCCGCTGGAAGATCGCGCTGCTGCGCTATTTCAACCCGGTGGGCGCCCACGCCTCGGGCAGGATCGGCGAGGACCCCAACGGAATCCCCAACAACCTCATGCCCTATGTCGCACAGGTCGCCGTGGGCAAGCTCGAGTGCCTCTCGGTGTTCGGCAACGACTACCCGACGCCGGACGGCACCGGCGTGCGCGACTACATCCATGTGGTAGACCTCGCCCGCGGGCATCTCGCGGCGCTCGCGGCGCTCGAGCGCGATGGCGGCCTGCTGACCATCAATCTTGGAACCGGCCGCGGATACTCGGTGCTCGAGATGATCAAGGCGTTCGAAGCCGCCAGCGGCCGCCCCGTCGCCTATCGCATCGCGCCGCGCCGCGAGGGCGACGTCGCCCGGTGCTTCGCCGACCCGACCCTGGCCGGCGAACTGCTCGGCTGGCGCGCGGAAAAGGATCTCGCGGCCATGTGCGCCGACGTCTGGCGCTGGCAGCAACAGAATCCGAATGGGTTTCCCGATTGACGGGCGGCCACTTGATCCGCACAATCAGCCGTTCGAAAATGGTCCTCCAATGAGAGCATTCATCCCCGTCATCCTGTCCGGCGGCGCCGGCACCCGGCTTTGGCCGGTTTCCCGCGAGGCCCTGCCCAAACCTTTCATCAAGCTGCCGGACGGCGAAAGCCTGCTGGCCAAGACGCTGCTGCGCGCGGCGGCGCTGCCGGACGTGACGGAAGTCCTCACCGTCACTAACCGCGACCATTATTTCCTGACGCGGGACGAGTACGAGCTTTGTGACCCGCCCCTGGGGCTGCCGCCGCTCGATTACCTGCTCGAGCCCTTCGGCCGGAACACGGCGCCGGCCATCGCCGCCGCCGCCCTGCATGTCGCCGCCCGCCACGGGCCCGATGCGGCGCTCCTGGTGTTGCCGGCCGACCACCTGATCGCCGACCATGCCGCATTCGCCGCCGCCGTCGCCCAGGCGCGCGAGCTGGCGGCGGAGGGCTGGCTGGCCACTTTCGGCATCAGGCCGACGGGGCCGGAGTCCGGCTTCGGCTACATCGAGGCCGGCGAGGCGCTCGACCGCGGCCACCGGGTCGTCCGCTTCATCGAGAAGCCGACCCGGGAGAAGGCCGCCGAATACCTCGCCGCCGGCAACTTCACGTGGAATTCCGGCATGTTCTGCTTCACCGCCGGCGCCCTGGCCGACGCCCTGCGCGAGCATGCGCCGGACCTGTTGGCGGCGGTGGAGGCCACGCTGGCGGCCACCGATTTCGACAAGCCGCCGCCCGTGCTCGCGGCCGAGCGCTTCAGGCAGGCTCCCGACATCTCCATCGACTACGCGGTGATGGAGCGGGCCGGCCGGGTGGCCGTCGTGCCCGCCGCCTTCGACTGGAGCGACATCGGTTCGTGGAACGCGCTGGCCGAGCTGACCGCCGCCGACGGTTGCGGCAACCGCGTCTCCGGCGAGGCTGTGCTGGTGGATGCGGCCAACTGCTTCGTGCAGGGTTGCGAGCGTGTCGTCGCCGCCGTGGGGGTGAAGGACCTGCTGATCGTCGATACCGCGGACGCCCTGCTGGTGGCCGACCGCAGCCGCGCGCAGGATGTGAAGGCGGTGGTGCAGCAGCTCAGGCTCACCGCCCACGACAGCGTGCGCCATCACCGCACCGTGCATCGTCCCTGGGGCACCTACACGGTGCTGGAGGAGGGCGATCGTTTTAAGATCAAACGCATCGCCGTCAAGCCGGGCGCGAGCCTCTCACTCCAGATGCACCATCACCGCAGCGAGCACTGGGTGGTCGTTTCGGGCATGGCCCGCGTGGTCAATGGCGAGCGGGAGATATTCGTCCGCACCGACGAGTCGACCTACATCCCCGCCGGCACCGCGCACCGCCTCTCGAATCCAGGCGTCATCGACTGTGTGATGATCGAGGTGCAGACCGGCGATTATCTCGGCGAGGACGACATCGTGCGCTTCGAGGACAAGTACGGCCGCAGCCCGGATACTTCCGGCAGATGCGGCGCGCCGGGCGGCTGATCCCGGGCCGGCTTCAGAGGCCGTCCGCGACGAAGGGGTTGTGGCGGCGTTCCTCGCCGAAGGTGGACATCGGGCCGTGGCCGGGGATGAAGGCGACGTCGTCGCCGAGCGGCCAGAGCTTCGTGCGGATCGAGCGAATCAGCGCATCGTAGTCGCCGCGCGGGAAATCGGTGCGGCCGATGGAGCCGGCGAACAGCACGTCGCCGACGAGGGCGAGCCCCGATTCCGCGTGGAGGAAGCAGATGTGGCCGGGCGTGTGGCCGGGCGTGTGGAGCACCCCCAGCGTCACGTTGCCGAAGCCGACGGTGTCGCCTTCATCCAGCCAGCGGTCGGGCGTGAAGGCGACGGCGTGCGGCAGGCCGAACATCAGGCTCTGCTGCGGCAGCTGGTCGATCCAGAATTTTTCGTCGCGCTGCGGTCCTTCGATCGGCACCCCCAGTTTCGCCGCGAGGTCCGCCGCGCCGCCGGCGTGGTCGATGTGGCCGTGGGTCAGCAGTATCTTCTCGACCTTCACGCCCTGCTTCATGGCGGTGGCGAGGATGACGTCGATGTCGCCGCCGGGGTCGACCACGGCGGCCCGTTTCGTTTCGTCGCACCAGAGCAGCGTGCAGTTCTGGGCGAAGGGGGTGACCGGGATGATGCGGTAGTCGATCATGGGGAGCCCCGCGCGATGCGATAGACGGCCAGGCTGCCGAGGAAGTTGTGCTCTTCGGTGATCTCGCGGCCTTCGCTTTCGTCAAACACCTTGCGCTCCCGGACGACGATGCTGCGGCGTTCGCAGAACGCGTCGAAGTCGTCGATGGTGCACAGGTGGATGTTGGGCGTGTCGTACCACTCGTAGGGCAGCCGCTCGGATACCGGCATGTGGCCGTTCATGATGTCCAGGCGGTGCTTCCAGTAGCCGAAGTTGGGAAAGCTCACCACGGCCTCGCGCCCCACGCGCAGCATTTCGGAAATGATGGTTTCGACGTGGCGCATGGCCTGGAGCGTCTGCGACAGGATCACGTGCTGGAAGGCGCCGTCCTCGAAGCCGGCCAGCCCGCCTTCGAGGTCGCCCTGGATGACGTTGATGCCGTTGCCGATGGCGGCCAGCACCCTGGCGTCGTCGATCTCGACGCCCCAGCCCTGCACGCCGCGCGTCTCGATCAGGCGCCGGAGCAGCGCGCCGTCGCCGCAGCCGAGGTCGAGCACGCGTTCGCCGGGGCGCACCCAGCCGGCGATGACGTCGAAATCCGGGCGGTCTGGAAGATGTGTCACGCGATCACCCTCCCAAGATAGGCGCGGACGATGGCGTGGTAGTGGTCGTCCTGCATCAGGAAGGAGTCGTGGCCGTGCCGGCTCGTGATCTCGGCGTGCGCCACGTTCTGGCCGTTGTGCACGAGGGCGTTCACGATCTCCCGCGCGCGATCGGGCGAGAATCGCCAGTCGGTGGTGAAGGACACGACGAGGAATTTCGCCTTCGCGGGCGCGAGCGCCGCCATGAGGCTGCCGCCGGCTTCCTGCGCCGGGTCGAAATAGTCCAGCGCCCGCGTCATCAGCAGGTAGGTGTTGGCGTCGAAGAACCCCGCGAACTTGTCGCCCTGGTAGTGGAGGTAGGACTCGACCTCGAACTCGACGTCGAAGCCGTAGGAACCCGCGCCGGGCCGCTTCCTGCGGCCGAAGCGGTCGGCCATCTGGTCGTCCGAGAGGTAGGTGATGTGGCCGAGCATGCGGGCGAGCCGCAGGCCGCGCCCGGGGTGTACCCCTTTTTCGTAGAAGTGGCCGCCGTGGAAGTCCGGGTCGGTGAGGATCGCCTGGCGGGCCACGTCGTTGAAGGCGATGTTTTCCGCCGTCAGGTTCGGCGCGGCGGCGATCACGAGGCCGTGGCGTACGCGTTCCGGGAACTGGATCGTCCATTGCAGCGCTTGCATGCCGCCGAGGCTGCCGCCGGCCACCGCCGCCCAGACGTCGATGCCCAGGTGATCGGCCAGCCGCGCCTGGGCCTGCACCCAGTCCTGCACGGTGACGACGGGAAAATCGGCGCCCCAGGGCCGGCCGGTGGCCGGGTTGGTCGAGGCGGGGCCGGTGGAGCCGTGGCAGCCGCCGAGGTTGTTCACGCCGACGACGAAGAAGCGGCCGGTGTCGATGGGCTTGCCGGGACCGATCATGTTGTCCCACCAGCCCAGGGTTTCCTTCGGCCGCGCGGGGTCGGTGAAGCCTGCCACGTGGTGGTGGCCGGACAGGGCGTGACAGATCAGGATGGCGTTGTCGCGTGCGGCGTTGAGCCGGCCGTAGGTTTCGTAGACCAGGTCGAAGGCGGGCAGCGTGGCGCCGCCGGCAAGGAGCAGGGGTGCATCGAAGCGCGCGCGCTCCGCGCGGACGAGACCGACGCTGTCGTTGTTCATCCGGGAAATTTACCCCATTCCGAGACTGCATGGGGCAGGGCGCTGCCTTGCAGAAAGTCGGCAGAGGACATGCGCCGGCCGCCGGGCTTTTGCAGCTCCGCGAGTCGCAGCGCTTCTTCGCCGCAGGCTACGACGATGCCGCCCGCATCCGCTCGGAGCACCGTACCGGGTTCGCCCGTCCCGTTTTCGACCGCCGCGCGCCAGACCTTGAGCGTCAGCCCATCCAGGACGGCGGCGCAGCCGGGAAAGGGGTCGAAGGCGCGGATCTTCCGTTCCAGCTCCGCGGCGGGACGGCGCCAGTCGAGGGCGGCCTCGGCCTTGTCGATCTTGTTCGCATAGGTGACGCCGGCATCGGGCTGTGCGATGGGGCGCAGGCCGTCGAAATTCCGCAGGGCTTCGACGATCATCCGCGCGCCGAGCGCGGCGAGGGTGTCGTGCAGCGTCGCCGCCGTGTCGCCGGCGCTGACTTTCACGGCTTCCTTCATCAGCATGGGGCCGGTGTCGAGGCCGGCTTCCATTTGCATGATCGTGACGCCGGTCTCGGCGTCGCCCGCCTCGATGGCGCGCTGGATGGGCGCCGCGCCGCGCCAGCGCGGCAGCAGCGAGGCGTGGATGTTGAGGCAGCCGCGCGCGGGGATGTCCAGCACCGCCTGGGGCAGGATCAGGCCGTAGGCGGCCACCACCAGCACATCGGGCGCGGCGGCGATCAGCGGCGCGTGGGTGGCGGGATCGCGCAGCCGGTCGGGCTGGTGCACCGGGAGGCCGCGCGACAGGGCGAGCCGCTTGACGGGGCTTTCCTGGAGCTTCTGCCCGCGCCCCGCCGGACGATCGGGCTGCGTGAGGACGAGCGGCACTTCGAAGCCTGCCGCCAAGATGGCATCGAGGGCGGCACGGGCGAATTCCGGCGTCCCGGCGAAGGCGACTCTCATGCCGTGATGCGGGCCTGCTTGGCCAGTTTCGCCTTGATGCGCGATTGCTTCAGCGGCGAGAGGTATTCGACGAACACCTTCCCCCGGAGGTGGTCGACCTCGTGCTGGAGGCAGACGGCGAGCAGGCCCTCGGCATCGAGCTCGAAGGGCTGGCCGTTCAGTCCCAGCGCGCGAACCCTGACGCGCTCGGCCCGCTTCACGGTCTCATAGACGCCCGGCACGGAGAGGCAGCCTTCCTCGCCTTCGCACTCGCCCTCGCGGGAGAGGATTTCGGGATTGATGAAGACCTGGAGCTGCGACTTTTCTTCGGAAACGTCGATGACGACCACCTGCACATGCTGGTTGACCTGGGTCGCGGCCAGGCCGACGCCCGGCGCCTCGTACATGGTTTCGGCCATGTCGGCGACCAGCCGGCACACCGCGTCGTCGACGGTCGTGACCCGCGCCGCCTGCCGGTGCAGGCGCGGATCGGGGTAGCGCAAAATGGGCAAAAGGGCCATAAAACGGTTGCTGACTCGATTGATGCCGTGAGGATTTGGGAGCAGAATCCGGCGGACCTGCCGGGAAATTAGGGAGATTGCGCCATGCGACGCGCCATTATATCCGCGCTGTTTCTTTGTATTTCAAGCGCCTGGGCCGCCGAGGGCGCCGGGCCGCTCGAACTTGCGCCGGATGCGCCGGACCGCCACATCGTCGTGCCCGGCGACACGCTCTGGGGCATCGCCAGCGCGTTCCTCAAGGATCCCTATCGCTGGCCCGAACTTTGGCGCCTGAATCCAGACCAGATCAAGAACCCGCACCGCATCTATCCCGGCCAGGTGGTGATCCTCGACCGGAGCCACGGCGATCCGCAGCTCAAGCTCGGTCGGCTCGTCAAGGCAGAGCCGCGCATCTATCTTGCGGACGAGAAGCAGGAAATTCCCGCCATCCCCCAGCAGGCCATCGAACCCTTCCTGTCCCAGCCGCTGGTGATCGACGCCGGCGGGCTGAATGATGCGCCCCGGGTCATTGCGACCGTCGAAAGCCGCGTCTATGTCGGCGCCGGCGAAACCTTCTACGTGAAGGACGTCAAGCAGAAGGCCAAGCTCTGGCAGGTCTACCGCCCCGGCGACGAGCTCAAGGATCCCGACAACGGCGAGGTCCTCGGCCACGAGGCCATCTACATCGGCAGCGCCCACCTGGTCGCCGAAGGACAGCCGGCCACCTTCCGTGCCGCCACGTCGAAACAGGAAATCGGCCAGGGCGACCATCTCGTGCCCGCCAGCCGGCCCGACGTGGCGAACTACGTGCCACACCGTCCCGGCAAAGACGTCAAGGGCCGCGTGATCGCCATCTACGGCGGCGTCGGCGAGGGCAGCCGCCATTCCATCGTCTCCCTCTCGCGCGGCAAGAAGGACGGACTCGAAATCGGCCATGTCCTCGCCCTCTACCGCGACGGCGCCGAAGTCACCAACCGCTTCGAGGTGGACAAGCCCGAAACGCACAAGCTGCCGAACGAGCGCTACGGCCTGGTATTCGTCTTCCGCGTCTTCGAGCGCGTCTCCTACGCGCTGGTGATGGACACGAACCGCCCCCTGGCGCCCGGCGACGTCGTGCGCACGCCGTAAGTGAGGGAAACGCATTCGCCCTCTTTCCCTGGCAATGCCCCGGCCGCCTGGTTGCGGCTGACGCTGCTTCCCGGCGTCGGCAATGAAACCCAGCGCCAGCTGCTCAAGGCCTTCGGATTGCCGGAGGCGATCTTCTCGGCGGGGTTTTCCGCACTGCGCGGCGTAGTCGGAGGCGCCCTGGCGGAAAGGCTCGCCAGCCACGACTGCGGCGCCGAAATCGAGGCGGCCCTGGCCTGGATCGGCGAACCGGGTAACCGCATCGTCACCCTGGCCGACGCCGACTATCCCCAGGCGCTGCTCACCACCGCCGATCCGCCGGCGCTGCTCTACGTCAAGGGCGATGCCAGCCTCCTGAACCGCCCCGCCATCGCCATCGTCGGGTCGCGCTCCGCCACGCGGCAGGGCGAGGCGAACGCCGAGGCCTTCGCGCGGACGCTCTCGCAATCAGGGCTCACCGTCGTCAGCGGCCTGGCGCTGGGCATCGACGCCGCGGCCCACCGCGGTGCGCTGGCCGGCTCCGGCTCGACCGTCGCCGTCATCGGCACCGGCGCCGACCGCATCTATCCCGCCGGAAACGAGGCCCTGACGCGGGAAATCGCCGAGCGCGGCGTCATCGTCAGCGAGTTTCCGCTGGGCACGCCGGCGCTGGCCGCCAATTTTCCCCGCCGCAACCGGCTGATCGCGGGCATGGCGCGGGGCTGCCTGGTCGTGGAGGCGGCCGAAAGAAGCGGCTCGCTGATCACGGCCCGCTTGGCGGCCGAGATGGGCCGGGAGGTGTTCGCCATCCCCGGCTCCATCCATTCGCCGGTCGCTCGCGGCTGCCACAAGCTCATCCGGCAGGGCGCCAAGCTCGTCGAAAGGGCGGAGGACATCCTCGAAGAGCTGCACTGGGAGTCCGTCGTCAATCCCGCCGCCCTGCCGCCGACGATGGAGGCGGAGACCGATCCGGTGCTGATCGCGCTTGGCCGCGACCCCTGCGACCTCGACACCCTGGCGCGGCGAAGCGGCTTGACGCCGGAGCATCTGCTTGCGATGCTGCTACCATTGGAACTGGAAGGCCGGATCGCGCAGTTGCCCGGCGGCCGCTACCAACGACTGAACTGACGCCACGACGCCCCATGTACGACATCCTGGTCTACCTGTTTGAAAACTACCTGCCCGACGCCTGCCCGGAGCCCGATGCCCTGGCGCGCAAGCTCGCCGCCGCGGGCTTTGGCGACGCGGACATCACCGAGGCGCTCGACTGGCTCGCCGGCCTCGACCAGGTGCCGGAATCCGGCGGCTTCCTGCATGCCCCGCAGCCGGACTCGCTGCGCCTCTACGACCCGCGCGAGGCCGCCCGGCTGCCGGCCGACTGCCGCGGCTTCCTCGCCTTCCTGGAGGCCGCGGGCGGCATCGACGCCGCCGTGCGCGAGCGCATCGTCGAACGGGCGCTGGCCCTGGAAGACGCCGTCGTGACCCTGGCGAAGCTCAAGGTCATCGTGCTCATGGTCATGTGGCGCCGGCAATTGCCCCTCGACGCGCTGGTCTTCGAGGAACTGCTGGCGGAAGAGGACGACGAGCCCCTGCTGCATTGACTTGCCATTGGCGGAGGCGCGCGCTTATGATGCGGCGCTCATCCCCGCCGCGCCGCCATGACAAAACAACTGATCATCGCCGAGAAGCCCTCCGTCGCGCAGGACATCGCCAAGGCGGTGGGTGGCTTTACACGCCAGGGCGACTACTTCGAGAGCGACGACTACGTGCTCTCGTCGGCCATCGGCCACCTGCTGGAACTGGCGGTGCCCGAGGAGTACGAGGTCAAGCGCGGCAAGTGGAGCTTCGCCCACCTGCCGGTGATCCCGCCGCGCTTCGCGCTGAACCCCATCGACAAGACCGCCGACCGTCTGCGCCTGCTGACGCGGCTGATGAAGCGCAAGGATGTCACCGGCCTCGTGAACGCCTGCGACGCGGGCCGCGAGGGCGAGCTGATCTTCCGATACGTCGTCCAGCACGCATTCGCCGAAAAATCAGCCAAGCCGATACGGCGCCTCTGGCTGCAATCCATGACGCCCTCCGCCATCCGCGACGGCTTCGCCCACCTGCGCACGGACCAGGAGATGCTGCCGCTGGCCGACGCCGCGCGCTGCCGTTCCGAGGCCGACTGGCTGGTCGGCATCAACGGCACGCGCGCCATGACCGCCTTCAACTCGAAGGAGGGCGGCTTCTACAAGACCACCGTGGGCCGCGTGCAGACGCCGACCCTGGCCATCCTGGTCGAGCGCGAACGCCGCATCCGCGCCTTCGTTTCCCGCGACTACTGGGAAGTCGAGGCCGAGTTCCAGGCCGTGGCCGGCACCTACCGCGGCCGCTGGTTCGACGAGAAGTTCCGGAAGGGCGAAGCTCAGTTGGCAGACGAGCACGCCAAGGCCGAGCGCCTCTGGGACAAGGCGAAGGCCGAGGCCATTCGCCAGAAGTGCCTGGGCAAGCATGGCACGGTCGAGGAGGAGATCAAGCCCAAGACCGAGCTGTCGCCGCTGCTCTTCGACCTGACGAGCCTCCAGCGCGAGGCCAACGGCCGCTTCGGCTTCTCGGCCCGCAACACCCTGGGCCTGGCCCAGGCGCTCTACGAAAAGCACAAGGCGCTGACCTATCCCCGAACCGATTCGCGCTATCTGCCCGAGGACACCCTGGGCACCGTCAAGGACACCCTGCGCGCCCTCGAGGATACCACCGGCGGCAGGCATGCGAAGACCATCCTGGAATCGGGCTGGGTCCATCCCAACAAGCGCATCTTCAACAACGCCAAGATATCCGATCACTTCGCCATCATCCCCACCGGCACGATCCCGAAGAACCTGACCGAACCCGAACAGAAGCTCTACGACCTCGTGGTCAGGCGCTTCCTGGCGGTCTTCTTCCCCGCCGCCGAGTACAACGTCACCACCCGCATCACCCGCGTCGAGCAGGAAGCCTTCAAGACCGAGGGCAAGGTGCTGGTCACGCCCGGCTGGCTGGCCGTCTACGGCAAGGAGGCCCAGGAGGAGGACGAGAATCCCAACCTGCCGCCGCTGGAGAAGAAGGAGCGCGTCTGGGCCAACGACGTCGAGGTCAAGAGCAAGGCCACGCAGCCGCCGGCCCGCTACAACGAAGCGACGCTGCTCTCGGCCATGGAAGGCGCCGGCAAGCTGGTGGAGGACGAGGAGTTGCGCGAGGCGATGTCCGAGCGCGGACTGGGCACGCCGGCGACGCGGGCGGCCACCATCGAGGGCCTGATCTTCGAGGAATACGTGCATCGCAACGGCCGCGAACTGCAACCGACGGCCAAGGCATTCTCGCTCCTGTTCGCGCTGGAGCAGCTCCAGGTCGATGAGATCCGCTCGCCGGAACTGACCGGCCTGTGGGAGTGGAAGCTCAAGGAGATGGAGCACGGCCGCCTGAAGCGCGAAGAGTTCATGGCGCACATCACCGAGCAGACGCAGGCGATGGTCGAGCGCATCAAGCACGGCGAATTCGCCGACCCCGACTTCGGCACGCTTTCAACCCCCTGCCCGAAATGCGGCGGGAGGATCCACGAAACCTACAAGCACTTCAAGTGCGACAAGTGCGACTACAAGCTGTGGAAGGTCGTCGCCAGCCGCCAGTGGGAACCGGAGGAGATGGACCGGCTGCTGCGTGACCGCCAGATCGGCCCGTTGCAGGGTTTCCGCAGCAAGATGGGTCGCGCCTTCGCCGCCATCGTCAAGCTCGACGAGAACCATGCGCCTTCCTTCGATTTCGGCAACAATGAGGGCGAGGGCGACGCGGAGGGCGTCGATTTTTCCGGCCAGGAGGCCCTGGGCGCCTGTCCCAGGTGCGGGAGCGGGGTGTTCGAGCACGGCATGGCCTATGTCTGCGAGAAATCCGTGGGCGCCGCCAAATCCTGCGACTTCCGCTCCGGCAAGATCATCCTCCAGCAGGAAGTGTCGCGCGCCGAGATGCAGAAGCTGCTCGAAACCGGCAAGACCAGCCTGCTCAAGGGGTTCGTTTCCAACCGGACGAAGAAGAAGTTCTCCGCCTACCTGACCCGCGGCGCCGACGGCAAGGTGGGCTTCGAGTTCGAGGCCCGGGCGCCGAAGGCCGCCAAGGCGCCGGCGAAGCCCAAGGCCGACGCGGAAGCTCCGGCGGCAAAGCCCGCCGCCGCAAAGAAACCTGCGGCAAAGAAGCCCGCCGCCGCGAAAAAAACCGTCGCGGCGAAGAAGCCCGCCGGCGGCAAGTAGTCAGAATTCCAGCGGATCGACGTCGAGGTGCCAGCGCAGGTCGCGCGGCGCCCTGATGCCGCGCAGCGCCTCCGTCCAGGCGGCGAGGAAGGCCTGGAGCGCCGGGCGGCTCCGGGACTCCGCCAGCAGCTGCGCGCGCTCCAGGTTCATCAGGCGGAACATGCGCATGGGCACCGGGTCGTACAGCGCGACGGCCCCCCCGGTGGCGAGGCTGCCCGCCGCATCCTTCGCCTGCGCGAGGAAGGCGAGTGACTCTCCCATCGTCTTCGCCTCGGCCCGCAGCAGCGCCTGGAAGGCGAAGGGCGGGAAGCCGGCCTGCTCGCGCTCGGCGATCTGCTCTCGGGCGAAGCGGACGTAATCGTGCTCCGCCAGGGCGCGGTAGAGGGGGTGATCCGGGTACTCGGTCTGGATCAGCACTTCGCCCGGCAGGGCGGCCCGGCCGCTGCGTCCGCCCACCTGCATGAGCTGCGCGAACAGCCGTTCGGGCGCGCGGAAGTCGGCGGCGAACAGCGCCGCGTCGGCCCCCACCACACCCACCAGCGTGAGCTTCGGAAAGTCGTGGCCCTTGGCCAGCATCTGGGTGCCGACGAGGATGTCGGCGTCGCCCCGGTGGATGGCGTCGAGCAGCGCCTGCCATTTCTTCGACGTGCTCGCCGAATCGCGGTCGATGCGCAGGATGCGGGCGTCGGGAAAGCGTTCGGAGAGCGCCGCCTCCAGCCGCTGGGTGCCCCGGCCGCAGGGATGGAGGTCCTGGTTGCCGCAATCGGGGCAGGCGCCGGGGATGCCGGACTCCAGGCCGCAGTGATGGCATCGCAACCGCCGGTCGGCCAGGTGCAGCACAAGGTTCGCCGCGCAGCGCCGGCAGCGGGAGACCCAGCCGCAGGACGGGCAGGCCAGCACCGGCGCATAGCCGCGGCGGTTGAGGAAGATCAGGCTCTGCTCACCCCTTCGTAAGCGCTCGCTCACCGCCTCGATCAGTGCGGCGCTCATGCCGTCCTTCAGCTTCTCCTTGCGGGTGTCGATGGTCGCCACGGACGGCATGGCCTCGGCGACGGCGCGTCGGGTCAGCTCGATCAGGCGATAGCGGTCCGTGCGGGCATGGTGGAATGTTTCGAGCGACGGCGTGGCAGAGCCCAGCACGATGGGAACATTCATCTGCTTCGCTCGGAACACCGCGACGTCGCGCGCCGAGTAGCGCAGGCCGTCCTGCTGCTTGAAGGAGGCGTCGTGCTCCTCGTCGATGACGATCAGCGCGAGGCGAGGCAGGGGCATGAACACCGCGAGCCGTGTGCCCAGCACGATGTCGGCGCGGCCTTCGAGCGCATCGAGGAAGGCGCGGGCGCGGGCGGCGTCGGCAATGCCGCTGTGGGCGCAGACGATGCGCGCCTCGGGAAAGCGGGCGCGGACGCGGCCTTCGAGCTGGGGCGTCAACGCGATCTCCGGCACCAGCATCAGCGCCTGCCCGCCCCGCGAGAGGACGGTCTCGATGGCGCGCAGGTAGACCTCGGTCTTGCCGCTGCCGGTCACGCCGTGCAGTAGGAAAGGGGAAAACCCGCTCGCCGCCTCGATGGCCGCCACCGCCACCGCCTGCTCGGGCAGCAGTTCCGGAAGAGTCAGCGGCTGCGGGACGGCACCCGCCTTTCCGGGCTTGACCGGGCGTGGCAGTTTGCCGCGCCGCAGCAGCGGCGGCAGCGCGAAGGCGACGACCTGGCCGAGGGGGTGCTGGTAGTAGCGGGCGCAGAACTCGCAGAGCGCCCGCCAGTCGGGCGGCAGCGGCGGCATGTCGCGCAGGACGGATTCCACGGCCCGGAGCTTCTCCGGCGGCTGGTCGCTCGTCTCCCTCACGTCGAGGATCACGCCGACCTTCTTCGCGGTTCCAAAGGGCACGATCGCGCGGTGGCCGATGTCGGCGGCCGAGGCATCCTCCGCCCGATAGTCGAATTCTCCGGGCAGGGGGAGGTCGAGTGCTATACGAAGGATATACATCGCCGAGGAAGGACGGTCAGGGATCAAATCATTGCCGCGACAAACTCGATGAAATATTGCATTTGCGGCCTAATTCATTGCCGCATAAGGAGATTCAAGTTGCCCACACAATCTGTGGACAACTTTGTGAATAAGGGCGTCCGGCAATCCGTAAGTCATGGCCCTGTAAGGTTAACTTCATGGTTGCGCAATACTTGTGCAGACAAAACTCAAGCAAAAACAATGAGTTGGAAAGTGGCGCCACAAGGGTGTGCGATCCCGCCGGCGAACGGAACTGAACCCAATTCTGTGAATAAGTCAACTGCCATCCCTTTACCGCCGGCTCCCGCCAAGCCTTGTCGCGCCTGGGTTGTGGAGGGGGCCACGCTAGGCGCGGCGGCTGTATTGGCGTACCGCCTCGACCAGCGCGGAAACGTTGTCTGGCGGGGTGAATTGGGAGATGCCATGGCCGAGGTTGAATACATGGCCGCCCGGACCCCCGGGTCCTTCGTCCCCACCGAAGCTGTCGAGGACGCGCTTCGCCTCGGCCATCACCGCCTCGGGCGAGGCGAACAGCGCCATGGGGTCGAGGTTCCCCTGCAGGGCCACCTTGTCGCCGACGCGGCGGCGGGCCTCGCCGAGGTCCGTGGTCCAGTCCAGCCCGATGCCGTCGCAGCCGATGGCGGCGATGGACTCCAGCCACTGGCCGCCGCCCTTGGTGAAGACGATGGAGGGAATGCGTTCGCCGTCGCGCGTCTTGATCAGGCCCTCGACGATGCGCCGCATGTAGGCGAGCGAGAATTCCCGGTAGGCGCGGTGGGCCAGCGTGCCGCCCCAGGTGTCGAAGATCATCACGGCCTGGGCGCCCGATTCGATCTGGGCGTTGAGGTAGTCGACCACGGCGCGCGTCGTCACTTCCAGGATGCGGTGCAGCAGGTCGGGCCGGTCGTAGAGCATGGTCTTGACCCGGCGGAAGTCGTCCGACGATCCGCCCTCGACCATGTAGCAGGCCAGCGTGAAGGGGCTGCCCGAAAAGCCGATCAGCGGCACGGAATTGTTCAGGGCGCGGCGGATCTCGGCCACGGCGTCCATCACGTAGCGCAGATGCACATCGGGATCCGGCGCCTCCAGATCGCGGATTTCCCATTCTTCGCGCAGCGGCCGCTCGAACCTCGGCCCCTCGCCCTCGGCGAAGTAGAGGCCCAGCCCCATGGCGTCGGGCACCGTCAGGATGTCCGAGAACAGGATGGCGGCGTCGAGGTCGTAGCGGGCCAGCGGCTGGAGGGTGACCTCGCAGGCCAGCGATGGGTTCTTGCACAGATCGAGAAAGCTGCCCGCCCGCTTGCGGGTCTCGCAGTATTCGGGAAGATACCGGCCGGCCTGGCGCATCAGCCACGTAGGCGTGTAATCCACAGGCTCGCGCAGCAGGGCGCGGAGGAAATTGTCGTTCGTTGGGCGGGTCATGGGCCGATTATCGCCTACTTTCGCCAGAACGCCGGGGTGAGCACGACCAGCAGCGTGAAGATTTCCAGGCGCCCGAGCAGCATGGCGAAGGTGCATACCCAGGTCTGGAAGTCGGTCAGAACGGCGAAGGTGGTGGCTGGGCCGACCTGGTTGAGGCCCGGCCCGGTGTTGTTGATGGAAGCCACCACCGCCGAGAACGCGGTGACGATTTCGAGCCCCGAAATGGACATGAGGAGCGTCATCGAGACGATGCTGGCCATGTAGACGAAGCTGAAGGCCAGCACCGCGAACAGGATGTTCTGAGGCACGACCGCGCCGCCGACCCGCACCAGCCAGACGGCGTTGGGGTGCATGGCCCGGATCAGCTCGCGGTAGACCTGCTTGTAGAGGATCAGCGCCCGGATCATCTTGATGCCGCCGCCCGTGGAGCCGGCGCTCGTGGTGAAGCTGCACAGGAACAGCATCCACAGCGGCGCGAACATCGGCCAGAGGTTGTAGTCGGTGTTGGCGAAGCCCGTCGTGGTGGCGATCGACACCACGTTGAAGGCCGAGAATCGCAGCGCGGTCATGAATTCGGGATAGGTGCCGAGCGCCCACAGGTAGAGGGCGATGCAAAGAACGCTGCCGGCCAGGACCAGCAGGTACCAGCCCACCTCCGGGTCGCGCAGGTAGGGGCGCCACGAGCGTCCATGCACGGCCAGGAAATGGGTCGCAAAGTTCATGCCGGCGATCAGCATGAAGACGATGGCGACCGCCTCGACGGCCGGCGAATTCCAGTGGCCGTAGCTCGCGTCGTGGCTGGAGAACCCGCCCAGCCCCATCGTCGTGAAGGCATGCATGACGGCGTCGAACCAGTCCATGCCGGCCATGTGGTAGAGAAGGGCGCAGGCGACGGTGATGGCGGCGTAGACGCCCCACAGCCCCTTGGCCGTTTCGGTCATGCGCGGTGTCAGTTGGTTGTCCTTCATCGGCCCCGGCGTTTCCGCCTTGAACATTTGACGGCCGCCGATGCCGAGCAGGGGAAGGATGGCCACGGCCAGCACGATCAGCCCCATGCCGCCCAGCCAGACCAGCATGCCGCGCCAGAGGTTGATCGACGGCGGCAGCGCGTCGAGGCCCGTCAGGACCGTGGCGCCGGTGGTGGTAAGCCCCGACGTTGCCTCGAAGTAGGCGTCGGTGAAAGAGAGGTTCAGGTGGAGGATCAGCGGCAGGCCGGCGAATACCGGCAGCAGCGTCCATACCATGACCACCATGAGGAATCCGTCGCGCACCTTGAGCTCGCGCGTCTCGCCGCGCGCCACCCCCCATAGCGCCAGCCCAGTGCCGAACGTCAGCAGGAAGGCTTCATCGTAGACCGACGTGGCGCCGTCCCGCCACAGCCAGGAGAGGGCCAGCGGCACCAGCATGGCGAGGGCGAAACACATCAGCAGGACGCCGAAGACGCGCAGCACCGGCCGGAAGCGACGCATGTCTTGCCGCAGGTTCACAGGAATCCGATGCCGACCTGGAAAAGCCTCTCGACCTCCCGCACCTGCCGCTTGCGGGTGCAGAAGACGACGACGTGGTCGTCCTCCTCGATCACCGTGTCGTGGTGGGGAATGATGACCTGCTCGTCGCGGCGGACGATGGCGCCGATGCGGGCGCCCTTGATGACCGGCAGTTCCTCGATGCGGCGGCCGACAACCTTGGACGTGGATCTGTCGCCGTGGGCCACCAGCTCCAGCGCTTCCGCCGCGCCGCGCCGCAGGCTGTGCACCCGCGCCACGTCGCCGCGGCGCACGTGGGTGAGCAGCGCGCCGATGGACACCTGGGCGGGGGAGAGGCCGATGTCGATGGGGCCGCCCTGCACCATCTCGGCGTAGGCGCGGCGGTTGATGAGCGCCAGCACGCGCTTGCAGCCCAGCCTTTTCGCCAGCGAGGCGGCCATGATGTTGTCCTCGTCGTCGTTGGTCAGCGCGAGGAACATGTCGGTCTCGTCGATGTTCTCCTGGGCCAGCAGGTTCTCGTCCGTCGCCTCGCCGTGCAGCACCAGGGTGCTGTTCAGCCGGCCGGCGATGGCCTCGGCGCGGCCCCGGTTCCGTTCGAGCAGCTTGACCTCGTAATGCTTCTCCAGGGTCGCCGCCACGCGGGCGCCGATGTTGCCGCCGCCGGCGATCATCACCCGCTTCACCGGCTCCAGCATGCGCCGCAGCTCCTGCATCACCGTGCGCATGTGCCCGGCGTCGGCCAGCAGGAAGACCTCGTCCCCGGCTTCCACCACCGTGCCGCCGTCCGCCTCGACCGGCTGATGCTCACGGAAGATCGCGACGATGCGGGCGTCGATGGATGGCGGAAGGTGCGTCCTCATCTCGCGGATCGGCTTGCCCACCAGGAGGCCGCCGGGGTTGGCGCGCACCGCCACCAGCACGACGCGCCCGCCGGCGAATTCCAGCACTTGCAGCGCCTCGGGAAACTCGATCAGCCGGGCGATGTAGTCGGTGATGTCCTGCTCGGGACAGATGGCGTAATCGACGGCGAAGTTCTCCGTCGACAGGAGGTCGCCCTCGAAGAAGTCCTGCGAGCGCAGGCGGGCGATGCGCGTCGGCACGTGGAAGAGGCTGCGCGCGATCTTGCAGGCGACGAGGTTCGTCTGGTCCGACTGGGTCACCGCGACCAGGAGGTCGGTGTCCTCGATGCCCGCCTCGCGCAGCACCGACGGATAGGCGGCGTTGCCTGTGATGGTGCGCACGTCGCAATGGTCGGCCAGTTCCGCCAGGCGCGCGCCGTCCTGATCGACGATGGTGATGTCGTTGGCCTCCGAGGCCAACGCCTCCGCCACGCTCGCGCCGACCTGGCCGGCGCCCAGGATCACGATTCTCACGCTCTACTCCTCGCTCTTTCCGCCTCGCAGTCCCAGATCCTTGAGCTTGCGGTACAGGTGCGTCCGCTCCAGCCCGCTCTTTTCGGCCAGGCGGGTCATGTTACCGCCCTCCTGGCGCAGATGATGCTCGAAATAGATGCGCTCGAAGATTTCCCGCGCCTCCCGGAGCGGCATCGCCATGACCTCAGGCGGCAGGCCGGGCAGGCCGGTTTCCGCCTCGCCGTCCGGGAACAGCAGGCGGCCCACGTCCTCGGCGCCGATCTCGTCGTCCAGCGCCGCCAGGGCCAGGGACTTCACCGCGCCCCTCAGCTCGCCGTAGCCGCCGCCCCATCCATGCTGGCGCAGGGCGTTGAGCGCGGCGGTGGAAAAGCGGCACGGGGGCGCCGCCCCGGTCTCGGCCATCTGCGCCAGCAGGTGGGCCGCGATGTCGGGAATCTCGTCCCGCAACTCGGAGAGCGCCGGCAGGCCGAGCCATATCTCGAACAGCCGGCGCGCGACGCCCTCGTCCCAACCGTTCCGGACAAGGAAGGCCGCGTCGTGGCCCGTGGCCGCCACCAGGCGCAGGTTGTACTTTTCCAGCCGGTCGAGCGCGAACAGCAGGCTCTTCTGCTGCATGCGCGAGAGCTGCGCCAGCTCCTCGCACCAGAGGAGTCCCCCGCCGGCGTCGGCCAGCGATTCCAGGCTCAGGGGCTCGGCCTGGTGGCCCAGGTCGATCCAGGCCTTGCCCGGCGCATGCAGCGTGCGCGCGGCCAGTTCCGCGACGCTCGCGGGTCCCGCGCGCAGCAGCAGCGTGCGGCTCTTCGCGGCCATCTGTTCGAGCCGCTTCCTCAGGTCCTTGAGCGGCGCGGATCGCGGGAAGGCGGCCAGCGAAAGGCCGCCGCCGGGCCTGGGCGCGCGCTCCAGGGCGCGGTCGATCGCCGCCATCAGCTTCTGCATGCCGATCGGCTTTTCCAGGAAATCCGCGGCGCCGATGCGCGTGGCCTCCACGGCGGTGTCGATGGTGCCGTGGCCGGACATCATGACCACCGGCATGGTCAGCAGCCCATGGGCGCCCCACTCCTTGAGCAGGGTGATGCCGTCGGTGTCGGGCATCCAGATGTCGAGCAGCACCAGGTCGGGACGCGCCGCCTCGCGCGCCGCGCGGGCGGCGGCGGCGTTTTCCGCCAGCTTCACGTCGTGGCCCTCGTCGCGCAGGATCTCCGAGAGCAGCTCGCGGATGCCGATTTCGTCGTCGACCACCAGTATCTGTGCCATATGTTTTCTCTCTACTCTGCCGAGGGCAGCCTGACCGTCACTTCCGCCCCCCCGCCTTCCCGGTTGGACAGGAGCACCTCGCCGCGATGCTCGTCCACGATCTTCTTGACGATGGCCAGCCCCAGCCCCGTGCCCTTCGCCTTGTGGGTGACGTAGGGTTCGAAGGCGCGCGCCAGGATTTCCGGCGGAAATCCGCCGCCGTTGTCGGCGACCGACACGATAACGCGCCCGGCCCCGGCGCGGGTGGAGACCGTGATTTCCGGCGCGGCCGGCGGGGCGGGCGGATGCTCGGCCAGCGATTCCTTGGCGTTTTTGACGAGATTGTGCAGCACCTGGCGCAACTGGCCGGCGTCGGCCAGCGCCATCGGAAGGTCCTCCGCCAGGACGGCGCCGATCCTCACGCCGTTCGATCCATAGAGGTCCAGCACTTCGCGCACCACGACGTTCGCGTCGAGCGGCGCCGGCACCGGCGGCGGCAGCCGGGCGTAGTCCCGGAACTCGTTGACCATGGCCTTCATGGACTCGACCTGGTTGACGATGGTGCGGGTCGACCGTTCCAGCATTTCCCGGTCTTCCGGCGCCAGCTTGTCGGCCAGCTTGCGCTGAAGCCGATCGGCCGAGAGCTGGATGGGCATCAGCGGATTCTTGATCTCGTGGGCGACCCGCTTTGCCACCTCGGCCCAGGCGGCGGCGCGCATGAAGGCTTCGCGCTCGGCGCGCGCCTGGTCGAGCTGCACGGTCATGGCGTTGAAGGAGCGCGTCAGCACGCCCAGCTCGTCGTCCGTCTCCAGCGTGGCGCGCGGCGTGAAATCGCCGGCGGCGACCGCCCGCGTGCCCTCGGCCAGGATCAATAGCGGCCGCGCCAGCCGTTCGGCCAGGAAGAAGGACAGCGCGATGGCGGCGAACAGCGCCAGCAGCAGCGTGAACGTCAGTGTGAGCGAGTAGATGCGCTTGAGCCCCGCCCTGCCCAGCTGTAGTTCCTGATAGTCGCGCCAGGCGGCCTCGACGGAGGCGGCGTTGCGCGTGACGGCCGCCGGCACGGGCCGGGTCAGCTGCAGGATGCGCGGTTCGACGCCGAAGCCGCCGAAGTTGCCGCCAATGCCGCTGCTGCCGACCGGCGCCAGCGCCCGCAGCAGCAGGCCGGAAGCGGGGTCGCCCTCGATGGCGGCCATGCCCCGGCCCTGCTGCGCCAGGCGAAGCTGCGAGGGCGGCGGCAGATCGGGCAGCAGGTCGTTGGCGTTGGTCCCGTCCGCGCTGTGGGCCAGCACGTGGCCCGAAAGCGTCACCAGCGTGAGCGTCCGCACGCCGGCCTGCTCGCGCAGCCGGTTCGCGAGCGCCGGCCCCGCCGCAGTATCGGAAATGTCCAGGGCCATGTCGCGCGCCTTTTCCAGCAGTTCCTTCTGCTGGGCGTCGAGCACGCTGCGGCCCAGCTCGAGGCCGCCTTCGAGGGCGCTGTCCACGCGCACGTCGAACCAGGAATCGATGCTCTTGACGGCGAACTGCATCGACACCGCATACACCAGCGCCCCCGGCAGCACCGCCATCAGCGCCAGCATCACCAGCAGGCGCGTCTTCAGCCGCGAGCCGAAGACGCCCTGGCGGTACTCGCGCCGGAGCTTCCTCAGCCGGATGCCGACCAGCACCACCAACACGAAGGCCGCCAGCGCGTTGAAGGCCAGGAGCCAGGGATAGTGGCTGGCGAACAGGGCCGTGTTGGCGCTGGCCGTCGCCAGCAGGAAGAGCAGCATCGCGCCCAGGGCGGCGACGATGGCGAGGGCGGCCGTCATTTCGTTTCCGTCCCCGGCGCGACAAACTGCCAGCGCAGCGCCTTGGCACCCACCTGCCAGTCCTTGTCGGCGAGCGCATCGACCTGGAAGGGCTTGGGTAGCTGGCTGCGGTCCAGCGACAGGCGCAGCGCGGCGGCGTAGGACTCGCCCGGCTTGAGCGCCGATATCGGCGCGACGGGCAGGGCGCCCACGCGCGAAAGCACGCGCAGCGCCTCGGAGAGCGACGGGAAGCTCTGGTGCAGCCCTCCCGTCGACAGGCGGTACTGGCGCATCAGGACGTTGTAGGTGAGGCGGTACTCGATCGTGCGGCTGGCCAGATGCTCCTCGATCCAGTACCAGCGGGGATGGCCGAGGGTGAATTCCAGCTTGAAGTGGAGCGGCACGCCGCGGGAGACGGCTTCTTCCAGGCGTGGCCCGAGGTTCAGCGCGAATTCGGCGGAGAGGACCAGCTCGTCGTCCGAGGGCGAAAGCTGCGCCCGCACCGGCTCGATGCCGCCGGCATGGGCCGGGCCGGATAGCGCCGACAGCCCCAGGGTGAGCGCGAGCGCAAGCCTAAGGGCGCTTCTCCAGCAGCGCGTAATAAAAACCGTCATGTTCGGCGTCGGGCGTCAGCTGCCACTCGTTGTTCTCTCCCCCTGTCGGCGCACGCCCGGCATCCGCGTGACGCGCCATGAAACCGGCGATCCGATCTCCGTTTTCCCCGGCAAACAGCGAACAGGTTGCATACAGCATTCTGCCACCCGGTGCCAGGGTCTGCCACAGGGCGTCGAGAATTTCGGCCTGGACGCGGGCGAAGCCGGCGATGTCCCCCGGACGGCGCAACCACTTGATGTCCGGGTGCCGGCGCGCCACCCCGGAGGCGGAACAGGGCGCGTCGGCCAGTATCCGATCGAACGGCCGGCCGTCCCACCACGCGGCCAGATTCCGGCAGTCGGCCACCCTCACCTGCGCCGAAAGGCCCAGTCGCGCGAGGTTTTCGTGGATACGCCCGGCCCGGTCCGCATCCGCCTCCAGCGCAAGCAGTTCCGCGTCCGCACGCTCCAGGATGTGCGCCGTCTTGCCGCCCGGCGCGGCGCAGGCATCCAGCACGCGCATGCCGTCCTTCGCGTCGAGCAGCGCCGCCGCGCGCTGCGCGCCCTGGTCCTGCACCGACACGCGGCCTTCCGCGAAGCCCGGCAGCCGGTCGACCGGAATGGGCCTCTCCAGCAGGATCGCGGCGCCATCGAGCGCGCGCGCCGCGATGCCCGCCGCGGCGAGTTCGGCGAGGCAGCCCTCGATGTCCGCGCGGCGCGGGTTCACGCGGAGCGCCATCGGCGGGCGCATGTTGCCGGCCAGGGCGATCCCGCGCCAGTCCGCCGGGTATTGCGCGCGCAGCCGGTCGAGCCACCATCGCGGATGGCGCAGGTTCGCCACATCGTCGGCATCCGCCGCCGCCAGCAGAGCGTCGCGCCGGCGCAGGAAGTTTCGCAGCACCGCATTGGCGAAGCCCCGGTAGCGGCCGCCCTCGAGCCGGCCCGCCGCGCGCACCGCCTGATCGACGATGGTGTGGGCATCCTCCGGGCGGCGCTCCAGCCGCGCGAGCGCGACCAGCAGCAGCGCGCGGACCTCCGGCGACCCAGGCGGCCGCTCGACCAGCCGGCCGAGCAGGAAGTCGCCGCGCCCGAAGTCGCGCAGCGTGGTGTAGGCGAGGTCCATCGCCGCGGGCCGCGCGGCGAGCTCGACGCGCGCGAGCGCCGACTCCGGCGTGCGCCCGCCGATCACCGCCGCCACCGCGCGCGAAGCCGCGAGCAGCGCGAAGGCGAGGGAATCGGAGGGAAGCCGCGTCACCGGGTCAGGAACGCCTCGACCTCGGCCGCGCCCATATCGGCGGGATGGCGCTTGCCATGGTGCAGAATAAATCGTTTAATCCAGTCCAGATACGCCTGCTCCGTCCGCAAACTGTAGTGCTTGAGACGAATCTTGTCCCGCACGCGGTCCAGCAACCTGGGCGCCGTGCGGGCATCCACCGGAGAAACACCCCGTATCGCCGCCATTCTCGAGCCTCACTAAAATGAGACAAGCCATTGAACTAACATGATACTCTATTTTTATGTTGCCTATAGAGCGGATTATTTCCCATCAATTAGGCGCCACACTTAGATCGTTGGGGATCTACTCATCCAGTGAGTATTTTGGAGAACATAAGATGAAAGCCTCTATATTATTTCTATCACTACTGCTTGCCGCCTGCGCCAATCCATACTCACAGTTCTACAGAGGGATACCCGATGCTCGGGTACGGCCTGGTTACATAGCAACTACCGAAGAAGTGAAGATATACAGCACTAGCGATTTCGGGCGGGATAGAAAAGCCTTGATGCAGAAGGGGTACATGCCAGTCGGGGATTCCTCTTTCAATGCTGGTGCAAATACCGTGACGGAAGCGCAATTGCGCGAACAGGCATCAAAGATTGGGGCGCATTTGGTTCTTGTTTCATCCAAATTCACTCACGCGGTCTCAGGCGCGATTCCACTAACGCTTCCAGATACCACTACATCGTATTCATCCGGCTCCGCTACCGCCTATGGAAGTGGAGGTAGTGTTACCGCTTATGGAAGCAGCACAACAACAACTTACGGTACTCAGACCACATATATTCCGTACACCGTCAATCGCTCAGACTTCAACGCGATCTACTTTGTGAAAGTAAAACCAAAAATTGGATTTATCGCAGAACCATTGAACGATGAAACCAAGAGAATGCTCCAAAGCAATTCCGGTGTTCGAGTTGATATTGTTGTAGAAGGTAGTCCTGCCTTTGAAGCCAATGTACTGCCAGGAGATGTTCTTGTTTCCTTTGGCGGCGAATCAGTGCGATCTATTGAACATTACCAAGAGCTACTTAAAGCACTGTCAGGTGAAACCGTAGAAGTTGTTCTGAATCGTGATGGTCGGCCGTTGAAGTTGATACTCCAAGTAAACAAACGGTAGGCGTTACCTGACTCAATCCTTCTTTTCACCGGACGCAGGGAGTCTCGATGTCGCTTGAAGTGGTCACTGTCAAGAAACTTGAAGCCGCCAAACGTCAATTGCACACAGCCATTACTCTTTGGTTTGCTGATGCGGATTCCGTATCAGTGCATACACTGGCCTGTGCCGCGCACCAAATAGTCCATGACATTAATGGAAAGTCGAAGGGCGACGAACTTCTTCTTGACTCAAGTGTAATCAAGGATGAGTACCGTAAAGAGTATCTTGGAGAAATGCGCAGAGCGATGCGTTTCTTTAAGCATGCAGATAAAGACCCAGACCCGGACGGGACAGTTGAATTGACCCCAGCAATTACTGACCTATTCATCTTGTTCACCATCATTGGGCTTGAGCGATTCGGTCAGCGTCACACAGAAGCAACTACCGCCTTCATTCTGTTTTACGGTCTCAAGAATCCTAACTTGGTCGCAAAAGAATTTTGCAAACGCTTCAAGATTGAAGATTTTACTAGCCTGCCAATCGTTTCTAAGCGCAAATTCATGGAACAGTTTCTTCTGGTCCGAAAAGCGCAGCGCCATGAATGAGACATCCTGCATTGTCATGGCTACGATCCCCAACCCGGCAGTCCACGCGGACGCTGCGCGATAAAGCTGCGCAGCGCCGGTGACTTCTACGTTAGCGCTCAATATCAACTCACTCGCAAAGGAAATAGACAATGGGATATCCCAAGCTAAAGGAAAAATGCTATTCGTGCGGCAAAGCCGGCAATTATTCAGTTCTGCTGGCCCGCACTGGAGGCAGAATCTATCTACCAAACCAATCCGTTCGCGAGTGCGAACCCCCTCATCCCGGTTACGGAAAAGTGGTCTTTTGCGCTTCTTGCATGAGAGCGATTGAGGATTCGTTAAGGGCAACGATCTTGTATCTTCAATCAGAGCATGGGCTCACGCCTCCCACTGATCCGTGATCCTAAGAAAGCACAGCCCAGAAGCGGATAGCTAGAAAAACACTGTGGATATTTGGCAACCTGGGCGGTCTATGTCCATCGCATTGATCGCTACCGGCAAGGGTTTGCGGCTGCGGAATTGGAATCGTCTCCGCCAGGTGTGCGCATTCGATGGCTTTCACCGAATCCCAGGACAGGCCGAAATGGCGCGCCACCGCCGAGATCGGCATGTGCCGGGCCAAGCCGGCGATCAGCCGCGCCAAGCGTTTCGTCACCCGCGCCTTGGGGCAGACAAACGGCAGTTGCTCCACGCGCACGTGGCCGGGCGACAGAAAGGTCTCGGCGTACTCGATCTCGACTTCGCAGGGCCAGCCGCCGATGGGTACGTCTCGCACCGTCCGCCGCAGCAGACGATTGACCTGCCCACGCCGCCCCGTGCGGCTATCCACCGGCCGCCGGCGCCGGTCACGGTTGCAGATGACCCGCACCCGACCGCCCTCTTCATCGAATACAACGCTCTTGATCACTTGCCCCTCAAGCCCCAAAATCTTCGCCGGGATGACCGCTCCCATAATGTTGTACCTACCCGAGTCCTGGAAAACCCGCGTGGATACACCATCTCAGGGATGTCGGTCATCTCATTTACCGTAGGATTTGCCGGAAGAGCCCAATACTACAAGTCCTGATGCCATGCCCACCGACCGCATCTCAAAACTACTTGATGACATACGCCATCTCGATCCTGAGCGCTTCGAGCTTGTGCAAGCCCTGAGGAAAATCATCCTTGGTTTGGATTCTTCCATCACCGAGGAAGTGAAGTACGGCGGCATTTTGTTCTCCGCCAAGAAACCCTTTTGCGGCATCTTCTCTTACGCAAAGCACGTTTCATTGGAGTTTGGTGCTGGCGCGTCTCTCCCGGACAAATTCAAAGTGCTTGAGGGCGAAGGCAAGTTACGCCGCCACATCAAGCTTTCGTCTGCACAGGACATCGCGGAAAAGCATGTCGGTGAATATCTTCTTTTGGCGCTCAAGGCGTCCTCTGCGCCGTGAGACCCAACCCGGCGCTCAACCTCGCTCCCTTCGGTCGCTGGACGCTGCGCGATAAAGCCGCGCAGCGCCGGTTAGCTCTACGTTGGGTCTCTTGTAGCGCTCGCATAGTCACTTGACAAACGTACGCGAACGCGTACCATCAAGGCTTCTTTGAAGGAGCACGAAATGAACACACTTACCGCCAGCGAAGCCCGTGCAAATCTGTACCGACTCATTGATCAAACAGTAGAGTCTCATGAGCCAATCATCATTTCCGGAAAACGCAGCAGCGCCGTGCTTCTCTCTGCGGAAGATTGGAGCGCAATTCAAGAAACCTTGTACTTACTGGCCGTACCTGGCATGCGCGAGTCCATCAAGGCTGGTATGGCCGAACCCCTTGCAAAAAGCTCGAAGGAACTTAAGTGGTAAGTTGGGAAGTTGTTTATGCCAAGCAAGCAATGAAAGATGCAAAGAAGCTTGCTGCAAGCGGCCTTAAACCAAAAGCGCAAGAACTGCTCGCGGTTCTTGCCAACGACCCATTTCAAAATCCACCTCCCTTTGAAAAATTGGTCGGTGATCTTGCCGGTGCATACTCTCGCCGCATCAATATTCAGCACCGTATCGTGTACGAAGTTTTTACCAAAGAGAAAACGGTTCGCGTCCTGCGTATGTGGACGCACTATGAATGAGAGACCCAACCCATCCATCAACACGGACTGGCGCGATAAAGCCGCGCCAGCCGGTTATGTCAGACGTTGGGGGTCTTATGCCGTAGCGCGTGCCAAGCCGCTTTCCACGTCGAGCGAGAGAGGAACCAGTACCACTCGAACAGCAGCCCGAAATCCTCCTTTTTCCTTCCGCTCAATTTCCATGCAGTCCATGCAATCCACTTGTTGAGGTAAATCATGCTTGAGGCCCTCTGGTCAGTTGAATTCGGTTCAAATGTTGGAAGTTTTGGTGCGGGCGTCGCGGTCTTCGAGACAGGACGCGTCCTCGGAGGCGACAGCGCGTTTATGTACGTCGGGAACTACAAGACCGACAACGGCGTCGTCTACTCCGACATCCGCGTCACGAAGTACAACAACCTCTCCGGCATGCAGTCCATCTTCGGGCCGCTTACCAGCTTCAACCTCAAGGTTTCCGGAAAGGCTGACGCCAAGGAAATGGTTCTCACCGGGAGCGTCGTCGAGAATCCGCAGCTTTAAATCACCATCAAGGCTGCGCGTCGTGTCGAGTTGCCGTAGTTCGACCCCCAACCCGGCAGTCCACACGGACGCTGCGCGATAAAGCCGCGCAGCGCCGGTGACTTCTACTACAAGGGCTTCCCCACAAAACGCAAGCGTCCTGGTTCTAGGTTTTCATGATTGCCTGTCCGGGTGGTTCGAGTGTTGCCAACAAATACACCTGGATTCAGGAATCCAAAGAAAAGACGCCCATCGGTTTTATGAACGGGAAGGCATGGCAATGGCGAGTTTTCATTTCGTCGAAAACGTAGCGCCCAACCCGGCGCTCCAGAGGGACGCGCCGCAAGCGGCGCGCCCCTGAGCTGGCACGTTAGGCGACAATCATGCCCGCACTCAGCGTGTCCATTGATGGCGTTGCGCTAGCAACCGTGTCTACGGATGGTTTCGACGTAATGAGCGTCCGCGTTGGCGGAACGCGAATTGATGATAACTTAGCTACTCTTGACCTTTCGGGGGGCAGTTACCCTGAGGTTGGCGAGTCAACCTACCTCACATGGATAAATGATTTGCCCTTGCGGACAGGTCAGATCGTCACAGTAACTTTTGGGGCTGAAGGAGTTCGCGTTTGAGGCTGTCATTCTTCGCCATCCAGAGCAGTTCTCGCCAGAGGCGGTAGCTCGCTCACGTGAGCGCCTGGCGGAGGACAGCGATGGCTAACCCTTCAGTCGAGCGGACCTGCGCGAAAAACTGCCTCGCCCAGTGGTGCGCGCCGGAGCAGGCTTCCATGCCAATGACGCACGGCGGCAGGTTCGCCATCCCATCATTCCACCGGACCTGCGCGAAAAGCCGCGCAGGCCAGTGAATTCAGACGTTCGGCGTCTTCCCCTGTGCGTAACTGATTCCAGCAATTGCTACCCATAGTCTGTCGCCTTATAGTCGTCATTTGCTGACAATCTCGGCCTGATTAATGGGGCTTGGGCATGGTCAGAAAATCAAGCGACTCTCTACGCGCCGTACTCGCTGAGAACATCAAGGCTTTTCGTCGAGAAAAAGGTTTCTCTCAAGAGGAACTGGCCGAACTATGCGGATTGCACCGCACATACATTGGTTCGGTTGAGCGCCAAGAACGGAATGTCACGCTCAGCACGCTTGAGGTCTTGGCCTCAACTCTTGGTGTGACCGTTTCCGAGTTGCTTACCAAGCCGGAAAGCCCATCGAATGGCGAACAGATGGGAAAACTTGAGTGAGCATCTCAGAAACGGAAATTGGCGAAATCATTGAGGCGTTACGTCGCCTAACCCCAACACAACAGCAATGGGTCAAATCCGCTATCCATGCGTTCGGTGCTGCCTGCACATTCTGGCGCGCTCCCGATTCGGATGTAGTTACGGATGCGGTACTGGCTTCCCTCGGGAACCGGCTATTGAGTCACCACGCTGGGAGCCGTCAGGCCCTGAGCAAAGATCGATTCGAGTTTGCTTTCGAGTCGGCGCTTAATGAATCGGGCATCCCCGCCCAACTGGTCAAGAGCCGCACCAATCGCGGCCATGACATAAGTATTCGCGGTGTTCCTGTGAGCCTCAAGACCGAGGCAGCGGCAACCATCAAAGACGATTCGATCCACGTCAGCAAGTGGATGGAGCTTGGCCGGGGTGAATGGAAACTGCCGCTACTGCGCGACCTGTTCATCGAGCACATGCAAAGCTACGACCGCATTTTTACGCTGCGCCGCTTGAAAGATGCCGGCGTGAAGATCCGCTATGAACTCGCCGAAATCCCCAAGGCGCTATTGCTTGAGGCTGCACACTGCGAATTGGAGGTATGCGCCAAGAGCAAGCAGAGCCCACAGCCGGGCTACGGCTACGTCAAGGATGCGGCGGGGCTACTCAAGTACTCGCTGTACTTCGATGGCGGCACCGAACGCAAACTCCAGATCAAGCACCTGCGGAAAGACCTCTGCAAGGTGCATGCGACTTGGGTCTTTGGTTCAACGCCCGCGTAACAAGCGCTCTCGTGCTAGTTCGGCATACTCCGCGTTGAGCTCGATTCCGACGCATTCCCGGCCTAGCTCATTGCAGACTACGCCGGTTGTCCCAGACCCGAAGAATGGGTCTAGGACCCGGCCATTCTCGCGGGAGCCTGCCTCAACGCAGAGCCTGACAAGTGCCCTCGGATAGACGGCGAAATGACTACCGGGGTAAGGCTCGGTATTGATGTTCCAGACCGTGCGCCGATTCTTAGACTTCTGTTTTGGGTCCGCCGTTGGCTCCGTGATCGCCTGCCAGTCGTAGTAGTACTTCTCCGACTTGGAAAACAGGAACACATATTCGTGAGCGCGGGTCGGGCGGTCCTTGACGCTTTCAGGCTGGCAGTTCGGTTTGTTCCAAACGATATCTGTGCGCAGATACCAGCCGTCCGCCTGGAGAGCAAAGGCCAGTTTCCAAGGGACGCCGATCAAGTCCTTTGGCTTGAGTCCATCAGGTGTTGGAGCGCGATACTCCATCGCACGCCCCTTATTCTTAGCATCCGCATCACGCCAAGTACGTCCGCCAGAAGTGTAGCTATCGCCGATGTTCAGCCAAAGGGTGCCATCGTTGGCAAGGGTGCGCCGCGCCTCGCGGAACAAACGTACTAAGTCCGCAATGTATTCGTCGACGGTGGTTTCTGCTCCGATTTGGCCGGGGACGCCGTAATCCCGCAGCCCCCAGTATGGCGGAGACGTTACTATGCAGTCGAAGTGCCCTTCTCGCATTTGCATCAGAAGCTGGCGAGCATCGCCGACGAGCAACTCGCAACGATTGGCTGTATTTTCAGCCAGTTGAAAGTCTAACGCCGCGTTGCCCATGTCAAACAAATCGAGAACTCTGGCGGTTTGTTCCATACTAGGCGACCCTTGGCTTGATGTTTAACACGGCTGTGCTACTCATAGTATTCATCCCGTAGGTTCCTGTCAATGCTTGCTGAAGATTCTCTCTTGACGCAGACGCCGAACCCGGCAGTCAACCGGCCCTGCGCGAAAAGCCGCGCAGGCCGCTCAACTCCACTACAAGGGCTTCCCCGCGAAGGTGACCACGATTATGTGTTATTTAATAATTGGGTCAGTCGGCAATAATCGTGGTCTGTCCCCGATTGTTCTGAAGAAGAAATCTAACTCCCAACCACAGCCAGGAGGCTGATATGAAAGCTCGTCTTGCCATGATCGTGGGCGTTGCCATCTCTTTCCTAGCTCTGCCTTCCGTCCTGTCGGCGGCTGAGCCCCAGGACAAGGCGTCCAAGCAGGTGGCGACCACCAGCGTCGATCGTTATGCAAAGGAGGCGGCCGAGAACGCCTTCGCCAGGATGCAAAGCCCTAACACCGTCGATCCGGTAAATCCCCAGGTCAAGCAGGGCATCCTGGACGGTCTGGCCGCCAGTATCCGTGCCCTATTGCAGGATCTCATCGGTGGCAGTTCCTCGGGCGGGACTTCGGGCGGCGTGTGCGTATCGGAGCCTAAGCCCGTCTGTGCGGGCGGCGTGCCCGTCGGCACGGGGGACAATCCCTGCTTCGGCCGGGCCAAGGCCAGTTGCACCAGTGGCTATGTGAACTGCCAGGATGCCAAGACGTTGCGGACCTACCGCGACACGTATGCCTGCCGCTGGGTGGAAATGAAGTAGCCGCGATGGACCTTGCAATGTCCGGAGCGATTCGGACGGGTGGCGGTGTATGCCAAGGCGGACCAGGCTATGTCACCGAGCCAGCGTGCCAAGAATGCCGCTTTTCTTTCCTTCCTCAGGGCATGATCTCGACGTACTCGTAGACTTCGGCATCGACGAGCTGCCGTCTGGCGGGCGGAGGCAGGCGGGCGAACCAGGCGTGCGGGTCGCGGCGGTCGATCTCGCGGCCGATGAACTTCAGGAGCTCGCAGATGGGCTCGACGACGTTGCCGCGGTAGCGCAGGTCGTTCTTCACGTAGCCGAGCCAGAGGTTCTTCATGCAGTTGCGCCGACACCAGGGGAAGGCGGAGCACGACTCGCAGGGCATGGCCGGCGTCGGTTGCAGCGGGCTCTTCTTCAGCCAGTTGCCCTGGATCTCGCCCATCTGCATCTCTGGGGCGTACATCATGTCGGGGCAGGGGAATATCTTGCCGTCGGGCATGACGTTGATGAGGTGGGTGGAGACGCGGCACTGGGTGAGGCCGGCGTAAAGTTCGGTGGCGCGCGTCGGCAGCACCTTGTTGCGGACGATGCCCATGAGCGGGATCAGCGGATACAGGACGTCGTCGCGCGCGAAGAACCTGTCGATGAGCCGAATGAGCACCTTCTTGCGCTTTTCCACGGAATCGCCGGCGTACATCTCGTCGGCGACGAACTGCCAGTAGAGGTAGTCGAAGGTGCCGGCGAGTTCGTCCATCTCCTCGAAGGTGGTGTCGGGGTTGCCCCAGGTGACGCGGGCGGTGAGGGTGCCGCCGAGCTTCTCGCGCACCTGGCCGATGTTGCGGATCACCTGTCGCCAGATGCCGCGCCCGCGGTAGCCGTCGGTGATCTCCTCGCCGCCGTCGATGGAGACGAGGATGTTGGAGAGCCGGCCCAGCACCCAGTCGGGCAGGTTGTCGAGCAGGGTGCCGTTGGTCTGGAGCTGGTAGCGGAACTCCGGGAACCGCTCCATGACGGCGAACATCATGTCGGTGTTGAGCGTCGGCTCGCCGCCGTAGAAGGTGACGTAGACCTCTTTGCCCCGGAGGTGCCTTTCGACGAAGGCGGCGAGCTGACCGATGTCGTACTTGAGCTCGGTCTGCGAGCCGAGCACTTCGCCGACGCCGAGCGAGCAGTAGGTGCATTTGAGGTTGCACTTGAGCGTCGTGAGCAGCTGAAGCTCCACGCGGCCGCCGGTGATGGGGTCTTCCGTTCTTTCCATGATCGTTGTCATGCGTTGAGGCGTTCGACCTGTTCGCGGATGCGCTCCGGTTCGTCAAGGCGAAGGATGCGGCCGACCTTGAGGCCGAGCTGGTCGGCATCGGCCATGATCACTTGCTGCTTGACCTCCAGCAGCTGGGAGGGATGCATCGAAAACTGGCGCAGGCCCATGCCGATCAGGAGCCGCGTCATCGCCGGATCGCCGGCCATCTCGCCGCAGACGGCGACGGGAACGTCCATGCGCAGGCCGGTGGCGATGGTCTGCGCGATGAGTCGCAGCACGGCGGGGTGCAGCGGATCGTAGAGGTGGGCCACGGCCTCGTCGGTGCGATCGATGGCCAGGGTGTACTGGATCAGGTCGTTGGTGCCGATGGAGAGGAATTTCAGACGCCTGACGAACGGTCCCAGGGCCAGGGCGGCGGCGGGGATTTCGATCATGCCGCCGATCTCGACGTCCTCGTCGAACCTGTGCCGGGTTTCGCGCAATTGCGCCTTGGCCTGCTCGATCAGGCCCAAGGTCTGATCGATCTCGACGGCGTGGGCCAGCATGGGCACCAGGATGCGTATCTTTCCGTAGTGCGAGGCGCGCAGGATGGCGCGAAGCTGCGTCAGGAATATCTGCGGCTCGGTCAGGCAGTAGCGGATGGCGCGCAGGCCGAGGGCCGGGTTCGGCATCTGCCGTTCCGCGCCGTGCAGCGCGCGCGCCGTCTTGTCGGCGCCGATGTCGAGGGTGCGGATGGTGACGGGTTTGCCGGCCAGGGCCTTCGCCACGGCGCGATAGGCCTCGAACTGCTCGGCCTCGTCGGGCAGATCTTCCCGGTTCATGAACAGGTATTCGGTGCGGAACAGGCCGATGCCGGCGGCGCCCACATCCCGAACCTGGGCGATGTCCTGGGGGAGCTCGATGTTGGCCTGGAGGGAAATGTCCTCGCCGTCCAGCGTCACGGCGCGGGCGGTCTTCAGGCGCTTGAGCTTGGAGCGCTCGAGCGAGAGCTCGCTCTTCCTCAGCCGGTATTCGTCGAGGATGCGCTCGTCGGGGTCGACGATCAATACGCCACGGGTGCCGTCGACGATCAGCAGGTCGTCCTCGCGCACCAGCGGCCGCGCGTGGTGCAGGCCGACGACGGCCGGGATCGCGAGGCTGCGCGCGACGATGGCCGTGTGCGACGTGGCGCCGCCGAGGTCGGTGACGAAGCCGCCGATCCTGAGGGTCTTGAACTGGATGGTGTCGGCCGGGGAGAGGTCGTGGGCGACGATGATCAGATCCCAGTCGTCCTTCTCCTTGCCGCGCCGAAGCTTGCGCGTCTTGCCCATCAGGGCCTTGAGCACGCGCTCGACCACCTGCACGACGTCGTGCTTGCGCTCGCGCAGGTAGCTGTCCTCGATCTCCTCGAACTGTTCGACGAGTTGTTCCATCTGCTGAACCAGCGCCCATTCGGCGTTGCAGCGCCGGCTGCGGATCAGCTCCCTGGGCAGCTCGGAGAGCAGCGGGTCGGCGAGGATCATGGCGTGGATGCCTACGAGGGCGGACAGTTCCTGCGGCGCGCCGGGAGTCGACATGTCCTCGTGCAGGTTTTCCATCTCCGTGCGCACGGTTTCGACGGCGGCGTCGAAGCGTGCGATCTCGTCCGGCACGTCCTTTTCGCGCACCTGGTAGTGGGCCACCTCCAGCGTGGCGTGCGAAACCAGGTGCGCCCGCCCGATGGCGATGCCGTGTGAAACCGCCAGTCCATGCAGGGAAAACGTCACTCTTCTTCTCCGAAGCGGTTGGCGATCAGGGCGAGGATCGCGGCCAGCGCCTCCTCGGCCCGCTCGCCCTCGGTGTCCACCACCACGGTCGCCCCCTTGCCGGCGGCCAGCATCATGACACCCATGATGCTCTTGGCGTTGATGCGCCGGCCATTGCGCTCCATCCAGACCTCGCAGGGGAAATCCCCGGCCAGGCGGGTGAGCCGGGCGGAGGCGCGGGCATGCAGGCCCAGTTTGTTGACGATTTCGGCGGTTGCTTTCGGCATCACGGATTCATGGCCAGCACCCCGTCGCGACCGCCGGCGACGGCCTTGGCGACGAGGGTGGTCATGTCCCGGTCGCGGTAGGTGATCGCCCGCAGCAGCATGGGCAGGCTGACGCCGGCAACGCCTTCGACGCGGCCGGGCTTCAGGAGTTTCATGACGATGTTGGCGGGCGTGGCCCCGTAAAGGTCGGTCAGCACGAGCGCGCCCTCGCCGGAGTCGACCGAAAGCAGGAGCAGCTCCGCCATCGGCAGGACGTCGATCGGGTCGTCCTGCGGGGCCACGCCCAGCTGCGCGAGCTGCAACGGACACTCGCCCAGCACGTGACTGGCGCACTGGACCAGCGATTCGCCCAGGGTGCCGTGGGTGATGAGGAAGAGTCCGATCATGGGCGGATTTTAACCGTTCGTCCCGAATTTCAGGCGCTTGCGGAAAGCCGGCGTCGCCTCGACGCGGCCTTCGGCATCGATCCTCAGCACATGCGGAAGGTTCATGCGCTCGGCCAGCGGCCGCCAGTCGTCGCCGGCGACGAAGAGGGGCTTGGTTCCGGCGTCCGACCACATGCCGGCGCCGGCGTCATCGCGGCGGGGCGCCACCAGGATCGTCACCGCTTGGCTGGCCGAGGCCGGCCGGCCGGTGCGCGGGTCGAGCAGGTGGCTGTAGCGGCGGCCGTCGAGTTCGAAATAGCGCTGGTAATCGCCCGAGGTGCCGACGGCCTCGCCGTCGAAGAGCTCCAGCGTGGCGATCGGATCGGGCGAACGCGGATGCTGGATGCCCACGCGCCAGGGCGTGCCGCCCTTCGAGCCCAGCGCCATGACGTTGCCGCCGATGTTGATGAGCGCGTTGCGAACGCCTCGGGCCTTCAGGATCGCCGCGGCGTTATCCAGCGCGACGCCCTTGAGGTAGCCGCCGAAATCGAGCGCGACCGCCGTGTTGCGGCTGCTGATTTTCGCGCCGTCGACGGCGAGATCGGCGATCGAGGGATGCGAATTCACCAGCGCGGAAAGCCGCGCCGGATCGGGCAGCCGCGGCTTGAACTCGTCGGAGTGGAAGCCCCAGAGGGCGATGAGCCGCCCGATGCCGGGATCGAACAGGCGGTCGCCCGCCGCGGCCATGCGCTGCGCGTCGCGGACGAGCCCGGCCAGTTCGGCGGAAACCTCGTGCGGCCGCCCGGCGGCGATGGCCTCGTTGAGCGCCGTCAGTTCCGAGGGTTGCCACGCGTGGTAGGTCCGGTGCAGGCGGTCGAATTCGCGCAGAACCTCGGCCACGGCGCCGCGGGCCGAATCCCCCGGTTCGCCCCAGACCAGCACCTCGACGCGGGTGCCGAAGACATAGGACTCCTGCGAGTAAAGCGGGTTGCGCGCGCAGCCGGCGAAAGTCAGCGCCAGCAGAACGGCGAGGATCGCCCTCATGTCGCTGCCGTTGTGCCGTGCTCCAGTTCCGTCGCCGCCGCCAGCAGCGCCAGGCGGGCGACGACGCCATAGGCGTAGAAGCGGTTGGGCGGGGCGTCGGGGCCGAGATCGCAGTCGGGCAGGGAGCAGCCGCATTCGAAGGCGAGCGGCTCGAAGCGCATGCCCGGCGCGTTGAGATTCTGGTCGATGCCCCGTTGCGTGTTGACGCGGTAGAAGCCGCCGACGACATGGCGGTCGATCATGTAGATGACCGGCTCGGCGGTGCCCGCGTCGACGGTTTCCACCGTCGGCACGCCTTCCTGGATCATCACCTCGTGGACCTGGACGCCTTCCTTGCCGACGGCCATCTTGTTGCGCTGGCGGCGGTTGAGGTCCTTCACCTCGGCGGCGTCCTTCACGGTCATGATGCCCATGCCATAGGTGCCGGCGTCGGCCTTGACGATGACGAAGGGCTCGGCTTCGATGCCGTATTCGCGGTACTTGGCGCGGATGCGGTAGAGCAGCACGTCGACCTGCGCGGCCAGGCATTCCTCGCCCGTCCGCTCCTGGAAGTTGATTTTGCCGCAGACCTCGAATTCCGGGTCGATGAGCCAGGGGTCGATGTCGATATGGCCGGCGAAGGCGCGGGCCACCTCGCGGTAGGCCGTGAAGTGCCGAGACTTGCGCCGCACGTGCCATCCGGCGGAAAGCGGCGGGATGACGAACTGCCCGGAGAGCCCCTGGAGCATGTCCGGCACGCCGGCCGAAAGGTCGTTGTTGAGCAGGATGGCGCAGGGGTCGAAGCCGTCCAGCCCGAGCCGATGTCCGCCGGCGCCGAGGCGCCTCATGGGTTCCAGCGTCAGCGTCTGCCCGTCGGGCAGGGCCAGCGCCGTCGGCCGGTCGATCTCGGGCAGAAGGGAGCCGATGCGCACGTTGAGGCCCGTGTGCCGCAGGATCATCGCCAGCGATGCGACGTTTTGGAGGTAGAACCGGTTGCGGGTGTGGTTCTCGGGCACCAGCAGCAGGTTTTTGGCTTCCGGGCAGACCTTCTCGACGGCCGCATGGGCGGCCTGCACGCACAGGGGCAGGAAGGCCGGGTTCAGGTTGTTGAAGCCGCCGGGGAACAGGTTGGTGTCGACGGGCGCAAGCTTGAAGCCGGCGTTGCGCAGGTCGACGGAAGCGTAGAAGGGCGGCGCGTGCTCGATCCATTCGCCGCGCAGCCAGTGCTCGATGGCGGTCTCGTGTTCAAGGAAGCGGCGCTCGAGGTCGAGCAGCGGGCCGGTGAGGGCGGTGGTGAGGCGGGGAACCATGCGCGGATGTTACACGAGGCCGCCGACCTCGAAAGCGGCGAAATCCTCGGGCAGCAGGGTGTTCTCCAGGCTGCGCTGGGAGAAGAGAAAGCGGCCGTCGCAGACGAAGCCGAGCTCGTGCCAGTTCACGTCGTTGAGCATGGAAGTCAGCCGCCGCAGGTCGGCCGGTTTCAGGCGATCCGGCCGATGGGGGAACAGGGCGAGGACGGAGCCGTCGTAGTTCGGGCAATCGTCGATGAAGAAGGGCCGGGGGTTGCGGGTCTTGTGGTTGACGTAGATGCGCGGCGCGTCGGAGACGTGGTGGCGGCGGCCCCACTGCCACCAGTTGCGCTCGTCGAACTTCGCCACCCGGCGCGCCAGCAGGCGCTCCTTGAAGGGTTCCAGGAACGCCGGCGGCGGCCGGGTTGGGTCGGGGAAGATCATGCGCCGCCGCTCGCCGGTCTGCGCGGTCTTCGAGCAGACGAAGTCGGCGTTGCCCCTTTCGGCGTCGGCGAAGATGTCGTCGGCGCCGGAGACCGCGCCCACCTTCACCGAGAACACGCTGTTCAGCGGCACGCTGTAGATGCCGCGGGTGAACAGGATCTGGCCACCCGCCAGGCTCATGCGCCGGCCGTCGTCGAGGCGGCGGGCCATGTTGCCCAGCTCGTACCGCCAGATGGCGCAGTTGGGCGTCACGCCGTCGAAGACGCGGGCGTCGCCCAGATCCTCGAAGTCGGTGATGGTGCCCTGGTCGAATAGCCAGGTGTTGAGCCGCGTGGCGGCGGTGGCCTTGAGGAAGTCGCGCGGCGTGATGAAGACCAGTTCGCCGCCGGGCGCGAGGTGGCGCACGCATTTCTCGATGAAGTGGAGGTACAGGTTGGCGTGGCCGTCCAGCAGCCGGGACGAAAGGTGCCGGCGCGTGCCCGGCGGGATGTCGCGGGCCTTCACGTAGGGCGGGTTGCCGATGACGGTGTCGAACTTCTCGCTCGCCGGATAGGTGAAAAAGTCCATGTTCAGCGCACCGATCGGGCAGTGCGCCGGGTCGAGCTCGATGGCCACGACCTCCGGGTAGTGCGGGGGGATGCGCGCCGAGAAGGCGCCGTCGCCGCAGGCCGGCTCCAGCACGCGGCCGCGGTTCCTCACGCGGGCCAGCATGCGCTCGACGACGGCGGGCGGCGTGAAGATCTGTCCGAGGCCGGCGACATCGCGCGGCTTGTTCATCGCCGCCTCACGACCCGGTCAATTGGAAGGCCGCCCAGAAGTAGGGGTGCGGGTTGGCGCGCAGCCCCTTCAACTGGGCGCTGCGCAGGGCCTCGCTCTTGCCGGCGCCGCCGCGCAGCGCGTCGTAGAAGGCGGCCATCAACTGGCCGGTGGCCTGGTCATCCACCTGCCAGAGGCTGGCGACGACGGCGCTGGCGCCGGCGTAGAGGAATCCGCGCGTCAGGCCCACGAGGTCGTCGCCGCTCTCGATCTTGCCCAAGCCGGTCTCGCAGGCGGAGAGGGTCACCAGGTCGGCGTCCACGCGCATCGAATACAGTTCGCCGACGGTCAGCCGGCCGCTGTCCTGGGCATCGGGCGACAGCAGCAGGGCGGAGTTGAGCGGCGCCTCGGCGTCGAACAGGCCGTGGCTGGCGATGTGGAGGAAGCGGAAGCCCGAGGCATACTGCCTGAAGGCGGCCTTGTTCGCCTCCTTGCGGGTCAGCGCGCGAGAGCGGGGCATGCTGGCGGCGATGGCGCGCGCCTCGGCCTGGGCGAATTCCAGGTCGTAGCGCGGGTTGCCAAGGTCGGGATTGCCCAGCGCGAGGACCATGCCGGGCTTCTCGCCGCCCGCGGCCTTGAGGAACTTCAGCACGCTGGCGGCCGGCAGCATGCGCAGCTCGTGGCGTTCGATCAGGAACCGCTTGCCGTCGAAGAGGGCATTGAAGGGCAGGTAGTGAAGGGCGCCATGCGCCACGACGGTTACGCGTCCCTCGCCCAGAGACGCCTCGACCGGCTTGACGAGACGTTCGTGCAGGCGCTGCGCGGGCGCACGCCATGCGTCCGTGTCCGGGGCGCCGATCGCCTTGCGCAGCGCCTGCACTTCCGCGCCGAGGCCGGCGCCGTCGAGCGTATGCACGCGGATGCCGTCGCGGTTGACGATGAAGGCATAGAGCTCGTCGCGGCCCGCGCCGTAGTAGTACTCGACGAGCGTTTCCGCCGGCCGCAGGCGCTGCCGGGTCTCGGTTGCGTCGAGCGCCGTCACCGAGACGAGGGAGGCGAGTTCGGGCGCCTGCTCGGCGAGCTGCGAGCGGGCGCGGTCGGCGACGCCACGCGTCTTCTGCGCCTTGCCGCCGTCGTCGAGCACGCGCGCCTCGGCCTCGGCCGAGTCGGCCATGGCCAGCAGCGCCTTCACCTGCTCGGCGTTGCCGCCGGAGACCGTGAAATCCTTTTTCGAGGCCAGCATGTCCACCAGGGCGCGGGATTTGGCCCGTTCGACGTACTCGAAAGCCTCGGCGCCGCGGTCCTGCGCCACCAACGCGCGCACCAGGTCCTGGTAGACCTTCTGACGGCTGCCGATGAAGCCGATCTTGCTGGCCTCGGTGTTGAGGCTGGAGCGCTCCCGCTCGATCACCTCGACGGCGCGGATGAAGAATTCGACCGCTTCGCGCGCGTTGCCCTCGTGCTCGGCGATGCGGCCGCGATCGTAGAGGACGATCCAGTGGAAGTCGCCGTTCTCGCGCGTCGCCGGGTTTGCCAGCATGCCGTCGTAGCCGGCCTTGGCCTCCTTGAAGCGGCCCGTTTCCAGTTCGCTCTTGTGCAGCATGAAGCTGCGCTGGAGCTGCTGGAAGGCGAGCAGGCTGCCGCCTTCCAGCGTCGAGCCGCCCGAGACGATGTCGGCCAGCCCGCGGAAGGCCGAGTTGTCGTCCTTGCTGACGATCTCGTAGGCTTTCTGGTAGTTGCCCAGCGCGACATGGAGGCGCGCGAGGAGCACCTGCTTGTCGGTTTCCAGGAGCACGTACGGGTAGGCCGTGCTCACCGCCTCCAGCTCGCGCGCGCGCTCCAGCGCGGCGGCGCGGTCGCCGGAAAAGGCGAGGGCCAGGCCGAGCACGCCCACGGCGTGGATGCGGGCGTAGCGTTCGAGGTTCCACTTCTTCGGAATCCCCTCGACCATTTTCCGGCCGTATTCGACGGCCCGGCCGTACTCGCCCAGATCCATGTAGGTTTCGGCGCGCACTTCCCACAGATGCGCGGTGACGTCCTGTTCGAGCGAATCGCCGGCAATGGCCGAGCCGAAACGCGCCAGACCCATCATCAGGGGGCTCTTCTTCTCCATGGCCTCGATGTCGGCCATGTTGGTATCGCCGGCCGCCACGTTCTTCTCGAGCTGGTCGAGGCAGGGGCCGAGCTTGCCGTAGCGCTTCAGCTTGGCGTAGGAAAAGCACAGCGGGGCGAGCTTGACGGTCTTCGCGGTGCGGATGTCGGCCACCTCGGCCTCGGCGTGCTTTTCCATCACGCCGTAGCGCCCGGCCATCATGGCCCGATCCTTTTCGGTCATGATGTCCGTGGCGCAGCCCGACAGGAGGGCAACGGACGCAAGCAGGATGATATGGGGCTGGCGCATGGTCTTGTTTCCTTCCTTTACTGTTGTTGTCGGCGTTCCGCCGACTCGGCCTGTTTTCGTTCGGCGCGCCGCAAGGCCTCCTCGCGGGCGAGGCGGTTCTTCTCGGCCCGCTCGGCGGCCTTCATCGCCCGTCCAGGCGCCTCCTCGATGCGCCGGGCCTCTTTTTCCGCAAGCTTGCGATTCCTTTCGGCCCGCTCGATGTCGCGCGCCTCCTGCTCCATCCGGCGCGCCCGGACGTTTTCCTCGCGCAGCGCCTCTTTCGCGTCGCCCTGGCAGTCGCTCACGAACACCTTGTCCCAGCAGGCCTTGTCGGCGAGCGCGTGCCGGCGTTCGGCTTCCTGTTTTATCGCGGCGGCCTCCTCGCGCAGAGCCCTGGCCCGTTCGATAAGCCGGCTCCTTTCCTCCCCGCCGAGGGGTTCCGGGGCCTGGGCCGGCGCCGGCGGCGGGAAAAGGCAGAGCGCAAGTGACAGGGCGGCGAGGGCGGATTTCATGGTTCAATCCTACCCCACCCATGATCCTCCTGCGCAACCTCGCCTTCGCCCGCGGCGCCGACCGGCTCGTCGAGGGCGCCTCCTGCCAGATCCATCCCGGCTGGAAGGTGGGCCTCGTCGGCGCCAACGGCTGCGGGAAATCCTCCTTCTTCGCCCTGCTGCGCGGCGAGCTCCATGCCGAATCCGGCGACCTGGAGCGGCCGCCCGGCTGGGTCGTCGCCCATGTCGCGCAGGACACACCCGCCCTGCCGGACGCGGCGCTCGAATTCACGCTCGACGGCGACGCCGGACTGAGGCAGGTCGAGCGCGATCTGGCGCGGGCCGAGGCGGCCCACGACGGCCTGCGCATCGCGGAATTGCATGGTCGCCTCGACGAGATCGGCGGCTACGCGGCGCGCGCCCGCGCCGCCGAACTGCTGCACGGCCTCGGCTTTTCGGACGCCGATCTTGCGCGGCCCGTCGCCGCGTTTTCCGGCGGCTGGCGCGTGCGGCTGAACCTGGCCCGCGCCCTGATGTGCCGGTCCGACCTGCTGCTGCTCGATGAGCCCACCAACCACCTCGACCTCGACGCCGTGCTCTGGCTCGAAGGCTGGCTGCGCGCCTACGGCGGCACGCTGGTGATGATTTCGCACGATCGCGATTTCCTCGATGCCGTGGTCGGCCACACGCTGCATATCGAGAACCGCCGCATGACGCTCTACGCGGGCAACTATACGACCTTCGAGCGCACGCGCGGCGAGCGGCTGGCGGCGCAGCAGTCCATGTTCGAGAAGCAGCAGCGGGAGATCGCCCACCTGCACGCCTTCGTGGACCGCTTCCGCGCCAAGGCCACCAAGGCGCGCCAGGCGCAGAGCCGGCTGAAGGCGCTCGCGCGCATGGAGGAGATCGCCGCCGCCCACGTCGACACGCCCTTCACCTTTCGATTCCGCGACGCGGCCGGCTTGTCCGATCCGCTGCTGGCGCTGGAGCATGCCGCCGCCGGCTATGGCGACACGCGAGTGCTGGCGGACGTGACGCTCACCCTGCGGCCGGGCGCGCGCTTGGGCCTGCTGGGCAGGAACGGCGCCGGCAAGTCGACGCTGGTGAAGCTGCTGGTCGGCGAGCTGGCCCCGCTGGCCGGAAAGCGCGTCGCCGGCCGGCATCTCGCCGTCGGCTATTTCGCCCAGCACCAGGTCGAGCAGTTGCGGCCCGACGAGTCGCCGCTCCAGCACCTCGTGCGCCAGGAGCCCGCCACGCGCGAGCAGGAGTTGCGCGACTACCTGGGCGGCTTCGATTTCCGGGGCGAGATGGTCGGCGCGCCCTGCGGGCGTTTTTCGGGCGGCGAAAAGGCGCGCCTCGTGCTGGCCCTGCTGATCCGGCGGCGCCCCAACCTGCTGCTGCTCGACGAGCCCACCAACCACCTCGACCTGGAGATGCGCGAGGCCCTGACGCTGGCCCTTCAGGAAACCGAGGCCGGCGTCGTGCTGGTGTCGCATGACCGCCACCTGCTGCGGACCACCTGCGACGAGCTGTGGCTGGTGGCCGACGGGACGGCGGCGCCCTTCGACGGCGACCTCGACGACTACGCGGCCTGGCTGGCGGCGCGCCGCGCCGCGGCGGACCCCGCCGCCGCGCCCGACCGCACCGCGCGCAGGGAGGCGCGCCTTGCCGTCGAGGCCGCGAAAAAGTCGGCGCAGGCGGCACGGCGCCCGCTGGCCCGGGAGGCCGAGAAGCTCGAAAAGCAGATCGCCGGCTGGCAGGGGGAAAAAGAGGCGCTGGACGCGCAACTGGCCGATCCCGCCTTTTACGCCTCGCCCGACCGGGAACGGATGGACAACCTGCTGAAGCGGCAGGCAGAATTGGCGAAGGCCATCGATGGCGCCGAGCATCGATGGCTGGAAATCCACGACGATCTGGAACAATTGTCCGGAGCACCCCGATCATGAACATCGATTCCCAGCATTTCTACGCGGGCCTGCGCGAGCTGGCCGAATCGGCCTTTCCCAAGCAGTGCCGCAACTGCGGGCGCACCTACCGGACCGCCGCCGAGTTCGTCGCCGCCACCCAGCCGCTCGCGCCGGACAAGAGCGGGCTCAAGCAGAGCATCGACGACGACGGCCGCGCCATCGTCGAGCTGTTCCGAAACTGCGTCTGCGGATCGACCCTGATGGACAGCTTCAACGACCGGCGCGACCTTTCCGAGGCGGGCTTGCGGCGCCGGCAGCGCTTCGGCGAGCTGCTGGAATACCTGAAGGGACAGGGCCTGCCCCATCTGACGGCCCGTGACGAGCTGCTCAAGGTGGTGCGCGGCCAGTCCAGCGAACTGCTGCGCGAATTGAAGGTGACCCAACCCCCGCCTCCGCCACCCCCGGAGGGCGGGTAGAATTCGCCCTTTCCATCAGGGAGACCACCGTGCAGCTTGTTTGCCTCGACCTCGAGGGCGTCCTCGTTCCCGAAATCTGGATTGAATTCGCCGAGCGCACCGGCATTCCCGAGCTGCGCCGCACCACCCGCGACGAGCCCGACTACGACAAGCTGATGAAGTTCCGGCTCGACCTGCTGGCGCGGCACAAGCTCGGCCTGCCCGACATCCAGAAGGTGATCGCCGAAATGGGGCCGCTGCCCGGCGCGGAGGAGTTCGTCGACTGGCTGCGGCCGCGCTTCCAGGTGGTCATCCTCTCCGACACCTACTACGAGTTCGCCATGCCGCTGATGGCGCAGCTCGGCTATCCGACGCTGTTCTGCCACAAGCTCGAAGCCGATGCCGCAGGCCGGCTGGTGAACTACCATCTGCGCATGCCGAACCAGAAGAAGGAGTCGGTGAAGCGGTTCAGGGAGCTCAACTTCAAGGTCATCGCCGCCGGCGATTCCTACAACGACACCGCCATGCTGGCCGAGGCCCACGCCGGCATCCTCTTCCACGCGCCGGAGAACGTGATCCGCGAGTTTCCGCAGTTCCGGGTCACCGACACCTACGACGAGCTGAAAGCGGCCGTCCTCGACGCCTCCGCGAAGATCGGCGATGCATAGGGACCGCTTCTACACCCTGACCGCCTCCTGCCCCGACCGCGTGGGCATCATCGCGCGCGTCACCGGCTTCATGGCCGAGCATCGCGGCTGGATTCTCGAGTCGAGCTTCCATGCCGACGATGTCGCCGGTCGCTACTTCATGCGCATCGAGGTGAGGGCGGACTCGCTGCCCTTCATGCTCTCCGAGTTCCGCGAGCGCTTCGCGCCGGTCGCCGCCGAACTGGAGATGGACTGGCGGATCGCCGACAGCGCGGTCAGGAAGCGCGTCGTCGTTCTCGTCTCGAAACAGGAGCACTGCCTCTACGACCTGCTGGCGCGCTGGCAATCGAAGGAGCTGGACGTCGAGATCCCCTGCGTGATCTCGAACCACGACGATTTCCGCGGCTTCGTCGAGTGGCACGGCATCCCGTTCCACCACGTGCCGGTGACGTCCGACAACAGGCTGCGGGCCTTCGCCGAGATTACGCGGCTGTTCGAGGAATCGCGCGGCGACACCATGGTGCTGGCCCGCTACATGCAGGTACTGCCGCCGGAGCTCTGCCGCGCCCACCCGGGGCGCATCCTCAACATCCACCATTCCTTCCTGCCCAGCTTCATGGGCGCGAAACCCTACCACCAGGCCTACGAGCGCGGCGTCAAGCTCATCGGCGCCACCTGCCACTACGTCACCGAGGAACTCGACCAGGGGCCGATCATCGAGCAGGACGTGATCCGCATCGACCACTCCGACTCGCCGGGCGACATGGTGCGCTACGGCAAGGACATCGAGAAGACCGTGCTGGCGCGCGGCCTGCGCTACCACCTCGAAGACCGCGTGCTTGTCCACGGCAACAAGACGGTGGTGTTCCGCTAAGCGAATCCGAATGGTCAGCCGGAAACCGGCTTTTCCATCAGCGCCCGCCAGGAAAACCCGCGACCGCCGTCGCAATCGAAGGATCGGTCGCCGCCGTGGATGACCCAGGGATCAAGCGCCGTGTCGCCGGCCAATGCCTTCCAGCGTTTCGCCGCATCCAGCCAGCCGTAGGAAAAAGTCATCCCCGACTTGATTTCGACGGGCTGCAATCTACCGCCCGACTCGAACAGCAGATCGATCTCGTGGCCGATGTTATCGCGCCAGAAATATAGCTCGGCGGGTTGGCCGGCGTTGTGGCGCTGCTTGATGAATTCGCCGATCACGAAAGTCTCGAACAGCGCGCCGCGCATGGCGTGCGTTGCAATCGCGCGGGCATCGCGAATCCCCAGCAGCCAGGCGGCCAGACCGGCATCAAGGAAATACAGCTTGGGTGTCTTGACCAGGCGCTTGCCGAAGTTGCGGTGATAGGGCGGCAGCAGTCGCACGATATAGCTAGCTTCCAGCACCGTGAGCCATTGCCGAGCGGTGACATGGCTGATGCCGCAGTCCGCCGCGAGCGACGACAGGTTGAGCAGTTGCCCGCAACGTGCGGCGCACATCTTCAGGAAGCGTTGAAACAGCCCCAACTCGCGCACGGCGAGCAGTTGGCGGACATCGCGCTCGACGTAGGTGGCGACATAGTTGGGGAACCAGTCTTCGGGCGAAAGGTTGCGGTCGTAAAGCGCCGGATAGGCGCCCTGCCACAGTGCGACATCGACACTGGCGCACGCCATTCCGGCACCGGCCAGCTCCGATTGGGAAAAGGGCAGCAGATGCACGAGGCCGACGCGGCCGGCGAGCGACTGCGTTATCTTCGACAAAAGCCCGAACTGCTGCGAGCCCGTGAGCACAAAGTCGCCCATGCGCCGCCGCTCGTCCACCAGACCCTGTAGATACGAGAACAGCTCGGGGCAGCGCTGAGCCTCGTCGATGATGGCGCCGTCGGGATAGTCAGCAAGAAAACGCCGGGCATCCACGGTTGCGTAGGCAAGCTGGTCCGGATTCTCCAGGCTGACGTAGGGCTTGCCCGGAAAGGCGGCGCGCGCCAGCGTCGTCTTCCCCGACTGGCGCGGCCCGGTCAGTGCGACGATGGGGAAGCCGCGCGCCAGGCGCAGGACAGTGTTTGAGGCGGTACGGGGGATCATGGCCGAATCTTACATATTTAAGCTCTAAACTTCAATCTGTAAAACTCGATTTCGCCCGGCAAGGAAAGTCGGCGCTGGCGGGACGGCGATACAATCCACCATTTGCTTTCACCCATTCGTGCCGGAGATCCCATGCCCGCCTATCGTTCACGCACCTCGACCCACGGCCGCAACATGGCCGGCGCGCGCGCGCTGTGGCGCGCCACCGGCATGAGGGACGCCGACTTCGGCAAGCCCATCGTCGCGGTGGCCAATTCCTTCACCCAGTTCGTGCCGGGCCACGTGCACCTCAAGGATATGGGGCAGCTGGTGGCGCGCGAGATCGAGGCGGCGGGCGGCGTGGCGAAGGAATTCAACACCATCGCCATCGACGACGGCATCGCCATGGGCCACGGCGGCATGCTCTACTCGCTGCCCAGCCGCGACCTGATCGCCGACTCGGTCGAGTACATGGTCAATGCTCATTGCGCCGACGCGATGGTGTGCATCACCAACTGCGACAAGATCACGCCGGGCATGATGATGGCGGCGCTGCGCGTGAACATCCCCACCGTGTTCGTCTCCGGCGGGCCGATGGAGGCGGGCAAGGTGCAATGGCGCGGCGAGGCCCGCAAGGTCGATCTCATCGACGCCATGATCGAGGCCGCGGACGCGAAGAACACCGACGCCGACGTGGCCGCGATGGAGCGTTCCGCCTGCCCGACCTGCGGTTCCTGCTCCGGCATGTTTACCGCCAATTCGATGAACTGCCTGACCGAGGCGCTCGGCTTCGCCCTGCCCGGCAACGGCACGCTGGTGGCGACCCACGCGGATCGAAAGCAGCTCTTCCTCAAGGCCGGTCGGCTGATCGTCGATCTGTGCAGGCGGTACTACGAAAAGGACGACGCCTCGGCGCTGCCGAGGAGCATCGCCTCCTTCAAGGCCTTCGAGAACGCCATGAGCCTCGACATCGCGATGGGCGGCTCGACCAACACCGTGCTGCATCTGCTGGCCGCCGCGCGGGAGGCGGGCGTGCATTTCACGATGGGCGACATCGACCGCCTGTCCCGGCGCGTGCCCTGCCTGGCCAAGGTGGCGCCGTCGACGCAGAAATACCATCTGGAGGACGTGCATCGCGCCGGCGGCATCATGGGCATCCTGGGCGAGCTCGACCGCGCGCACCTCCTCCATGCCGACGTGCCGACCGTGCATTCGCATACCCTCAAGGGCGCGCTGGAGCAGTGGGACATCATGCAGGCGCACGACAACGCCGTGTTCGACTTCTTCCGAGCCGCGCCCGGCGGCGTGCCGACGCAGACGGCCTTCTCGCAGGACCGGCGCTATCCGGAGCTCGACCTCGACCGCACGGCCGGCTGTATCCGCGACAGGAACAATGCCTACAGCCAGGACGGCGGGCTCGCCGTGCTGTTCGGCAACATCGCCGAGAAGGGCTGCATCGTCAAGACGGCGGGCGTCGACGATTCGATTCTCAAATTCACGGGCCGCGCGCGCGTGTGCGAGTCGCAGGAGGAGGCCGTCGAGAAAATCCTTTCCGACCAGATCGTCGCCGGCGACGTCGTCGTGGTGCGCTATGAAGGGCCGAAAGGCGGCCCCGGCATGCAGGAGATGCTCTACCCGACCTCGTATCTCAAGTCGAAGGGGCTGGGCAAGGCCTGCGCGCTCTTGACCGACGGGCGCTTCTCCGGCGGCACCTCCGGCCTGTCGATCGGCCACGCCTCGCCGGAAGCCGCGGCGGGCGGCGTCATCGGCCTTGTCGAGGAAAATGATGCCATCGAGATCGACATCCCCGGCCGGCGCATCCACCTGGCCGTGGAAGAGTCGGTACTCGCGGCACGGCGCGCGGCGATGGAAGCGAAAGGCGCCACCGCATGGAAGCCCGCCAGCCGCCGGCGCATCGTTTCCGCCGCCCTGCAGGCCTACGCCGCCATGACCACCAGCGCCGACACCGGCGCGGTACGCGACGTTTCGCAACTCGGGAGGTGATGACGAGTATGGGCGCGATTGAGAGGCAGCAGAGCCAAACTATCGCTTCCAATTACCAGACGGATGCGCCGGTGGTTTTGTTTCCGGATGACTGTCTTAGACTTCTGGGACAAATGCCAGACGGGAGCGCTCGCCTCGTGGTTACTTCGCCGCCATACAATCTTGGCAAGTCCTATGAGCGAAAAGGAGACTTGGACAAATACCTGGCTTGGCAGGATCTGGTCATTGGAGAGTGCATTCGCGTCTTGCATCCGGAGGGGAGCATTTGCTGGCAAGTCGGTAACTATGTGCATAACGGAGAAATCGCATCAAGGCCGTCGATGCCGCTCGATGCAAAACAAAAGTTAGTCGCGAAGTACGAATGAAAGGACAGCTCAAGTTCAGTCCTATCGAGATGAACAACCAGTTCTCAAGTTTGCTCAGAGACAGGGATTGGAACGAGAGCCGGGTGTCCTATTGGGTTACCCGTAGCGAAAAACTCATTCGCAGCACGATCCCGCTGTCGCCAGATGCGCAGAAGAAGGAGATTGAGGCGGCGGGTGAAGAACCGATTTTCAGCTACAACCAGACCGACTTTGTGAAGGATCGTGTCGCCATCGAAGTCCAGTTCGGGAAGTATGCCTTCGTCGCCTATGATCTCTTCGTCAAGCATCTGGCTTTCTATGTGCGCGACCAGATCGACGTGGGTATCGAGATATTGCCGATGAAATCCTTGCAGGCTGAAATGTCATCGGGCCCCGGTTACTATGAAGGCGAGCTGTATAACGTGATCCGGAATGGCCGGGGCGTTCCTGCTGTACCGCTCGTGATGATTGGCATCGCGCCGTAGATGCGATGAGCGATTTCAACTCACTCTACACGGGGCGGCTCTGGTCGATCATGTCCTGGGACCAGCTCGCCGCCTTCTGGCAGCGCATCGAGCCGGAGGGCTGGTACCTCTACGCGGTCGGCGAGGAAGTGCCCGCGGCGCCGGTGGCCGCGGAGCGGACGGCCGAGTTCATCCGCCACGTCGATACGCTGCTGCGCAAGGAACACCACCATGACTACTGCTCCATCGTCTATGCGGACGACCTCGCGCACCCGAGCTTCGTCAAGATCTACGATCCTGACAACCTGGGCGTTTCCTGCGGATTTTCGGCGAATCCGCCGCTGCCCGGCTGGATCATGAGCCGCGTGCCGCCGGAGGATCTCAAGCCGGCGCGGCCTCCGCCGGAGAATCGCCGTCGCTGGTGGCGCAGCCTCTCGGATGGGGGGTGATGCCGCTCGGACTGCGAAACTACAACCGGTCATGTTGGGTGGCGCAGCCTCTCGGATGGGGGGTGATGCCGCTCCGCCTGTCATCGCCACAGCGGAGACGGGCGTTATCGATGGCAGGGCGGCTTGACGCGGTGGTATTGCAAGTTCCGGAATTTCCGCTAGACTCCCGCCTCGCTTTTGCGCTTTTCCCTTCCCCAATATGAGGTTACAAATGAAACTGATCGTTGCTGCGCTGATTTCCGCGACCGCGCTGGTCGCCTCCCCCGCCATGGCCAACCTGGATCTGGCCAAGAAGAGCAACTGCATGGCCTGCCATGCGGTCGACAAGAAGATGGTCGGTCCGGCCTACCAGGAAGTCGCCAAGAAATATGCCGGCAAGGCGGATGCCGCCAAAATGCTGGCCACCAAGGTCAAGGCCGGCGGCAAGGGCACTTGGGGCGCAATCCCGATGCCCCCCAACGCCAACGTCAAGGATGCCGATATCGAGACCCTGGTCAAGTGGATCCTCGCCGGCGCGAAGTAAACCTCCCCGGTCGGACCCGACAAAAAACCCGCTTCGGCGGGTTTTTTTGTGTCTTACGGACCGTCACGGCCGACGCTGCGCCACCGCCCAGACGGCCGCTTCCACCCTTGACCGCAGGTTGAGCTTGCGCAGCAGGTGCTTGACATGCACCTTGACCGTGCCCTCGGCGATGTTCAGTTCGCGGGCGATCAGCTTGTTGCTCCTGCCGTCGGCGATCAATTCTATGATGCGCCGTTCCTGGTCGGTGAGGCCCGCCTGATCGGGGTCTTTCGGTCGGGCACCATTCCGCAGTGAATGAGCCAGCAAAATGGTCAGGCGCTCGGAGAGCGGCATCTGCCCGGCGGCGGCTTCCTTGAGCTTCAAGAGCAGGTGTTCAGGTTCCATTTCCTTAAGCAGATAGCCGTCGGCGCCGGACTGGAGGGCCGCGATCAGGTCGGCGGCCTCATCCGAAACGGTAAGCATGACCACCCGGACATCGCCGTCGTTGGCCTTGATGGCCTTGAGCGCCTCGATGCCGTTCATGTCTTTCATGTTGAGGTCGAGCAAGATCATGTCCGGCGTCAGCCGGCGCGCGAGATCGATACCCTCGTGGCCCGACGAGGCCTCGCCGACGATGTCGAATTCCGGTTCCGGCGTGATCAATTGATGCACGCCCCTGCGAAACAGGGGGTGATCGTCGATGATGAGCAGGCGCTGTGGCCGGTCAACGATCATGGCGCCACCTTGCTCGATGGGATGGATCGTCTCCCTGACGGCTGGAAGGTCAACACGACGCGGGTGCCGCCGCCTTCCCGTTTCTGATAGCGAATGTCACCCTGAAGGGTACGGGCGCGCTCCTCCATGATGGTCATGCCGTAGTGATGCATATCGGCCGGCTTCCGGATGCCTACCCCGTCGTCCTCCACCACGACCGTCATCGGGCCGTCGCCGTTGCAGGATACGCTGATCCCGACGAGGCGTGCCCGGGCGTGATTGACGACGTTGGACAGGGCTTCGCGGATAACGTGAAGCATATGGATTTCCTCATTGGGTGTCAGTGGGCAGCGGCCGAGATCGATATCCAGTCCGATCTCGACCGCTCCCCGCGCGGCGAATTCTTCCACCGTCCGGGCCAGGGCGGCCCCCAGGCCTTCGCCCTCCATTTTCAGGCGAAAGGTGGAGAGCAGTTCGCGTAATTGCCGATAGGCGCCGGAAAGCCCTTCGCGCAGCTCCATGAGCATGCCGGCCATCTCGTCGCCACGGCCAGGCTGATTCATGGTCATGGCGCCTTGCAGTCGGCTGACCTGGATTCTCATATAGGCCAGCGATTGAGCCAGGGAATCGTGCAGTTCGCGGGCGATCACCGCTCGTTCCTCCAGCAGGGCCAGGCGTCGGCTCTGTTCGACGCGCCGCTCGGCGCCGATGGCGACGCCGATATGGCGGGAGAGGGCGTCGAGCAGTTGAAGCTGCCAAGCTTCAGGCGGATCGCCCGTCCGCGTATCCACGATCAGGACGCCGTATTGTCGCTCGGCGTCGGACAGCGGCAGGGTAATCAACTGCCGGCCGTCATCGGCGATGCTGATGCGGGGCGTTTGCGTTCCGTGGCACCAAACACAGTCCGCCCGCTCACAGGGATTCGCGTCGCCGGGCTGCATGGTGGTGGCGATGGCCTGGCCGAGGTCACCGTCGGGGTCGCCCAGGCAAATGATGCCATGGCCCAGTCCCAGCACCGCTTCGATGTTGCGAAGCACGGCCAGATAGGTGTCGCGTCCGGGAGGGGCGCCGTGCAGGCGGGTGATGGAGTGGTAGAGCAGTTCAAGGGAACGGTTGCTGCGAGTCAGCTCGGCGGTTTTTCGCTCCACCCGCTCTTCCAGATCCTGGTACAGCTTTTGCAAATCCTCGGACATGGCGTCGAAGGCGCGCCCCAGCCGGCCCAGTTCGTCCTCGCCTGTGAATCCGGTGCGTACCGAGAGATCGCCCTGTCCGACGGTGACGGTAAAGGCCAGAAGGTCGCGCAACGGCTTGACGAGCCGGGTGTGGATGAGATGGATGGTCAGCATCACCACCAGCATCGTGACCGCCAGCGCGGCTCCCAGCACCTGCTGCATGACCAGAATCTTGGCCTCGGTGCCCTGCGCCATCCGCTTGACCAGAAGGTTGATGTCGTCGACGAATCCGCCGAGGTCCGTCAGCAGGGCTTCCGTCGGCGAAGCGCCGGTCAGCGCGCCGGCGCCGCTCGCCGCGGTGGCCAGAAAACGCGGCCGGATGCGTTGATGCCAGCCGTCAAACACTTTTCGATAATCGGCGTCCAGATTGATTCCGCCGGTGCCAGGCAGCATGGACAGGATCGGAGGGGCCGTCAGGGTGGCGTCGAAGGTTGCGACGGCGTCGTCGAGCCGGCGCAGATTGGCGGCGTGGTCGCCGCCGGATCGAGAGAGGAAGAGGCTGGCCATGTGCCAGCTCTGCATGCGCAAGCTGCCGGCGAGGTTGATGGCTTCGCCGTTGCCCTGGATGGAATTCGCCACCGCGCCTGAAACGGCCATGCCCAGCACGGAGAGCAGGGTGATGGCCGCGATGGCCCCGCCCAGACGGACCATTATCGATCGGTCGAATATCCGCCAGCGAAGCATTTCGAACCCCATTCGGTAAGTGGTTATTGGGAATACCCCCAACATGCGCCGTTTCGAACAATGTGGCGCGACTTCACGATGCGAAGCGCAAGGATAACAAGAAGATAGCGATCTACCCCTATACCTCTTTGGTGGTACCCGGTTTTTCCTGTTGCCAAAACTCGGCGAGCGACGCCCCATTTGCTCTCCCATTTGCAAATTACTGTGCACGCCGATCATTCTTTGCCGTCAATTCAAACTACATGGAGCGTCATAACATGAGAATCACCCGATGTGATTTGCGCGCAGGAATTTTGGGCATCTTGGTACTTTCCCTGTCCGCGGTGCACGCGCAGGATCGCGCCAAGCCAGGCGTTACCGACGTCGAGATGAAATTCCAGGCGGGCGACTCGCCCATGGGCAAGGTGGAGATGCACCAGAACATCAACCCCAAGGCGCCGCCCATGACCAAGGCGGAGTTCGAGCGGGGCAAGCAGATCTATTTCGAGCGCTGCGCCGGCTGCCACGGCGTGCTGCGCAAGGGCGCCACCGGCAAGCCGCTCACCACCGACAAGACCATCGCCTCCGGCACCGAATACCTGAAGGTGTTCATCAATTACGGCTCCCCCGCGGGCATGCCGAACTGGGGCACTTCCGGCGAGTTGAGCGACGCCGACGTGGATCTGATGGCGCGCTACGTCCAGCAGGAGCCGCCGTCACCGCCCGAGTACGGGCTGAAGGAGATGGCGGCCAGCCACAAGGTTCTTGTGCCGGTATCGCAGCGGCCGACGAAGAAGCAGAACAGTTTCAACATCGAGAACATCTTCTCGGTGACCCTGCGCGACAGCGGCGAGATCGCGCTGATAGACGGCGACAGCAAGAAGACCATCACAATCATCAAGACCGGCTATGCCGTCCATATCTCGCGCATGTCCAAATCAGGACGTTATCTGTACGTGATCGGCCGCGACGCCAAGATCAACCTGATCGACCTGTGGATGGCGAAACCCGACACGGTTGCCGAGATCAAGGTCGGGTTGGAGGCGCGCTCCGTCGAGACTTCCAAGTTCAAGGGCTACGAGGACCGTTACGCCATCGCCGGCACCTACTGGCCGCCGCAGTTCGCCATCATGGAGGGCGATACGCTCAAGCCTCTCAAGATCGAATCCACGCGCGGCATGACCGTCGATACCCAGGAGTACCACCCCGAACCGCGCGTCGCCTCGATCGTCGCCTCGCACTACAACCCGGAATTCATTGTCAATGCCAAGGAGACCGGAAAGATCCTGGTGGTCAATTATCGCGATTTCAACAACCTCAAAACCACCAGCATCAACGCCGCGCGATTCCTCCACGATGGCGGTTTCGACTCGACCGGGCGCTATTTCCTGGTTGCGGCCAACGCCTCGAACAAGATCGCCGTGGTGGATACCAAGGAAGACAGGCTTGCCGCTCTCATCGATGTCGGCAAGACTCCGCACCCGGGGCGGGGCGCCAATTTCCGTCATCCGAAGTTCGGACCGGTATGGGCCACCAGCCACCTTGGCGACGAAACGGTGAGCCTCATCGGCACCGACCCGGCGAAACATCCGCAACATGCCTGGAAGGTCGTGCAGACGCTCAAGGCCCAGGGAGGCGGCTCGCTCTTCATCAAGACGCACCCCAAGTCGAAAAACCTGTGGGTGGATACGCCGCTCAATCCGGACGGCCAGGTGAGCCAGTCGATCGCCGTGTTCAGGACGGACCAGCTGGACAAGGGCTATGAGGCACTGCCCATCGCCGAATGGGCCGGACTGGGCGAGGGCGCCAAGCGCGTGGTGCAGCCCGAGTACAACAAGGCGGGCGACGAGGTATGGTTTTCCGTCTGGAGCGCCAAGAACCAGCAGTCGGCCATCGTCGTCGTGGATGACCGGACGCGCAAGCTCAAGCATGTCATCAAGGGAGAGAAGCTGATCACGCCGACCGGAAAGTTCAACGTATACAACACCCAGCATGATATTTATTGACCCGTCCCCCGGGAAGTGTCCGAAGGCGACAGGCGCGAATCGCATGGCCGGCTGAATCCGGGAGAGCATCTTCATTGACAGGGTATGAGGCGGGCCGCAGAATTTGCCCGCCTTTTCTTTTCCCGCTTACCGGAGATGCCCTCAATGAACATACCCGCCAAAGCCTTCCCTATCGCCGCACTCGTTGCCCTGACCATGACGGGTTGCGGCAAGGAAGCCCCGCCGGCTCCGTCCGCGAGCCAGGCGCCGTCGCCGCTCATCGTCAGGCTCGGCCACGCCGCGCCGCTCACCGGTCCGCAGTCGCACATCGGCAAGGACAACGAAAACGGCGCGCGCCTCGCGGTCGAGGACGCGAACGCCGCCGGCATCAAGATCGGCGGCCGCGACGTGAAGTTCGAGCTCGTGGGCGAGGACGATCAGGCCGATCCCCGGCAGGGCACGCTGGTTGCGCAGAAGTTCGTCGATGGCAAGGTCAACGCCGTGATCGGCCACCTCAATTCCGGCACCACCATTCCCGCCTCCAAGATCTACTTCGACGCCGGCCTGCCGCAGGTTTCGCCCTCGGCCACCAACCCGGCCTACACGCACCAGGGCTTCAAGACCGCCTTCCGCGTGATGGCCAACGACGAGCAGCAAGGCAGGGTGCTCGGCGAGTATGCGGCGAAGAACCTCCAGGCAAAGACGGTCGCCATCATCGACGACAAGACGGCCTATGGCGAGGGCCTGGCCTCCGAGTTCAAGAAGGCCGCCACGGCCGGCGGCGTGAAGATCGTCGCCGAGGAACACACGGACGACAAGGCGGTGGACTTCGCCGCTATCCTCACCAAGATCAAGGGAAAGAAGCCCGACCTGATCTTCTTCGGCGGCATGGACCCGCAGGCCGCGCCAATGGCGATGCAGATCAAGAAGCTGGGCATCGCGGCCAGGCTGCTGATGGGCGACGGCGGCTGCACCACCGACTTCGTCAGGAACGCCGGCGATGCCGCCGAGGGACACTATTGCTCGCTGCCGGGCATCCCTTACGAAAAGATGCCGGGCGGGCCGAAGTTCATCGAGCGCTACAAGGCCCGGTTCAACCTCGACATCCAGCTTTACGCGCCCTATGCCTACGACGCCGTGATGGTGGCGGTCGAGGCGATCAAGCGCGCCGGATCCGCCGAGCCTGCGAATATCCTCGCCGAGCTGCCGAAGACCGACCACCAGGGCGTGACGACGCGCATCAACTTCGACGCCAACGGCGATCTCAAGGACGGCGCCGTCACCCTCTACACCGCGAAGGGCGGCAAGTGGGCGGCGATGGACACCATCGGCGGCGCCGCGAAATAAGCGACTTTTGGACATCTTCCTCCAGCAGCTCGTCAACGGCCTGACGCTGGGCAGCATCTACGCGCTCGTCGCGCTGGGCTACACGATGGTCTATGGCATCCTCGGCCTCATCAACTTCGCCCATGGCGAGGTGGTGATGGTCGGGGCGCTGGCGAGCCTGACGGCCACGCGTGCGCTCGTCGACGCCGGGGTGCCGGGCATTCCCGCCGTCCTGCTTGGACTGACTTTCGCGGCGGTTGTCTGCATGGCGCTGGGCTTCGCGATCGAGCGCGTCGCCTACCGTCCGCTGCGCAACGCCCCGAGGCTCGCGCCGCTCATCACGGCCATCGGCGTGTCCATCGTCCTCCAGCAGCTCGCCATGCTGGTTTGGGGGCGCAGCTACCACCCGGTGCCGCAGCTCCTGCCGTCCGGCTCGCACGAAATCCTCGGCGCGCAGATCAACGAGGCGCAGCTCGTCATCATGGCGGTCGCGGCGCTGACCATGCTCGGTCTGATGCGGCTGGTGAACCGCACCCGGCTGGGCCGCGCGATGCGCGCCACGGCGGAAAACCCCGCCATCGCCGGCCTGATGGGCGTCGACGCCAACCGCATCATCTCGCTCACCTTCGTCATCGGATCGGGCCTGGCGGCGCTGGCGGGCGTGCTGGTGTCGGCCAACTACGGCATCGCCCACCACCACATGGGCTTCATCCTCGGCCTCAAGGCCTTCACCGCGGCGGTGCTCGGCGGCATCGGCAACCTCGGCGGCGCGATGGTCGGCGGCGTGCTGCTCGGCGTCATCGAGGCGCTCGGCGCGGGCTACATCGGCGACCTCACCGGCGGCGTGATCGGCTCCAACTACCAGGACGTGTTCGCGTTCTTCGTGCTGATCGGCGTGCTGGTTTTCCGCCCGTCCGGGCTGATGGGAGAGAAGGTGGCCGAGCGTGCCTGAACGCGGGAAGGCCTGGCTCGGCACGGCGCTGATCGGCGTTGCGCTGGCGGTATTGCCCCTCGTGGTCGGCGCCAGCCTCGGCAACGCCTGGGTGCGGGTGCTCGACTACGCCCTGCTCTACATCATGCTGGCGCTGGGGCTCAACATCGTGGTCGGCTTCGCCGGACTGCTCGACCTGGGCTACATCGCCTTCTACGCCGTCGGCGCTTACCTCTACGCGCTGCTCGCCTCGCCCCACTTCGGCATCCACTGGCCGGCCTGGGCGATCCTGCCGCTGGGCGCGGCCGTCGCCGGGCTGTTCGGCGTGCTGCTGGGCGCGCCCACGCTGCGCCTGCGCGGCGACTACCTCGCCATCGTCACGCTCGGCTTCGGCGAGATCATCCGCATCTTCCTCAACAACCTCAACGCGCCGGTGAACATCACCAACGGCCCGAAGGGCATCGCGCGCATCGACGCCATCAGCGTGGCCGGCCAGCCGCTGTCGAAGTCCGTCGAGGCGTTCGGCTTCACGCTTTCCGGCGTGATGTTCCACTACTACCTGTTCGTGCTGCTCGCGCTCGCCATCGTGTTCATCGGCATCCGCCTCCAGGATTCGCGCATCGGCCGCGCCTGGGTGGCCATCCGCGAGGACGAGATCGCGGCAAAGGCCTGCGGCATCGACACGAGGAACGTCAAGCTGCTCGCCTTCGCGATGGGCGCTTCCTTCGGCGGCGTGGCCGGCGGGCTATTCGCGGGCTTCCAGGAATTCGTCTCGCCCGAGAGCTTCGGCCTCATGGAATCGGTCATGGTGCTGTGCATGGTCGTGCTGGGCGGCATGGGCCACATCCCCGGCGTCATCCTCGGCGGCCTGATGCTCACCGTGCTGCCCGAGGCCTTCCGCCATGGCGCCGGCCCCGTGCAGCAGGCGCTGTTCGGCCAGGTGCTGCTCGACCCCGAGGCGCTGCGCATGCTGCTGTTCGGGCTGGCGCTGATCGCCGTCATGCTCTACCGCCCGGCGGGCCTGTGGCCCGAGCCGCGCCACCGGCGCGAGCTTTCCGGCCGATGAGTGCGCTGCTCGAAGCGCGCGGCGTGAGCAAACACTTCGGCGGCATCCAGGCCCTGAAGGATGTCTCGCTGACCATCGGCGCCGGCGAAATCTACGGACTGATCGGCCCCAACGGCGCGGGCAAGACCACCTTCTTCAACGTGCTGACCGGCCTTTATCCGAAGGATGGCGGCGAGGTGCGGCTCAATGGCGAGCCGCTGCGGCTCGGGAGCCCGCACGAGGTGGCGAAGGCCGGCATCGCCCGCACATTCCAGAACATCCGCCTATTCGCGAACATGACGGCGCTGGAAAACGTCATGGTCGGCCGTCACCTTCGAACCCGGGCCGGTGTGCTGGGCGCGGTGCTGCGCTGCCGCCGGACGCGCCAGGAGGAAGCGGCGATCCGGAACAGCGCGCACGAGCTGCTCGACCGCGTCGGCCTCGGCGGCCATGCGCAGAAACTCGCCAAGAACCTTCCCTACGGCGACCAGCGCCGGCTGGAAATCGCCCGCGCGCTGGCCATCGAACCGAAGCTGCTCGCGCTCGACGAGCCGGCGGCGGGCATGAACGCGACTGAAACCGGCGGGCTGAAGGCGCTGATCGAGGACATCCGCGCCGGCGGCGTCACGGTGCTGCTGATCGAGCACGACGTCAAGCTGGTCATGGGCCTGTGCGACCGCGTCGCCGTGCTCGACTATGGCGAGAAGATCGCCGAGGACGTTCCCGAAACCGTCCGCAAGGACCCGAAAGTGATCGAGGCTTATCTTGGCGGCGCTGCTTGAGGTTGCGGACCTCCAAGTCCATTACGGAGGCATTGCCGCCGTCAAGGGCATTTCGCTCGCCGTCGATGAAGGCGAGGCGGTCTGCCTGATCGGCGCCAATGGCGCCGGCAAGACCTCGGCGCTCAAGGCGATCGCGCGCATGATCCCGTCGCGGGGTGAAATCCACTACGCCGGCCATCGCATCGACCACTTGCCCTCGCATGCGCTGATCGGTCGCGGCCTGGCCCTTGTGCCGGAAGGGCGCGGCGTGTTCTCGCGGCTGACGGTGGCCGAGAACCTGGCCATGGGCGCCTACCATCGGAGCGACACGGAGATCGCGGCCGACCTCGACCGGATTTGCGATCTGTTGCCGCGCCTCAAGGAGCGCGAGAGCCAGCTCGCCGGCACGCTCTCCGGCGGCGAGCAGCAGATGCTGGCCATCGGCCGCGCGCTGATGGGCCGGCCGAGGCTGCTGCTGCTCGACGAGCCCTCGATGGGCCTGGCGCCGCTCATGGTCCAGAAGGTGTTCGAGGCGATCCGCGCCGTCGCCGCGCATGGCGTGACGATTCTGCTGGTCGAGCAGAACGCGAGGCTCGCGCTCGAAACCTGCGGCCGGGGCTACGTGATGGAAAGCGGGCGGATCGCGCTGTCCGATTCCGCGCGGGAACTGCTCGCCGATCCAAGGGTGCGCCAGGCCTACCTCGGCGGGTAGGAGTCCCCCGCTTCCATTCGCGGCCGTTTGCGCTATAGTTCGAGCGTAATCATGCAATTGGCGATTTAATGACAACGCTCGACTCCTCGCTGCGGACCATCGGCATCTCCCGCGCCACGGGAGTGGAGCTTGTCATGCAGCGCGATCAGGCGGAAGGCACCCTGCCGCGCAGCGAGGGTGCTGCGGAGCGCAAGTACGCCGCCCGCGAACTTTCGACCGCGGAGATTCGACGGATCCGGGAACTGAAGCAGGTCGACCGCACCGTGCGCGAGCACGAGGCCGCGCACCTGCGCGCCGGCAGTGGCGTCGTCACCAGCGGCGCGAACTTCACCTACACCTACGGGCCGGACGGCAAGCAGTATGCCGTGGCGGGCGAAGTCGGCATCGACACCTCGCCGGAGAAGAAGCCGGAAGACAACATCGACAAGGGCGAGCGCATCCAGATCGCCGCCCTGGCGCCGAAGGACCCCAGCCCACAGGATTACCGCGTGGCCGCGATCGGCAGCCAGCTGGAAGCGCAGGGACAGACCGATCTCGCCATCCAGCAGCGCGAGGAAGCGGCGGCGGCGGCCGAAGCCCGCCAGGCCGCGCAGCAGCCGGACCAATCCCCCGAATCCTCCCGATCCGCCCCCGACCGGCCACTCGCCACCGAGTCCCCGGCCGCGCGCAACGAGCGCGCCCCGAACGCCGAGCCGGCCCATCCCGCCGCCGACCTCAACGACGCCACCCGGCAGCGTATCTCCCGGGCTTACGCGCCTGTCGGCGGAAAAGCGGAAGCGGCGCTCAGCGTCTTCGCCTAGATCAGGCTGTAGAGCATCTTCCCAGAGAGCAGGACCAGCACGCCGGCGAAGACCTTCCGGATGGTTGTCACCGGCAGGCGGTGGGCGGCGCGGGCGCCCAGCGGCGCGAGGGGAATCGAGGCGATCGCCGTGCCGGCCAGCGCCGGCAGGTGAATGAATCCGAAGCTGCCCGCCGGCAGCCCTTCCGCGCCGTGGCCTGAAGCCATATAGCCGACGGTGCCGGCCACCGCGATGGGGAATCCGATGGCCGCCGAAGTGCCGATGGCTTCCCGCATTCCGACGTTGCACCAGACCATGAAGGGCACGGACATTGTGCCGCCGCCGATGGCCGCCAGCGCCGAGACGCCGCCGATGCCGAGCCCGGCGCCGAACATGCCCGTCGGCCCCGGCAGCCCGCGCGACGGCTTCGGCTTGATGTTCGCGATCATCTGCACCGCCACGTAAGCCATGAAGAGCGCGAAGAAAACCGCCAGCGGCCGGGTCGGCAGGCGACCCGCGACCTGCGCCCCCAGCAGGGTGCCGGCGACGATGCCCGGCGCGATGGACTTCACGATCGGCCAGCGCACGGCGCCGTGCGCGTGGTGGGCGCGCAGGCTGGCGGCGGAGGTGAATACGATGGCGCACATCGAGGTGCCCAGCGCGAGGTGCATCAGGTGGGCGTCCGGGAAGCCCTGCGCCGCGAACATCATCGCCAGCACCGGCACCATGATGCCGCCGCCGCCGATGCCGAGCAGCCCCGCGAAGAAGCCGGCCACGGCGCCGAGCAGCAGGTAGCCGACGAACCACTCGTTCATTTCAGCAGCCCATCCACGATGAAATTCCACTCCGCCGGATCGACCGGCGTGATCGACAGCCGGTTGCCGCGCGCCAGCACGCGCATGCGTGCGAGCTCCGGGTGGCGGCGCAGCTCGTCGATGCCGACGGGGCGCGTCTTCCGCGTCACCCGCACATCGACATGCACCCAGCGCGGATCGTCGCGCGTCGACTTCGGGTCGAAATACTTACCCTTCGGGTCGAACTGCGTCTCGTCCGGATAGGCGCGCCGCGCCACCTCCGCCAGCCCGACGATGCCCGGCGCCTTGCAATTGGAGTGGTAGAACAGTACCTGGTCGCCCACCCGCATCTGGTCGCGCATGAAATTCCGCGCCTGATAGTTGCGCACCCCCCACCACGGCACGGCCTGTCCCGGCATCGCCAGCACATCGTCGATGCCGCATTCGGAAGGCTCGGTCTTCATCAGCCAGTAGCGCATATCAACTCTTTTCCCATGCAGTGCGGAGGACGGTGTGAGGCGCGAGAGTGCCGTCGCGCCAGCGTCGACTTTTCTCGATCTACGCTGGAGCATCCCCCTTCAACTCGAAATGCTGCTCCAGAGCACTCACAAGTTTGTTTTTCAGGTCAAGCGGATCGTCAAAGCGCAGTTGCTGCCAGTGCCGGAGATTGAAGCCGATTGCCGCATCGTTGTTCTGCATCTGCTTGGCATCGGCCAACAAGATGAAGTTGTCTTGCGGCGCGGCCTGCCCTTGGTTAAGCCCCATCAGAAAGCCGACCTCGTGGTAGACGTTCTTGTTGCCCTGCGTCAGATCAGCAATCAAAAGTCCGCAGCCGTCGACAACCTGCAGAATCTCGTCTGCAATAGTGTAGCTGTGACCTTTGTTCACGTGGTCGATGCGGATAGGCGCCAAAGCAAGATCAGCGCTATGTAGCTTGTGCTTGGTATTGACCTCGTCGATAGCCGCCTTGATCGCTTTGTATGCAGGCTCGTCGCCGGGTGGCGAACCGAACTGCATCGACACGAACACCTCGCGGCGGCGCGCCGATATTCGCTTCGCGTTCCAGGACGCCGAACCTGTCGGAGCAATCGTAGAAAGCGCGCGTCTGGCCGGCGATGACGCCGATGTACTCAGCGCGGAATTTGTGGGCATGACCATTGCCGAACGCCTGCTCCACCGCCTGTTTGAACTCGGTATCGGAAACGGCATCGCGCTTGCACTCGATGACGCCGAACGGCTTGGTCTGCTCCTTGTCGCGAAAGACAACCAGATCAGCACGATCGACCGGGGTGCGGTCGGGAACGGTGACCTCGACGCCGATGCACTCGGGCTTGTAGCCGTAGCGGTAGATCAGTTCCGCGTAATAGGCGGCGCGAATCTTTTCCTCCGGGTCGCTCCACTTTTCGGCGACATTGACCGCGACGTAGCGAATCTTTTCGGTCTTGCCGCTGGTGATGAGCTGAAGATGCCCGTCGGCGAAAGCGCGTTGGAGAAGTTCGACAAACTCGTTCGCCATGTCATTTCCTCTTTGATTTCTTGGTGCCGGTAGCGGCCATGTTCTCGGCAAATAATACTACCCGGTAGCGACGGCGCGGGGCTTGCGGGGTTATCAGCAAGACCCGTGACGGAGCGGGCAGAGGCTGCATCGGTCAAACGGTCTGGATTCAGCAATTCGCCACGGGACGCTGTTGAACGTATCATCATGGCTGTAGCGTTGCATACCGACTCCCCACAGGAGGTCAAGATGAATACGATGACGATTGAATTGCCTGTCGAGGGACTGCCCTCACCGGCTGAATTGCCGAACAACTTCTCCGACGAAGCGCGCTACCTGCTGGCGCTGAAGCTCTTCGAGCAGGGGCGTATTTCGTCCGGCAAGGCCGGGCGGTTGGCCGGCATGGGGCGCGTCGAATTCCTGCTCGCCGCCAGCCGTGATGGTGTGCCCGTCGTCGACATGACCGATGAGGAAATGGCCGAGGAGTTCGCTGCGTGATGCTGGACCGCGCGGTCGTCAACGCCGGGCCGCTGGTGGCGCTGTCGTTGGCGGGCAGGCTCGATCTGCTGCCTGCGTTGTTCAAGGAATTCTGGATACCCGAAACAGTGTTCCGCGAAGTGGCCGTCGCCGGTCTCGGGCGCCCCGGCGCGGCGGCGCTGAGCGATGCCGCATGGGCGGAACGAATTCGCCCCGCCCCCGAACCCGATCCTCTTCTGGTCGCCGAACTCGATCCGGGCGAAGCGGCCGTCATCAGCCTGGCGCGCGCCTGCGTCCCCTGCATGGCGATCATCGACGAAAAGCGCGGGCGGCGCATCGCCCATCAGGTGTACGGCTTGCCGGTGAAGGGCACGGCCGGGTTACTGGTGGAAGCCAAGCGACGCGGGCTGCTGAACGATCTGCGCTCGACCCTCCTGGATTTGAAGCGTGCCGGCTACTATCTCTCGGATGCCGTCATTGAGGGTGCCTGCAAAGCAGTTGAGTCGCACTGAAAAGTCAGCGCTGGCGGGACGGTGCATCAACGTCCATTGGCAGCCAGTCCGAAGTCCCACCCAGATTCCCACCCAAGCCGCGCCGGTATCGCCGCTTCACTCATAACACATAGGGCGAAAAGCCTGTGCTGGCGCAGCTCTCGGCGAATTCGCTACAAGCTGTCAGTCTTCATCAGCCATGAAATCCCGTCACTGGCCCTGGACCTTCGTTGTTTTCACCGTGCTTGGCGCCGCTTGCCTGATTGCCGGCGTGGCCGCGCTGGCGGGGTTGCTCGGGGGGGTGCATCCGTTTTTCGGCGACGACATGGCCGGGTGGGCGCTGATCGTCTCGGCTGTCGCAAGCTTTCTGACGGGCGCTTTTCCCCTGGTTCTGCGCCGCCTTGCCGAACGCGAGGGCGCCTGATCAGCCGGGCAGGCTGACGCCCGCCGCGAGCAGCAGGGCGTAGAGCAGGCCGGCGCGCGCCGTGTCGGCCAGCACGGCGTTCAGGGCCGGGCCTTCGGCGGCGGACATCCGCCGGATCAAAGTCAGACTCCACGGCACGGCGCCCCAGGCCAGCCAGGCGCCGGGCCGGTCCATCAGGACGTGGGCCAGCAGCGGCGGCAGGGCGAAGGGGGCCAGCATCATGTGCGCGTAGATGCGGCGTGCGCGGGCCGGGCCGGCGACGGACGCCAGCGTGCGGCGGCCGGCGGCCGTGTCGCCGGCCACGTCCCGAGTGTTGTTGACCATCAGCACCGCGGCGGCGAAGAGGCCGACGGCCGCGCCGCCCAGCAGGGACGCGGCCGTCAGTGCGCCGCTTTGCAGCCAGTGGCTGCCGCCCACCGCGACAAGGCCGAAGAAGGCGAAGACGAACAGTTCGCCCAGCGGCGTGTGTGAGACGGGGCGCGGCCCGCCCGAATAGGCCCATCCGGCGGCGAGCGAGGCCAGCCCGATGGCGACGATGGGCCAGCCGCCGGCAAACGCGAGATAAATACCCGGCAGGAAGGCCAGTCCGAAGGCGGCGAGGGCGGCGGCGCGGACCTCGCGGGGCGTTGCCCATCCGGCGGCGGTGACGCGAACGGGGCCGGCGCGGCCGGGGCGGTCGTTGCCGCGCTCGAAGTCGGCCGCGTCGTTGTGGAGGTTGGTGCCGGCCTGGATCAGCATCGCGCAGAAGAGCGCCGCCAGCGCCGGCAGCCAGGCCATCGGCGCGCCCTCGGCCCGGGCCAGCGCGGTGCCGACGATGACCGGCGCCGCCGACAGGGAGAGGGTTTTCGGGCGGACGGCCAGCCACCAGAGCCGCCAGCCCTCGGGCACATCGGGCCGATCAGCCATCCGCGCGGGTGCCGGAATGCAGGCAGGCGATGCCGAAGGAGACGTTCTCCCAGCGGACGTCGTCGAATCCGGCCTCGCGCACCATGCCGGCGAAGCCGCGCTGGTCGGGGAAGCGTCGGATCGATTCCACGAGGTACTGATAGGCGGCCGGCTCGCGGGCCACCGCGGCGCCGAGCCGCGGGATCACGAGAAAGGAATAGAGGTCGTAGAAGGGCGCGAGCCAGAAAAGCGGCCGCGAAAATTCCAGGCAGACAAAGCGGCCGCCGGGCTTCAGCACGCGGCGGATTTCCGCCAGCGCCGCCGTGAGAGAGGTGGCGTTGCGCAGCCCGAAGGCGATGGTGAGCAGATCGACGCTGGCGTCGGCGAAAGGCAGCTTCTCCGCCTCGCCGGCGAGCCATTCGACCGGACCGCCCCGCTTCTTGCCTTCCTCCATCATCGACAGGCTCGGATCGCAGACGATCACGCGCCGCCCGCCTCCGGCGAGCAGCCGCGCCACGTCGCCGGTTCCGCCGGCGAGATCGACGGCCAGGCGCCAGTCATCGCCCGCGCGCTTCGCCATCGCTCGCTTCCACAGCCGATGGATGCCGAAGCTCATCAGGTCGTTCATCAGGTCGTAGCGCGGCGCGACGGCGGAAAAGACCGCTCGGATGCGGGCGCGGCGCTCGTCGTTGCCGACGCGCTGATAGCCGAAACTCTTGTCCAGATCGTCCATGGGGCCGCCGATAAAAAAGCGCGGAGACGATCCGCGCCTTGAAAGGGATCCCCCGCGTGTGCCGTCAGGCCGGCATCCTGAACCTGGGTTCAGGAGGGCCGCGTTCCTGCCGCATCAGGTGCGCTCAAGGATGAGCGCTCGCAACAGCGGCGTCTTGGGTCGGCGACCGTGTCGAATCGACATTGGTTCAAGGAGTCTACGACCTTGGCGCGCACCGCAGGGGAAATTCTACGGAAGCCGGCGCCTAGAAGAGGTCTTCCTGATGGGCCAGCGCTTCGTCCAGGCGCGCTTCCATGGCAACGATTCTACGCCTGAAATCCGGCACGTCGTCAAGCGTAGTTTGCGGTCGCTTGAGGGAGGTCAACTCGTGCGCGAGATCGAGGGCCGTCATCACCGCCAGGCGCTCGCCGGTGTTTCGGGTCTGCTTGGCGATCTCGGTCATCCTGCCGTCGAGGAAGGCCACCGCCGCCAGCAGCGGTTCGCGCTCGCCGGGCGTGCAGGCGACGCGAAATTCGCGCCCGTTCAGCTTGATGTCGAGGGTGGGAGGCGCGCTCATTCCGCGGGCAGCCTTTCCATGAAGGCTTCAAGACGGACACGTGCCGCGTCGATTTTCTCCTTCAGCGCCCGCTTCTCGTGTTCCAGCGCGTCCGCGCGTTCCCGCAACGCGTGGTTCTCGTCGCGCAACGTCTGGCAAAGGGCAACAATGCGCTCGATCTTGTTTTCAAGCGAGGTGAAGTCGGCGTCCATATGCGCAAGTCTGTTTGAAAAGCGTTTTGCGGTCAAGCAATAAGGCCTGATTTTGAAGGTCGCATCGAGGGTGCCTCCGCCCTCTATTCAGCTCCCGCGGTCTTGTAGAGGCTTACGGCGGAAGAGAGCAGCGCGCGCCGCGTCTGCACGATGTTCTGTTGGGCGGAAAAGAGATCCCGCTGGGCATCGAGCACTTCCAGATAGTGGGCGATCCCGGCTTCGTGGCGCGCACTGGCAAGCCTGAGGCGCTCGGCCTGGGTTTTTTCGTTGGCCTCCTGGGCGGCGAGCTGTTCGGCCAGGGCCTTCCGGGCCGTGAGCAGATCGGCCACTTCGCGGAAGGCCTGCTGGATCGTCTTCTCGTATTCGGCGATGGCGATGTTCTTCCGCGCGACCGCCAGATCCTCATTGGCGGCCATCCCCATCGGGAAGATGCTGTAGAGCAAGACTGGCTGAAAAGCCCATGCGCCGCTGCCGGCCTCGAAGAGGCCTGACAGGGCCTTGCTGGCCGTGCCGAGGCTGGCGGTAAGAGCGATTTTCGGCAGGAAGGCGGCGCGCGCCGCGCCGATGCTGGCGTTGGCGGCCGTCAATCTTTGCTCCGCCGCCAGCACGTCGGGTCGCCGTGTCAGCACCTCGGAAGGCAGGCCGACGGGGATTTCGCCGATGATGTTTTGCTCGGAGAGTTTGCGGCCGGCCGGCAGATCCGGAGACGATCCGGCCAGCAGACGCAGGGCGTTTTCCGCCGCCGCCCGCTGGCGTTCCAGATTCGCGAGCTCGGCCGCCGCCGTCTGGTAGGCGCCGTCGGCCATCAGGGTTTCCAGGTCTCCGGTTAGGCCGACCTCGCGTCGCAGGAGGATCAGCGCTCGGGTTTCGTCACGGTTCGTCACGGTGGCGCGGGCCAAGGCGATGCGCTCCTCCATTTCCATCAGCGCGAAATAACCGGCCGCCACGTCGGCGATCAACGACAGACGAAAAGCCCGCCGGGCTTCCTCGGTGGCCAGGGAACCCGCTTTGGCGGACTCGCTCAGGCTATTGACCCGGCCCCAGAAGTCCAGCTCGAAGGAGGTGACGGACAGGGCCACATCGTACCGCTGGCTGGTGGCGGGCCTGCCGAAGGAGAGATCGGAGGGCGAATGGGAGACGTTTCGTCCGGCGGTGAGGCCCACATCGGGAAATCGTTCGGCGCGGCTGATGCCGTATAACGCCCGCGCCTCCCCGACCCGTGCGACGGCGATGCGCATGTCCCGGTTTTGATCGAGGGCCGCCTCGACCAGAGCCCGGAGACGGGGATCCTGAAAGAAGCTGCGCCAGTCGAGGCGCGCTGCCTGGCGGGCGCCTTTTTCCATGCCCGGCCACTGTTCGGGCACAGGCGCGGCCGGACGTTCGTATTCGGGAATGAGGGAGCAACCGCCCGTTGCCAGGGCAAGCAGCAGGAGAAGCGTTTTATGCATGCCGATGCTCCTCGCGCGGCTTGCCGGGAAATATCCGCCTTACGACGACGAAGAACACGGGCACCAGGAATACGGCCAACACCGTGGCGCCGATCATGCCGCCCATGACGCCGGTTCCGATGGCATGGCGGCTCTGCGCGCCGGCGCCGCTGGAGATGGCCAGGGGGAGCACGCCGAGGATGAACGCCAGGGACGTCATCAGGATTGGCCTGAACCGCAACCGGCAGGCCTCCAGCGTCGCCTCCAGGAGATCCATGCCGTCCTCGTGGAGCTTCCGGGCAAACTCGATGATGAGGATCGCGTTTTTGCTGGAAAGGCCGATGGTGGCGATCAGCCCCACTTTGAAGAAAACATCGTTAGGCAGGCCCCGCAGGGTTACCGCCAGCACGGCGCCAAGCACCCCCAGGGGAACGACCAGTATCACCGCGAAGGGGACGGCCCAACTTTCATACAGCGCCGCCAGCGCGAGGAACACCACCACCAGCGAGAGCGCGTAGAGGAAAGGCGCCTGGGTACCGGACAAGCGTTCCTCGAAAGAGGTGCCCGACCAGTCGAAGCCGAATCCCGGCGGCAGCCGGGCGGCGATTTCTTCCATGACCGCCATGGCCTCGCCCGTGCTATGGCCGGGCGCGGGGCTTCCCGAGAGCTTTACCGAGGGGTTGCCGTTGTAGCGGTCCAGCTTGGGCAGGCCGACGATCCATCGCGGCTTGGCCACCTCGGCCAGGGGGATCATTTCGCCCCGGCTGTTGCGGACGGGCAGGCGAAGGATTTCTTCCGGGCTGGAGCGCAATCCGGCCTCCGCCTGCATCTGCACGCGCAGGATTCGCCCCTGCCGCACAAAGTCATTCACGTAAGCCACGCCGAGCACGGACTGAAGGGTTTCATTGAGGCTTCCCAAGTCGATGGACAGGGCGCGCGCCTTGGCCCGATCGATATCCAGCATCAGTTGCGGGCCGGGTTCCTGGCCCTCGGGGCGCACGCCCGCCAAGGCCGGGTGCTTCGACGCCTGGCCCAGCACCATGTTGCGGGCTTCCATCAGTTTCTCGCGGCCCTGGCCCGAGCGGTCCTGGAGCCGGAAATCGAAGCCGCCCACGGCGCCGAGTTCCGGGATCGGCGGCACATTGACGGCGAAGATCATGGCCTGCTTGATGCGGAACAGCGCCATGTTGGCCTTCCGCACGAGGGCTGCGGCGCCGCTCTCCGGCCCCTTGCGTTCGTCCCAGTCCTTGAGCCGCACGAAGGCTAGGGCGGCATTCTGGCCGCGGCCGAAGAAGGAGAATCCGACGACGCCGATCACGTGATGCACTTCCGGTTGTTTGAGGTAGAAGTCCTCCACCCGCTTGAGCACCTCCAGCGTGCGCTCCTGGGTGGCCCCGGCGGGGAGCTGGATCATGCTGATGAAGTAGCCCTGATCTTCCTCGGGCAGAAAGCTCCCGGGGAGCCGGGCAAACAGCAAGCCGGCCGCGACGACGAGGGCGGCATACACCACGAGCCAGCGGCCCGTCCGGCCCAGCACCCGGCGCACGCCCGAGCGGTAACCTGCGACGGTGCGGACGAAAAAGCGGTTGAACCCGCCGAAAAAGCCATTGCCGGACATCGGTTCCCCGGCGGGCGCATGCCTGAGAAGGGTGGCGCACATGGCGGGCGTCAGCGTCAGAGCCATCAGGGCCGAGAACAGCATGGTCAGCACCAGGGTGACCGAAAACTGGCGGTAAATGGCGCCCACCGAGCCGCCGAAGAAAGCCATGGGCACGAACACGGCGCACAGCACCAGCGTGATGCCGATCACGGCGGCGAAGATCTGGCCCATGGCCTTGCGGGTGGCCTCCCGCGGCGGCAGGCCCTCCTCGGCCATGATCCGTTCGACGTTCTCGACCACGACAATGGCGTCGTCCACCACGATGCCGATGGCCAGCACCATGGCGAACAGCGTCAGAACATTGATCGAGTAGCCCAGGATATACAAACCGGAAAGCGCCCCCATCAGCGACACCGGTACCACCACCGCGGGAATCAGCGTCGCTCGAAAGTTTTCCAGGAACAGGTACATGACCAGAAAGACCAGGATCATGGCCTCCCCGAGGGTGAAGATCACTTCCGAGATCGAGATATCCACGAAGCGCGACGTGTCGTAAGGCACCTCCCAGGCGATTCCCTGCGGAAAGTACCTGGAGAGCTCGGCCATGCGGCCCTTTACGGCCCTGGCCACTTCCAGGGCGTTGCCGTCGGGAGCGACCCGCACGGCGATGGCCGCCGCCGGCTGGCCGTCCATCCGGGCAAAAACATTGTAGTTTTCCGCCCCCAGCTCGATCCGGGCCACGTCCCTGAGCCTTACCGTCGACCCGTCGGGCAAGGCGCGGACGATCACTTCGCCGAATTCCTCGGGCGTTTGAAGGCGTCCGCGGGTGACGATCACGGCGTTGAACTGCTGGCCGCTCCCGGCCGGGGCCTGCCCGAGCTCGCCGGTGGCCATCTGCACGTTCTGCGCGCGCACGGCGCTGGTCACGTCGCCCGGCGACAGGTTGTAGGCGTGGAGCTTTTCGGGCTTGAGCCAGACTCGCATCGAATACTCGGTGCCGAACAGGACAGCCTCGCCGACACCCTTGACCCGGCGGATCTGGTCGAGCACGCTCGCCGCGGCGTAACTGCCCAGGGCCACGTTGTCCAGGCTTTTGTCCGGCGAATAAAGGGAGACGAACATCAGGTAGTTGCGCTGGGGCTTGGTCACCGGCACGCCCAGGCGGCGCACGTCCTCGGGGAGGCGGGCCTCGATGCGCTTGTACCGGTTCTGCGCCTCGACCGAGGCGTTATCGATGTTGGTGCCCGGTTCGAAGGTCAGCGTCAGCGTGCCGGTACCCAGTTCCGAGGCCGCCTCCATGTAGAGCAGGTGCTCGATGCCGTTCATCTCTTGCTCGATCAGCGCCGTCACCGTGTCCTCGATCACCTGACTTGAGGCGCCGGGATAGGTGATGTTGAAGGCGATGGAAGGCGGGGCCACGGCCGGGTACTGGGATACGGGCAGCTTCTTCAGGGCGAGGCTGCCGGCCAGGACGATGACGATGGCGATCACCCAGGCGAACACCGGGCGGTCGATGAAGAACTGGGCCAGCACGGCTTATTTCCCCTGCCCGGCGGCAAGCGGCATCGGCTTCACCGGGTTGCCGGGCCTGGCCTTCTGGAGGCCGTCGACGATCACCTGTTCGCCGCCCTTGAGCCCTTCCGCGATGATCCAGTCGGCGCCGCTCATTCCGCCGGTCTTGACAGGCCGCGGGGCGGCCTTTCCTTCCGCGTCCACGGTCATCACGTACTGGCCGGCGGGCCCGGCCTGAACGGCGCGCTGAGGCAGCTTGATGACATTGTCGGCCACGGCTTCGGGGAAACGGATGCGCACGAAGGTGCCGGGGAGGAGTTCCCGCTTCGGATTGGGGAACTCCGCGCGCAGTTGGACGGAGCCGGTATTGGGGTCTACCGCCATATCCGAAAATATCAGGCGGCCGGGCGACGGATAAGGGCTGCCGTCTTCCAGAATCAGCTCGACCCTGGCCGAGTCGGCCCGCCTGAGCGTGCCTGCCTTCACCGCCTGCCGCAACCGCGACAGGTCGGCGTTCGACTGGGTAAGGTTGGCGTAAATGGGATCGATCTGCTCGATGGTGGCCAGATGGGTCGCCTCGCCCTTTCCAACGAGTGCCCCTTCGGTGATCAAGGCTCGGCCGATCCGCCCGGAGATGGAGGCTGGCACGGTGGTGTTTTCAAGGTCCAGGTTCGCCTTCGCCCATGCGGCTTCGGCCTGTTTGACCTTCGCTTCCGCCAGGTCGAACTCCTGCCGGCTGACCGCCCTGATCTCCAGCAGCGTCCTGTGGCGTTCCAGCGTCTGGCGCGCGACCGTCGCATCCGCGCCGGCCGCGTCGGCCGCGGTCTTGTAGGTCCGCGCGTCGAGCCGGAACAGAGGGGCGCCCGCGGCCACGTCCGAGCCTTCCGCAAACAGGCGCTTTTCGACGATGCCTTCGACGCGCGCGCGCACCTGGGCCGTGCGCACGGCCTGAAGGCGTCCGGGCAGCTCGCGGATCATCGTGGCCGAACCGGGAACCACGGTCACCACATCGACTTCCGGCGGGGGTGGAGCCGCCCCCGCTCCAGGGGATGCGGATTTGTCGCCGCAACCCGCGAGCGCAAGGAGCAGCGCCAGGATCAACGGCATGCCGGGCAGAAGGGGGCGATTCATTGCGCGGTTCCTTATATTTTCTTGACAAGCGTCGGCCAGGGGCAATAAATTACCGACTGGTCAGTCATTAGTCAAGCCGAATAGAATGCCCGCCCCTCCCATGAAGACTCCCGTCCGCCGCCGCAAGGAGGCGCGCCCGACCGAGTTGTCGGCCGCCGCTCTGGCGCTTTTTGTCGAAAAGGGCTTTTCCGCCACCCGCCTGGAGGACATCGCCGCCCGCGCCGGGGTTTCCAAGGGCACGATCTATCTTTACTTCGACGGCAAGGAAGCCCTCTTCAAAGCCGCCGTCGAGGCGGCGATGACGCCGGCCATCGAGGCGGTCGAGGCCTTGGCCGCGGATACCGAAAAATCCGCGGCGAAACTGCTGCGCGAATTCGTTTTCAGTTGGTGGCGCATGGTCGGCTCCACGGACCTCGGCGGCCTGCCCAAGCTGCTGGTAGCCGAGTCGAACAACTTTCCCGAGATCGCCCGCTGGTTCCACGACCAGATGATCCGCCGCGCCCAGGGGGCGATGGCGCGTCTGATCGAGCTGGGCATCTCGCGCGGCGAATTCCGGCCGATGCCGCCCATGGTGGCCGCCCGCATCGTCTTTTCGCCCATGTTTTCCTTCATCGTCTGGCGATGGGCCTTCGGCGGTTTCATGACCGACCTGCCCGAGCCCGAGGTCTTCCTCGGACAGGCGGTGGATGTCCTCGTCAATGGCTTCGCCCTCCGGGAACCCGCATGAAAAATCCCACCCTCCTCCTGTCCGCATTCGCCCTCAGCCTCGCCGCCTGCGAAAAGGCGCCCCCGTCCGCGCCCCCGTCCGCGCCGCCGCCGGTGGTCAAGGTCGTCGCCGTCGCCGAATCCTTCGCCGACGGCCAGCGCAGCTACAGTGGCGAGGTGCGCGCACGCCGCGAGATGCCGCTCGCCTTCCGCATCGGCGGCAAACTGATCGAGCGCCGCGTCGACGCCGGCGCGAGGGTCGGCCCCGGCCAGACGCTGGCCCGGCTCGACCCGGCCGACGCGGCGCTCCAGGCCAGCCAGGCGCAGGCGCAGGAGGCGCTGGCCGCCGCCGAGGCCCGGCGAACCCGCGACCTGCATGCGAAGAACTTCATCAGCGGCGCCGCGCTCGACGCGAAGGAGACGGCGCTCGCGGCCGCGCGGGCGCAGGCGGGACTCACGAAAAACCAAGTGGCCTATGCGGCGCTCGCCGCCGACCATGCCGGCGTGATCGCCGCCGTCCTTGCAGAGCCCGGACAGGTGGTGGCGGCCGGGCAGCCCGTGCTGCGGCTGGCCCGCGACGGCGAGCGCGAAGCCGCCATCGCCCTGCCCGAGACGGCGCTGGCGGGATTGAAAGTCGGCGCGGCGGCGGAAATCGCGCTCTGGTCTGGCGGCAGGACGTATCGCGGCCGGCTGCGCGAACTATCGCCGGCGGCGGACCCGGCGACGCGCACCTACGCCGCGCGCGTCACGATGATCGAAACCGGCCCGGAAGTCGTGCTCGGCATGACGGCCACGGTGCGCTTCGCCGGCGGTTCGCCGGCGCTGACGGTGCCGCTGCCGGCGGTCTTCCAGCAGGGTGAGAAACATGCCGTCTGGATCGTCGGCGCTGACGGGGCGCTTGCCCTGCGTCCGATCGTCCTCGGCGCCTACACGGAAGCCGGCGCAACCGTCGTGGAAGGACTGGCCGCGGGCGAGCGCATCGTCGCCGCCGGCGTGCACAAGCTCGTCGCCGGGCAGAAGGTCAGGGTTGCGCAGTGAAGGTTCCCAACCTTTCCGCCTGGGCGCTGGAGCACCGCTCGATGGTGCTCTACCTGATGATCGTCCTCATGGTCGGCGGCGCGCTGTCCTTCTTCAAGCTGGGCCGCGCCGAGGACCCGGACTTCACCTTCAAGGTCATGGTGGTGCGCACCCTCTGGCCGGGCGCGACGGCCACCGAGGTCGAGCGCGAGCTGACCGAGCGCATCGAGAAGAAGCTCCAGGGTACGCCCTGGGTGGATGTGCTGCGCTCCGCCTCCAAGCCCGGCGAGTCTCTGGCGTTCATCCAGGTCAAGGACTACACGCCCAAGGCCGAGGTGCCCGAAGCCTGGCGGCAGGTCAGAAAGAAACTCGACGATGTTCGCCACCAGATGCCGCCCGGCATCCAGGGGCCTTTCCCGAACGACGAGTTCGGCGACGTGATGATCAACGTGTTCGCACTGACTGGCGACGGCTTCACGCTGCCCGAATTGCGGCGCGAGGCGGAGCGCATGGCGCGCGAGCTGCGCCGCGTATCCGACGTGAAGAAGGTCGAGCTGATCGGCGTGCAGGACGAGAAGGTCTACGTCGAGATCGCGTCCGCGCGGCTGGCGGCGCTGGGCATCACGCCGCTTCAGGTGCGCGAGGCGCTGGAGAAGCAGAACACGGTTTCGCCCGCCGGCTTCGTCGAGACGGGCAGCGACCGCATCCGGCTGCGCGTGACCGGCCCCTTCGACGCCGTCGGGCAGATCGGCGCGACGCCCATCGCCGCAAATGGTGGCGGGGGGCGCACGCTGCGGCTCTCCGACATCGCCGAGGTGAAGCGCGGGCTGGCCGACCCGCCGCAGCCCGCGATGCGCGTCGCCGGCAAGCCGGCCGTCGGCGTCGGCGTGGTCATGATCAAGGGCGGCGACGTGATCCGGCTGGGCGAGTCGCTCCAGGCGGAAGTCCGGCGGCTGCAACGGGACCTGACGGCGGGCATCGACGTCCATGTGGTGGCCGACCAGCCGAAGATCGTGCAGATTTCGCTCAGGCTCTTCGTGCAGTCGCTCGCGGAGGCGCTGGTCATCGTGCTCGCCGTCTCCTTCCTGAGCCTGGGCTGGCGCACGGGCACGGTCGTCGCGCTGTCGATTCCGCTGGTGCTGGCGACGACCTTCCTGCTGATGCGCGTATTCGGCATCGACCTCCAGCGCATTTCGCTGGGCGCGCTGGTCATCGCGCTGGGCCTGCTCGTCGACGACGCGATCATCGCCGCCGAAATGATGGTCGTGAAGATGGAGCAGGGCTGGGACCGCTTCAAGTCCGCCACCTTCGCCTACACTTCGACGGCCTTCCCGATGCTCACCGGCACGCTGATCACGGCGGCGGGCTTCCTGCCCGTGGGCTTCGCGCGCTCCGGCGCCGGCGAGTATGTGTTCTCGCTCTTCGCGGTCGTCACCATCGCGCTGCTCGTTTCCTGGGTCGTCGCCGTGGTCTTCACGCCGTACCTGGGCTACCGGCTGCTGAGTCCTGAAAAGCTCGCCGCCATCGGGGCGAAGCACGGCGGCGACATCTACGGTTCGCCCTTCTACCGTCGCTTCCGCGCGCTGGTCGAATGGTGCCTGCGCCACCGCTGGCGGGTCATCGCGGCGACCGTCGCCATCTTCGCGCTGTCGCTCGTCGCCTTCAACCTGGGCGTCAAGAAGCAGTTTTTCCCCTCGTCCTCCCGGCCGGAGCTGCTGATCGAGCTGTGGCTGCCGCAGGGCGCATCGCTCAAGGCCACCGGCGCCGAGGTCGCGCGGGTTGAGAAGCTGCTGGGGGACAAGGAGAGCGCGGCGCTGATCGCCGCGCAGTCCGCCTACGTCGGCAACGGCGCGCCGCGCTTCTACCTGCCGCTGGACCAGCAGCTCTTCGCCGACAACTTCGCGCAGTTCGTCGTGGTGAGCCGCGACCTGGAGGCGCGCGAATCGCTCAAGAAGCGGCTGGAATCCGAGTTCTCGACGCCGGAGTGGTCGGCATTGCGCACGCGCGTGCTGCGGCTGGAGAACGGCCCGCCGGTGGGTTTCCCGGTGCAGTTCCGCGTGATGGGCGAAGACCTGGAAGGGCTGCGCCGCATCGCCGGGGACGTGGCGGCGGCGATGCGCGCCGATCCCGGCCTCCAGAACGTCAACCTCGACTGGAACGAGAAGGTGAAGAGCGTGAAGGTCGAGATCGACCAGGAGCGCGCCCGCGCGCTGGGCGTCAGTTCACAGGAGGTCGCGACCGCGCTCCAGGGCTGGCTTAACGGCATCGCGCTCACGCAGTTCCGCGAGGGCGACCAGTTGATCGACGTCGTCTGGCGCGCGGGCGCCGCGGATCGAAACTCGCTGGACAGGCTTCCCGACCTCGACATCGTCGCCGCGGGCGGCCGCCACGTGCCGCTCTCGCAGGTGGCGCGCCTCGTGCCGGTGCTGGAGGAGGGCCTGATCTGGCGGCGCGACCGGCTGCCCACGATCACGGTGCGCGCCGACCTTTCCGGCCCGACGCCGGCGCCGGCCGTCTCGGCGCGCATCGACCCAAAGCTGGACGCGCTGCGCGCAAGGCTGCCGCCGGGCTTCCGCATCGAGATGGGCGGCGCGATCGAGGAATCGGCCCGTAACGAGGGCGCGATCAAGGCGGTGGTCCCGCTGATGCTGGTGGCCGTGGTCACGCTGCTGATGATCCAGCTCCAGAGCCTCCGCCGCACGGCGATGGTGCTGCTCACCGCGCCGCTGGGCCTCATCGGCGTGACGCTCTCGCTGCTCGTGTTCCAGGCGCCCTTCGGCTTCGTCGCGAACCTCGGCGTCATCGCGCTGATGGGCATGATCCTGCGCAACTCCGTGATCCTGGTCGACCAAATCGACCAGGACGAGAAGGCCGGCAAGAGCGCGTGGGAGGCCATCGTCGGCGCGTCGGTGCGCCGCTTCCGGCCCATCGTGCTGACGGCCGCCGCCGCCGTGTTGGCGATGATCCCGCTGACGCGCCAGGTCTTCTGGGGGCCGATGGCCGTGGCTATCATGGGCGGCCTGATCGTGGCCACCGCGCTGACCTGCCTCTTCCTGCCGGCGCTCTATGCCGCGTGGTACCGGGTCAGGGCTCCAGCGTAGAATGCGCATATGCAACAGATCAGCGCAACCCAGCTCAGGCAGTGGCTCGACGATCCCGTCCGGGAGAAGCCCGTGCTGCTTGACGTGCGCGAACCCTGGGAATTCGACGTCTGCCGCATCGGGGGCGCGAAACCGATGCCCATGCGCGCGGTGCCGGCGCGCCACATGGAGCTGAACCGCGAGGCCGAGACGGTGGTCGTCTGCCACCATGGCGCCCGCAGCTACCAAGTGGCCATGTTCCTTGAACAAATGGGTTTTACCCGCATTTACAATCTTTACGGCGGCATGGCCGCCTGGTCGCGGGACGCGGATCCCGCAACGCCCACTTATTGAGGCAATATCAAATGCAAAAAACGCTCACCCTGTTGATCGCCGCGCTGGCCAGCACGACGGCCGCCCATGCCGGCGACCTGCTCATGGCCTACCGCGAGGCGCTCGCCCACGACGCCCAGTTCGCCGCCGCGCGTGCCAGTCTCGATGCCGGCCGTGAGAAGCTGCCGCAGGGCCGCGCCGGCCTGTTGCCCACGATCGGGCTTTCGGCCAACACAACGCACAACGACGCGGATACGACCTCGCGCGCCACCGGCGTTACCGCCGGCGCGCAATACAACAGCAACGGCTGGACGGTGAGCCTCTCCCAGCCGGTATTCCGCTGGCAGAACTGGACGGGCTACCGGAAGGGGGAGTTGGCCGTCGTCCAGGCCGAGGCCCAGTTCGGCGCCGCGAAACAGGATCTGGCCGTGCGCGTCGCCCAGGCGTACTTCGACGTGCTGCTGGCCCAGGAGGCCGTCGCCACCGCGCAGGCCCAGAAAACGGCCATCGCGGAGCAGCTCGAATCGGCGAAGCGCAACTTCGAGGTCGGCACCGCCACCATCACCGACACCCACGAAGCCCAGGCCCGCTTCGATCTGGCGACCGCGCAAGAGATCGCGGCGCAGAACGATCTCACGGTCAGGCGCCAGACGCTCTCTTCCATTACCGGCAAGACGCCGGACACCCTGAAGGCCTTTCGCGGCGGCGCGAAAATCGGCCCCCCGCAGCCGGATGACATGGGCAGATGGGCGCAGACGGCGGAGACCGGCAACCTGGCGGTGCAGCAGGCGCAGGTGGGCCTCGAGATCGCCGGGCGGGAAGTGGAGACGCAGAAGGCGGGCCACTACCCGACCCTCGACCTGGTGGCCACCCACGGCAGGAGCGGTACCGGCTACAGTTCATCGGGCGGCGGCGGCAGCGACGGCAAGTCCTCCACCATCGGCCTGCAACTGGCGATCCCCATCTTCTCCGGCGGCGCCACGGCGTCGAAGGAGCGCGAGGCCGTCGCCCTGCGCGAAAAGGCGCTGGCCGATCTCGACAACGCCCGCCGCGCCGCCGCCCTGTCGGCCCGCCAGGCCTACCTGGGCGTGACGTCCGGCCTGGCCCAGATCAAGGCGTATGAGGCGGCCCTGGCCTCGTCGCAGTCGGCGCTCGATTCCAACAAGCTCGGCTATGAGGTCGGCGTGCGCATCAACATCGACGTACTGAACGCCCAGGGCCAGCTCTTCGATACCCGCCAGAAGCTGGCCAAGGCGCGCCTGGACACGCTGGCGGCTCAGCTCAAGCTCAAGGCCGCCGCCGGCACGCTGTCCGAGGAGGATGTGGCGGCGATCAACGCGTTGCTTGAATAGATGCAGGCCAGAACGCTTCCCGCCCGCCACGGCGTCCTGTGGCTTATCGCCGGCTTCCGGCTGTTCCGGAACAATCCGCCGCTGCTCACGGCCCTGGCACTGGGTTATCTGTTCCTTGTCGTCTGCCTCAACCTGCTGCCCCTGATCGGCCCCTTCCTCCTGCCGCTGGCGCTACCGGCGCTGGCCGTGATCGTCGCCAACGGCTGCCGCCTCGTGGAGGGCGGCCGGGCGGGCCGGGCGCTTGCCGCTGGCATGTTCACGCACGGGCTGCGCGGACAGGGTGCGCCGCTGCTGCGCCTGGGCGGCCTGCACCTGCTCGGCTCCCTCGCGATTCTCGGCATCGGCATGGCGATGGAAGGCGGGTCGTCGCCGACATCGCTCGCCGGCCTCGACCCGGGCAACCCGGAAGAAGGGGAAAAAGTGCTCGCCGCCATGCTGCGCCTGCTGGTGATCGCCATGCCGGCCATCATGGCCTTCTGGTTTGCGCCGCTGCTCACCGCCTGGGACGGCGTGGCGCCGATGAAATCCGTGTTCTTCAGCTTCGTCGCCAGCTGGCGCAACTGGCGCGCATTCGCGGCCTATGGCCTGGCCGTGGCCCTCGTTGCCGTCGTCGTTCCCGGCCTGCTGCTGATCGCGGCGGGCCTGATCTCCCAGCCCCTGGTGCAGGCGCTGTCCGTCGCCCTGCGCATGGTGATGGTCTTCGTCGGCGCGCCGGTCATGATGGCCAGCGTCTATCTCAGCTACCGGGACGTGTTCCATTCCCCGCAGGTCAACGATGAGGCCTGAGCCTCTCGGGATCCTCGGCGGAACCTTCGATCCCGTCCACAACGCCCACCTGCGGCTGGCGGAGGAGGCGACCTCCCAGCTGCGGCTCTCCGGCGTCCTCTGGATTCCCGCCGGAAGCCCGCCCCACCGCTCGCCGCCGGTCGCCTCCGCGGCGGATCGCCTCGCGATGGTCCGCCTGGCGACGGCGGGCCATCCCGGCTGGCAGGTGGACGACGCGGAAGTCATGGCGGATGCGCCTTCCTACACCATTCATACGCTGGAGCGCCTCCGAAGCCTCCGCGCCGAACCGCTCGTCCTGCTGATGGGCGCGGACGCCTTCCTCGGTTTCACCTCCTGGCATCGCTGGCAGGACATCCTGAAGTTGGCCCGCGTCGCCGTGGCCTCGCGGCCCGGTTATGCCCCGCAGGTGTCGGAGGGCGTGGCCACCTTCCATCTGGAGGCGGGCACGGTGTCCTCGACCGAGGTGCGCACCCGGATCGAATCGGGCGAAGACATTGGCGGATTGCTGCCGGCTCCCGTTCTCGAATATATTGCGTCCCACCACCTTTACCGCCCCGACTGAATGCAAACCGCCAAGCTCCAGAAGATCGCCGTCGCCGCCCTCGAAGACATCAAGGCCCACGACATCGAAGTCATCAACACCACGAAACTCACATCCCTGTTCGACCGCATCGTCATCGCCAGCGCCGACTCGACGCGCCAGGTGAAGGCGCTGGCGCGCAATGTGCAGGAGAAAATCCGGGAAGCGGGCGGCGAAGTCATCGGCGTCGAGGGCGAGGAGGCCGGCGAATGGGTGCTGGTGGACCTGGGCAGCGTGGTCGTCCATGTCATGCAGCCGGCCGTGCGCGGCTACTACAACCTCGAGGATCTCTGGAAGCTCACGCCCGCGGCGAAGAAAAAAGCCGCCACGCCTGCGTGAAGCTGGTCGTCGCCGCCGTCGGCACCCGCATGCCGGACTGGATGGATGCCGGGTTCTCGGAGTATGCCAAACGAATGCCGCGAGAGATGCCGATGGAACTCGTCGAAGTCCGGCCCGAGCCGAGAGTCTCCGGCAAGCCGGTCGAGGCGATGCTGTCGGCGGAATCCGCGCGCATCATGGCGGTACTGCCACCCCGCTGCCGGCGCGTGGCGCTCGACGAGCGGGGCCTCGACCTGACGACGCGCGCCCTGGCCGACCGGCTGGAGAAGTGGCGGGCGACGGGAGAGGATGTCGCCTTCCTGGTCGGCGGCCCCGACGGCCTCGATCCGAAACTGAAGGAGGAAGCCCATGAGATGCTGCGCCTGTCCGCCCTGACCCTCCCCCATGGCCTCGCGCGGGTCGTTCTGGCCGAGGCGCTCTATCGGGCGTCGAGCCTGCTCAGAGGACACCCCTATCATCGTGATTGACCGCATCTACCTCGCCTCACGCAGCCCACGCCGCCGCGAGCTGCTGCACCAGGTCGGCGTCCGCTTCGACCCGATGCCGTTCCGTGCGTCGCCGCGCCAGGATCCGGAAACCGGCGAGGAGCCGCTGCCGGGCGAAACGCCGGAGGACTATGTCCGGCGCGTCGCTCTGGCCAAGGCGAGCCATGCCCTCCGCATGGTCGGATCGCGCCGGCTGATGCCGCGGCCGGTGCTGGCGGCCGACACCACGCTCGACGTGGATGGCGATATCATCGGCAAGCCGGTGGACGAGGCGGACGCCTTTTCCATCCTGACGCGGTTGTCCGGCCGCAGCCACCGGGTTCTAACGGCGGTCGCCGTCGCCCACGGCGAGTGGACTGAGTGCCTGCTGTCGGCCAGCGAGGTGAGATTCCGTGCACTCGACGAAGGGGAGATTCGCGGCTACATTGTCGGCGGCGAGCCCATGGACAAGGCGGGCGCCTACGGCATCCAGGGACGGGCCGCCATGTTCGTGGAGGAGATTCGCGGCTCCCATTCCGGGATCGTCGGCCTGCCGTTGTGCGAAACGGCGCTGCTGCTCAGGCGTTTCGGGTATCCGATATAGGACAGGAGAAGGCATCATGGGAATGTTGGACTGGTTCAAGAGGCTCGCGGGAATGGGCCCCGCCGTCGATACCGCGCTGCCGATCATCAGCGACAGCAAGGGTGCCGAGTTGGCCGGACTCAATTTCATGACGGCCATCGACGCCCACATGAATTGGAAAAGCCGCCTGGAGGGCTACATCCAGGGGACGAGCCAGGAGGCGCTCTCGGTCGAGGTCGTTTCGTGCGACGACAAGTGTCCGCTGGGCATATGGATATACGGCGCTGGCGGCGACCAGTTCGGCGCCTTTGAAACCTTCGGCGAAATGAAGGTCCGGCATGCCCAGTTCCACCAATGCGCCGGCCGGGTGCTGGACGCCGCCCAGAAGGGCCGCAAGGAAGAGGCTCTGGGCATGCTCCAGCGCGGCGACTACGTGCGCGCCTCGGAGCGGATCAAGATGCTGCTGGCCAAGCTCTACGTCCAGATCTCAGAGGGCAAATGACCGAAGAGTTTCTGATCAACTTCACGCCCCAGGAGACGCGCGTCGCGCTCCTGCAGCAGGGTGTTGTGCAGGAACTGCACATCGAGCGCACCAACAGCCGCGGCATCGTCGGCAACGTCTATCTGGGCAAGGTGGTGCGCGTGCTCCCGGGCATGCAATCCGCCTTCATCGAGATCGGCCTTGAACGCACCGCCTTTTTACATGTCAATGACATCTGGAGCGAGCGGTCGGGCCCTGGCCAGGAGGGAGGCGCGGGGGGGCTGCGATCAAACGGGCCGATCGAGCGCATCCTTTCCGAGGGCCAGCAGTTGATGGTGCAGGTGCTCAAGGACCCGATCGGCACCAAGGGGGCCCGCCTGTCCACCCAGGTCTCCATTGCCGGCCGGCTGCTGGTCTATCTGCCCCGGGAAAAGCACATCGGCATCTCCCAGCGCATCGAGGACGAGTCCGCCCGCGAGGCCCTGCGCGGCCGCATCCAGCGCCTGCTGCCGGCCGACGCCGGCGACGGGGGCGGCTACATCGCCCGCACCATGGCGGAAACGGCCGGGGACGAGGAGCTGGCCGCCGACATCGCCTACCTGCGGCGCCTGTGGGCCGAGATCCAGCATCGCACCCAGGGGGCCGCCGCGCCGACGATGCTGCATCACGATCTGACGCTCGCCCAGCGCGTGCTGCGCGACCTGGTGACGAGGGAGACCACCCGCGTCGTCGTCGACTCGCGCGAGAACTTCCAGAAGCTATCCGCCTTCACCCACGAATACATGCCGCAGGTGGCCGGCCTGCTGGCCCACTACACCGGCGAGCGGCCGCTGTTCGACCTGCACGGCGTCGAGGAAGAGATACAGAAGGCGCTGGCGCGCCGCGTCGACCTCAAGTCCGGCGGCTACCTGATCATCGACCAGACCGAGGCGATGACCACCATCGACGTGAACACCGGCGGTTTCGTCGGGTCGCGCAACTTCGACGACACCATCTTCAAGACCAACCTCGAGGCGGCCCAGACCATCGCCCGCCAGCTGCGCCTGCGCAACCTGGGCGGCATCATCATCGTCGACTTCATCGACATGGAGACCGTCGAGCATCGCGCCGCCGTGCTGGCCGAATTCAACAAGGCCCTGGCCCGCGACCATACCCGCATCACCGTCAATGGCTTCACCGCCCTGGGCCTGGTCGAGATGACCCGAAAACGCACGCGGGAATCCCTGGCCCATGTGCTCTGCGAGGTCTGCCCCACCTGTTCCGGGCGCGGCGAGGTCAAGACCGCGCAGACCGTGGCCTATGAAATCCTGCGCGAGCTGCTGCGGGAGGCGCGCCAGTTCAACGCCCGCGAATTCCGCATCCTGGCGGCGCCCGCGGTCACCGACCTGTTCCTCGACGAGGAATCGGGCTCGCTCGCCATGCTCTCGGACTTCATCGGCAAGCCCGTTTCCCTCCAGGCCGAAACCGGCTATTCGCAGGAGCAGTTCGACATCGTCCTGCTCTGACCGCTCAGCTGAACTGCAACGAGTCGGCGAAGGCGAGCGCCTCGACCTGGGCGTGATTGACCTGCGCCGCCGTCAATTGCAGCGCCTCGGTCTTGGCGGCGAACGCCGACATGTCCCCGTTCTCGCAGGCCAGGGCCAGATCGAGGAAGGGCGCATAGATGCCTTCCCGTCGCAGTAGGGCGTCGGCGATGGCCTCGGGCAGGTGCATCTGGTCGAGCACCACTTCCAGCCGTGTGCCCAGCAGGACGTTGAGCAGGGAAAAGGCGCCGGTGATGAATAGATTGTCGACCTGGGCTCTGTCGAAATAGCGCTGGCCGGCCAGCTCCATGAAGCGGCCGCGGGCGATGGCCGTCTGCATCAGCGCCGGCGCGGCCGGATCCCTGCTGGCCGTGACCAGGAGCAGGGACAGCCACTTGTTCAGCTTGTCGTAGCCGAGGATGGTGACGGCGTGCCGGAACGACTGGATTTCGCAGGAAAGCCCGAAACCCGCGGAATTGATGTAACGCAGGAGCTTGTAGGACAGCGCCACATCCTGCTTGAGGGCGGCCTCGACATCCCTGATTTCGGCGTTGTGGCGCACCAGGTTGAGCACGCGCACGATCTGGGCATGGGCCGGGCTCAGCTTGTCGGCCACCGGCATACCGTTCAGGAAGAACCAGCCGGCGGCGCCCGCGTAGCCGCCGTCCACGGCGCGATCGAACTCCTCGTGGTTGGACAGGCCCTTGGCCAGCGGCAGCCCCGGCGCATTCTTCACCACGGGATGGGCCCTGGCGTCGGCGAGGACGAAGCGGAATTGCAGACCGGCCGGCAACGTCATGCCGGGGATCCAGCCATCGAGGCACATGGGGATGCCGGCGGCGTGGAGCCTGCCGATCAGCATCTGCGTGGACGGAACCTCGATCGCGGCCGCGGGAAGCTCGACCATCACGTTTTCAGGCGGCTGCCAGGTCAGCAGCCAGTCGTCGAGCAGGCCGCCGGCCAGGCCGACGAAGATGCTGTTGGCGGTCGGCCAGACGTCGGCGACCTGCCCCAGGGCCGATGCCGCCTCGGTCGACAGGGCGGCATGAACGATCAGGCGCGAGGCGGTGATCGCCTTGTGGCGATTGACGACCGGCTCGCGACGGATGAAGGCGCCGGTGCTCATCGGGAGGGTATCCTGTCGGCCATGAGATAATCGTCCGGTGCAAAGATTGTTGATTATCGGCTGCGGCGACGTCGTGCGCCGCGCCCTCCCCGTCCTCATGCGCCGGTGGCGCGTCTATGCCCTGGTGCGCGAACGGGACGCCGGCCTCGCCGCGCTGGGCGTGACGCAGATTCCCGGCGACCTCGATTGCCCGGCGACGCTTCGCAGGCTGGCCGGACTGGCCCACGCCGTGCTCCACGCCGCGCCGCCCGCAGATGCCGCGGGTGGCGACCCGCGCACGCGCCGGCTGCTCGCCGTACTACGCCGGGGCAGTCTACCACGCCGCCTTGTCTATATCAGCACCAGTGGCGTCTATGGCGATAGCAAAGGCGAGCGGGTCGCCGAAACCCGCGCTCCGCGGCCGGCCACGCCGCGCGCGCGGCGGCGCGCGGCGGCGGAGCATCTGCTGCGCCGTTTCGGCGCCGATTCCCGCTGTCGCGTTTCCATCCTGCGGGCGCCCGGCATCTATGCCGCAGACCGGCTGCCCCTCGAACGCCTGCGGAAGGGCCTGCCGGTGCTGCGCGCGGAGGAAGACGTTTTCACCAACCACATCCACGCCGCCGATCTCGCGCGGGCCTGCCTGGCGGCCCTGCGGCGCGGCCGCGCCAACCGCGCCTACAACGTCAGCGACGACAGCGCCCTGGCCATGGGCGACTGGTTCGACAAACTCGCCGACGCCTTCGGACTGCCGCGGCCGCCAAGAGTCGGCCGCGACGAAGCGGTGCGGCGCCTGACGCCCGCGCAGGTTTCGTTCATGGGCGAATCGCGCCGGCTGGATAATGGGCGGATGAAGCGCGAATTGAAACTGCGCCTGCGCCACCCCACGGTGGACGGAGGCATTGCCGATGCACTGGGGGCCCGGTCATGTTGTGGGTGAAAACATTCCATATCTTCTTCTTCGTCAGCTGGTTTGCCGGCCTGTTCTACCTGCCGCGTATTTTCGTGAACCTGGCGATGGTTCCCGCCGACAGCGCGCCCGAGCGCGAGCGATTGCTGCTGATGGCGCGCAAGCTCTACGGGTTTGTCACCCCCATCGGGCTGCTGGCCATCGCTTTCGGCGTCTGGCTATGGTTCGGCTTCGACTTCTCCGGAGGTTGGCTCTACGCCAAGACGGTGCTGGTTGCGCTGCTGCTCGGCTACCACTTCTTCTGCGGAAGGCTGCTCCGCGATTTTGACGCCGGCCGCAATGCGCGATCGCATGTCTGGTATCGCGTGTTCAACGAGCTGCCGGTCCTGTTGCTGCTGGCCATCGCGATCCTCGCCGTGGTGAAGCCGTTTTGACCGAACGATTTTTCTCCCCCTGCCCGCGCGGGCTGGAGCCGCTGCTGGCGGAAGACCTGGCCGCCGCCGGCGCCGCCGACATCCGCATCGTGCCGGGCGGCGCGGCGTTTTCCGGCAGCCGGGAGACCTGCTACCGGGTCAATCTCGAATCTCGCATCGCCACGCGCGTGCTGCGCCGTCTCGCGGCGGCTGACTATGGCAGCGAGGACGATCTCTACAAGCTCGCGCTGGACATCGACTGGTCCCGGTATTTCCCGGTGGAGCGGACAATCCGTATCTACGTCACGGCAACCCGATCGCCGCTCAAGAGCCTTGAATTCGTCACGCTGCGCGTCAAGGACGCCGTCTGCGACCGCTTCCGTGCCGATACCGGCCGTCGCCCGAACGTGGACACGAAAAACCCCGATGTCCGCATCCACCTCTTCGTCACCGACAAGACGGCGACGCTCTATCTCGACACCTCCGGCGAGCCGCTTTACATCCGCGGCCACAAGGTCGCCCGGGTCGGCGCGCCGCTCAAGGAAAACCTCGCGGCCGGCATCCTGCGGCTGGCCGGCTGGAAGCCGGGCATCCCGCTGCTCGACCCGATGTGCGGTTCCGGCACCTTCCTGCTGGAGGCTGCGCAAATGAGCCTCTCCGATGCGCCGGGCCTCTCGCGGGACGCGGGCGGCTTCGGTTTCGAACGGCTGGCGGGGTTTGACGCGGCGCTCTGGCAACGGCTCAGGCGCGAAGCGGCCGAGCGAAGGGTGGATGCCCGGACGTTGCCGATCTGGGGTTCCGACATGGATTCGGACGCCGTGGCGCGGACTTGCCAGAATCTCGCGCACGCCGGGGTGGACGACCTCATCCGGATCGACCGGGCCGATTTGCTCACGCGAACGGCGCCCGCGCCCGAAGGCATCCTGGTAGCCAATCCGCCCTACGGCGAGCGGCTCTCCGAGGCGGACGAACTGGCCGCCTTCTATCCGTGCCTGGGCGACGCCCTGAAGAAGCATTTCGCCGGCTGGGACTGCTGGTTCCTCTCGGCCGACCAGCGCCTGCCCAAGCTCGTCGGTTTGAAGGTGAACCGGAAAATCCCGCTGTTCAACGGCCCGCTGGAGTGCCGCCTCTACGGATTCCGCATGGTGGCTGGCAACAACCGCTAACTAGACGATATCGAGGTGCTGGATGCCGGCGGTGAGGTCGCGGTCCTTCGATTCCTTGCCGTGCAGCTTGATCTGCAGGCGCAGGTCGTTCACGGAGTCTGCGTTGCGCAGGGCGTCCTCGTAGCTGATCTGGTCGGCCTCGTACAGGTCGAAGAGCGCCTGGTCGAAGGTCTGCATACCCAGCTCGCGCGACTTCTTCATGATCTCCTTGATCTCGTGAACCTCGCCCTTGAAGATGAGGTCGGAGATCAGCGGGGAGTTGAGCATGATTTCCATCGCGGCGACGCGGCCCTTGCTGTCCTTCTTCGGGATCAGGCGCTGGGAGACGAGGCCGCGCACGTTCAGGGACAGGTCCATGAGGAGCTGGGGCCGGCGCTCCTCGGGGAAGAAGTTGATGATGCGGTCGAGGGCCTGGTTGGTCGAGTTGGCGTGCAGCGTACCCATGCACAGGTGGCCGGTCTCGGCGAATGCGATGGCGTGCTCCATGGTCTCGCGGTCGCGGATCTCGCCGATCAGGATCACGTCGGGCGCCTGCCGTAGCGTGTTCTTCAGCGCCATCTCCCAGCTGTCCGTGTCGACGCCGACCTCGCGCTGGGTGATGATGCAGTTCCTGTGCTCGTGCACGTATTCGACGGGGTCCTCGATGGTGATGATGTGGCCGTAGCTGTTCTCGTTGCGGTAGCCGATCATCGCCGCCAGCGAGGTGGATTTGCCTGAACCGGTGCCGCCGACGAACAGCACCAGGCCTCGCTTGGTCATGGCCACGTCCTTCAGCACCGGCGGCAGGCTGAGTTCCTCGAAGTTCGGTATCTTGGTGTTGATGGTGCGCAGCACCAGTCCCACCCGGGCCTGCTGGACAAAGGCATTGACCCGGAAGCGGCCGATGCCGGCCGGATTGATGGCGAAGTTGCACTCCTTCGTGGCCTCGAAGTCGGCCGCCTGGCGGTCGTTCATGATGGCGCGGGCCAGTTCCATGGTGTGCTGGGGGCTCAGCACCTGGGTGGTGGCCGGCGTCACCTTCCCGTCGACCTTGATGGCCGGCGGAAAGCCGGCGGTGATGAACAGGTCGGACCCCTTCTTCTGGACCATCATGGTCAGAAGCTGGTACATGAACTTCAGGCCTTCGTCTCTTTCCATGATGGTCCTCAGCCCGGGAAGGCATCCTTGTTCGCCGCCTTGTTGCGCGCCTCGGCGGACGAAACGATGTTGCGCTTGACCAGATCCTGAAGATTCTGGTCGAGCGTCTGCATGCCGATGCTCTGGCCGGTCTGGATGGCCGAGTACATCTGGGCGACCTTGGCCTCGCGGATCAGGTTGCGGATGGCCGGCGTGCCGATCATGATCTCGTGCGCGGCGACGCGGCCCGATCCGTCCTTGGTCTTCAGCAGGGTCTGCGAAATCACCGCCTTGAGGGATTCCGAAAGCATCGCCCGCACCATTTCCTTTTCCGCCGCCGGAAAGACGTCGATGATCCGGTCGATGGTCTTGGCCGCCGACGAGGTGTGCAGGGTGCCGAACACCAGGTGGCCGGTCTCGGCGGCGGTGAGCGCCAGGCGGATCGTTTCCAGGTCGCGCATTTCGCCGACCAGGATGATGTCCGGGTCCTCGCGCAGGGCGGAGCGCAGGGCGTTGGCGAAGGACAGCGTGTGCGGGCCGACCTCGCGCTGGTTGATCAGGCACTTCTTGGATTCATGGACGAATTCGATCGGATCCTCGACGGTGAGGATGTGGCCCATGTCGTTCTCGTTGATGTCGTCGATCATGGCCGCCAGCGTCGTCGACTTGCCGGAGCCGGTCGGGCCGGTCACCAGCACGACGCCGCGCGGCTGGTGGGCGATTTCCTTGAAGATCTTCGGGCAGTTGAGTTGCTCCAGCGTCAGCACCTTCGACGGAATGGTCCGGAACACGGCGCCGGCGCCGCGGTGCTGGACGAAGGCATTAACCCGGAAGCGCGCCAGATTGGGGATGGCGAAGGAGAAGTCGCACTCCAGATTCTCCTCGTAGTGCTTGCGCTGGCCGTCGTTCATGATGTCGTACACCATGGCGTGCACGTCCTTGTGCTCCAGGGACGGCAGGTTGATGCGCCGGATGTCGCCATGCTGGCGGATCATCGGTGGCAGGCCGGACGAGAGGTGCAGGTCGGAGGCCTTGTTCTTGACGACGAAAGCCAGCAGTTCCGTGATGTCCATGAATGCCTTCCCCCGGACGGCTTGGGTATACTGAAGCCGCTATATGACATCAATTTGCGCCAACCTGCAAGTTATCGGGGTTCGCATCGCCGCGGCCTGCGCGGCGTCCGGACGCGATCCTGCGGAGGTCCTCCTGCTCGCCGTCGGCAAGACCTGGCCGGCGCACTCGCTGCGCGAGGCGGCCGCCTGCGGCCAGCGCGCCTTCGGCGAGAGCTACGTGCAGGAGGCCGTGGCCAAGATCGGCGAACTTTCCGACCTCGATCTCGAATGGCACTTCATCGGCCCCCTGCAAAGCAACAAAACGCGGCCAGTGGCGGAATCCTTCGACTGGGTGCATGGCGTGGACCGCCTGAAGATCGCCGAGCGGCTTTCCGCGCAGCGGCCGGCGGACCGCCCGCCGCTCAACGTATGCGTCGAGGTCAACCTCTCGGGCGAGGCGAGCAAGGCCGGCTGTGCGCCCTCGGAGGCCGCCGGCCTGTGCCGGGCGGTCGCCGGTCTGCCGAACCTGAGGCTGCGCGGGCTGATGGCGATTCCCGAACCGACGGAAGAGTCAGCCGCTGCGAGACGGCGCTTCGCGGCGTTGCGCGAACTGCGCGACGCGATCAACGGTGACGGTCTCGGCCTCGACACGCTGTCGATGGGCATGTCCCACGATCTCGAAGCGGCGATAATGGAAGGCGCGACCATCGTGCGCGTGGGCACGGCAATTTTCGGGGAGCGAGAATGAATGCGCCGGACATCCGCTGGATCCGGCGGCTCGATCACTTCTCGCAGGCATTTCTGCAATTGCAGGAAGCCGTTGATCTGTCACTGCGCGCCGACATTACCGACGCCGACGTGCTCGACCGTATCCGGCGCGTGGGAGTGGGGTTTTATGAGAGGGCGCAGCATTGCTGAATGGCAACGCAAATATTGACAAATTGCAATTGCACAACTATCATGGCGACTCGATCATGTGCGGGGAGTCATCATGGAAGCGCCAGCAACAGAAGTAACCGCTCAAAAAGTAGCAGTAAAGGTTTGGCGACCGATTCTCGACAAGCTGGAAGTGAAAATGACCGCCGCCTGCCTGCGGAGAGACGCTTACCTCAGCCGGATCCTGGAAGTCGAACTCGACTGTCTGGATAAGGAAGTGGCTGTGGCAAATTCGGAGGCGGCCCGCGCATTCGTTGCCCGAAAGTTCGACCTGCTGCCAGACAAGAAGCTCGTAACCTTTGTTCTGCGATCCGATCTGGTCGAGCGGATGAGTGACGTCTGCGCCCGGAAGCGCATTGTCCGCGATGCGTTTTTGAATCGTCTGCTTCTGTTACTTGCCGCGTCCCCGAAGATTTTCGACCGGTTTCTGGGGCTCGGCGCGGCATGGAAAAGTCAGCTTATGAAGGACTACCGGGGTGCATCGTTCTTCGAGGATTCCTTCTATCCAATCGAGGAATCCATCAACCCCTTCTGGGCCGCCCGTGACTGGCTGGCTGAGGATAACGAGAGCATCTACCGCATTTACTGGGATGACACGCTCTTCAAGGATGTCGACCTGGCGGGTCTGAACTGTTACGTCGAGGACCGGTGGGTACCGGGGCATCCCGACGAAGGGGCATACCGTAAGCAGTTGGACGATCTGGACATCCTGTGAAGGGGAATACGTGGAAGCGAACCGCAAACCTGATGCCGTAGCCGCCGCCACGCTGACGGCATCGCTGCTTTCCGACCTGCGCCGGTTGATTGACGGCGCCCGCCAGCGCGTCGCCACGGCTGTCAATGCCGAACTGACCCTGCTTTATTGGCACGTCGGACGCCGCATCAACGATGAGGTTCTACGTGGCGAACGGGCGGAATACGGCAAGCAGGTGGTGGCGATGGCAGCCGCCCAACTCATGGCGGAATACGGTCGCGGATGGGGCGAGAAACATCTTCGCCACTGCATGCGGCTGGAACAGGCGTTTCCGGACGAGCAGATTCTCTACACGCTGTGTAGAGAATTGTCGTGGTCCCATATCCGGTCGGTCATGTTCATTGACGACCCGCTCAAGCGCGACTTCTACATCGAGGTCTGCCGCCTGGAACGCTGGGCGGTGCGCCAGTTGCAGGAGCGTATCCAGTCCATGCTCTACGAGCGCACCGCGATCTCCCGGAAGCCTGAGGAAACCATCCGCGCCGACCTGACAGTCCTGCGCGAGGAAGGTCGCCTCTCGCCCGACATCGCCTTCCGCGATCCCTACGTGCTCGATTTCCTCGGCCTCGCCGACACCTACGCCGAACGCGACCTGGAATCGGCGATCCTGGCCGACCTGCAACGCTTCATCATCGAGCTGGGCAGCGACTTCGCCTTCCTCGCCCGCCAGAAGCGCATCGCCATCGACAACCGCGACTATTACATCGACCTGCTGTTCTACCACCGCCGCCTGCGCTGCCTGGTCGCCATCGACCTCAAGATCGGCGACTTCGAGGCGGCGTTTAAGGGGCAGATGGAGCTTTACCTGCGCTACCTGGAGAAACACGAGCGGGTCGAGGGCGAATCGGCGCCCATCGGCCTGATCCTGTGCGCCGGAAAGAGCGAGGAACACGTCGAACTCCTGCAACTGCACCACAGCAACATCCGCGTCGCCGAATACCTGACGCTGCTGCCGCCGCGCGAAGTCCTCCAGGCCAAGCTGCACCAGTCCATCGAACTGGCGAGGCAGCGGTTGGTTGGGAAGGTGGGGCAATAACTACCTGAAGGAGATGACAAATCATCATGGAACAACAGTGTGAAACACAACAGGACAACGATGCCGCCGTCAAGGACAAGTATGGTGCTGCCAGGAAGCGATGGGAGGAGTCGAAGCAATCAATTCTGCAGGGGATGCGTGACATTGCAGGCACGATCAACTTGGACAAGACGCGTCGACCGGAGAACCTGCGCCTGTTGCGCACCCATGCAAACAAACACCAGAGAGATTTCTGTTCCTTTTCCAGCCTCGGTCCCTCCGCATTCAGTTCATCCCAATGCAGCAACATAGAGAGGGGTAAGGCAATACTGACTGACATACAGGCACGTCAGATCGAGCTGTCTCACGACTTGCCGGTTGGATGGCTTGATCGTGACAACAGCGTCGGTTTGCGCCTGACGAACGATGAGTGGAGGGTCATTCAACTACTTCGCAAGGCTCCACAAGAGGCACGACCTGCAATTATCGTGATTGCGGAGTTACTGGCTGGGCGGGACCATTGCCAGACGTAAGTCACTACATGGAGAGGCTCGTTGCCGCACGTGTCGCGCAGGGCGGGCATAATGTTCCTGAGGCCACGGTACGGCGGCGCTTCTCGGCGGGTATCCGGCTGTTCAATGGCTGCTACAAGCCGTTGGCGGATTTCTGGCAGCACTACGATAACGCCGGCACCCCGCCCCTTTTGATTGCAGAAGGATGATGCACATGATCACACCCGTTTCCCATCTGAACGATCCCGACATGCAGGCCGCGCCCGCCGCCCTCATGCGCGCTGCCGAGCGTGCGAAGCGACTGGCCGAGCAGACCGGGACGCCCTGGGTGGTGCGCGCCGTGCCACCCAAGGAAACCGTGTCGACGAAGGACACGAACAGACCCATCCGGAAGGAGACATCGCGGACATGAAGATCACGTTCATCGGCGGCGGCAACATGGCGGCCGCCCTCATCGGCGGGCTGAAGAAGCATGGCTACTCCGCGGCCGGCATCCAGGTGGTGGAGCCGGTCGAGGCGGCGCGCGAGCGGCTGACCGAGTCCTTCGGTATCCGCTGCGCGCCGGCGGCGGATGCGGCGGCGTTGAATTGCGAGGTGCTGGTGCTGGCCGTCAAGCCGCAGCAGATGCGCGAAGCCGTCGCCGCCTTCGCCGGCCAGCTTTCCGGCCAGCTGGTCATCAGCATCGCCGCCGGCCTGCGCCTGGCCGACATCGGCCGCTGGCTGGGCGGCAAATCGGGCGGCTACCGGAAGCTGGTGCGCACCATGCCCAACACGCCGGCCCTGATCGGCGCGGGCATGACGGGCTTGTACGCCGATCCGAGCGTAGACCGCGAGGGCCGCGAGACCGCCGAGAAGATCCTCGGCGCCGTCGGCCGCACCCTCTGGATCGGAGACGAGGCGAAGATGGATGCGGTGACGGCCGTTTCCGGTAGCGGGCCGGCCTATGTCTTCTATTTCATCGAGGCGCTGGAGGCGTCGGCTCGCGGCCTGGGCTTCACGGCGGACGAGGCCCGGTTGCTGGCCATCGAGACCTTCCTCGGCGCCGCGCGGCTGGCGGAGCAGAGCCAGGAGTCGGTCGCCGTGCTGCGGCAGCGCGTCACTTCGAAGGGCGGCACGACCGCCGCCGCGCTCGACTGCTTCGACGCCGACGGCATCCGTGCGGCCATCGAGCGCGGTGTGCGCGCCGCCGATGCGCGCGGCCGGGAGTTGTGCGAGTTGTTGGGTAAAGACTAATGCTGGCCCAGATACTTTCCCTGGTCGTCGGCACCGTCGTCGACCTCTTCTGCCTGGTCCTGCTGGTCCGCTTTGTCCTTCAATGGGCGCGGGTGTCGTTCCGGAATCCTGTCGGGCAATTCGTCATCGCCGTCACCGACTGGGCCGTGCGGCCCGCGCGCAAGGCGGTTCCGGGCCTGTTCGGCCTCGACCTCGCCAGCCTGCTGCTGGCCTGGCTCGGTCAGTTCGCCTGGCTCGGTCTTGCTGCCGCGCTGTCCGGCGTTGCGGACGCCCTGTCGCCCGCAACCGCGGGCTCGCTCGCGTTGGCGGCGCTGGTGGAGATCGCGCGCCTGGCGCTTTACCTGGCGATGGGCATCGTCATCGTCTCGGCGCTGCTCTCCTGGATCAACCCCTACGCGCCGCTGGCGCCGCTGTTCGACGCCCTGTCGCGACCGCTGCTGCGACCCTTCCGGCGGCTCATCCCGCCCATCGGCGGCGTCGACCTCTCGCCGCTGGCGCTGCTGCTGCTGTTGCAGGTGCTGCTGATCGTGGCGGGCAGCCTGCGCTTCGGCCTGCTGCCCTGGATCGGACGGTGACCTGGGTTCGGCCGGATGGCGATGGCGCCGTCCTCTCGCTCCACATCCAGCCGGGCGCGAAGAAGACCGAGATCGTCGGACTTCATGGCGATGCGCTGAAGATACGGCTGGCCGCGCCGCCGGTCGACGGCAAGGCCAATGCGGCGCTGCTGGAATTCATCGCGAAGAAAGTCGGCGCCGGCCGGTCGGCGGTGGAACTGGCGAGCGGCGAAGCTTCGCGCGCCAAGCGCGTCCGGATCTTCGGGCTGTCGGCCGAAGAGGTTCGCGCGCGGCTTCAGCCGAAGGCGCCGTCGTAGGCCAGGTGGCCTTCGATCAGCGTATAGCGCACGCGCCCCGGCAGTTCTTGGCCCAGGAAGGGCGTGTTCCGGCCCTGGCTCTTCAGGGTTTCGCGCGCGATGCGGACGGTTGCCTTCGGATCGAACACGCAGACATCCGCGCCGGCCCCCGGACTGAGCGTGCCGATCGGGAGGTTCATGATGCGGGCCGGGTCCGAGGTGATGCGCGCGAGCGCCCGGGCCAGCGGCAGCTTCATTTCCGCGGCCCACTTGAGCGTCAACGGCAGCAGGAGTTCGAGCCCCGTGGCGCCGACTTCGGCTTGCGCGAAGGGCAGCTGCTTGTGGTCGTCGTCCACCGGGGCGTGATCCGAGCAGAGCGCGTCGATGGCGCCGTCCGCCAGGCCCGCGCGCAGAGCGTCGCGGTCGGCCGCGGCGCGCGCCGGCGGATCGAGCCGCATCTGGGCGTCGAAGTAGCCGATGTCCTGCTCGCACAGGTGCAGGTGATGGACGGCCACGTCGCAGGTGACGTCGATGCCGGCGGCGCGCGCCGCCCGGATCGTCTCGACGCCGGCGGCCGACGAGATGCGCGTCACGTGGAGCCGGACGCCGGTTTCGCGCGCCAGGTGCAGCAGGGTGGCGAGCGCGATGGTTTCCGCCACCACGGGAATGCCGGTGAGCCCCAGGCGGGCGGCGACCTCGCCGTCGTGGGCGACGCCGCCCTTGGCCAAGTGCGGGTCCTGCGCCTGGAGCCAGACCGGGAAGCCGAACGTGGCGGCGTACTGCATGGCCCGTGCGAGCACCTGGGTGTCCGTGACGGCCGTGTTCGCCTGGCCGAAGGCGATGCAGCCGGCCTCGGCCAGTTCGGCCATTTCCGTCAGCCGCTTGCCGTTCAGCCCGACCGTGAGCGCGCCGACCGGATAGACGTGGGCGTAGGCCGGCAAATGAGCGGGCAGGCGCGCCCGGTACTTAAGCATTTCGACCAGCCCAGGCTCATCCAGCGGCGGGTCGGTGTCCGGCGGGCAGGCGAGGCTGGTGACGCCGCCGGCCGCCGCCGCCGCCATCTCGGACTCCAGCGTCGCCCGGTATTCGAAGCCCGGCTCGCGCAGCCGCGCCGAGAGGTCGACGAGGCCGGGGCAGACGACGCAGTCCGACGCATCGATGACGCCCTCGGCCGCGAAGCCGGCCGGCGCCGTGCCGCCGACGCCGACGATGCGGCCCCCGGCGATGAAGACATCGGCGGGCCGATCGACGCCGCATGCGGGATCGATGACGTGGCCGTTCCGGATGTGGATGCGCATGTTCAGCCTCCCGCCAGCATCGACATGACGGCCATCCGCACGGCGATGCCGAAGGTGACCTGTGGCAGGATCACGGCCTGGCCGCCGTCGGCCACGGCCGAGTCGATCTCGACGCCGCGGTTCATCGGGCCGGGGTGCATGACGATGGCGTCGGGCTTGGCGAGCGAGAGTTTCTCGGACGTGAGCCCCCAGGACTTGAAGTATTCCTGCGTGCTGGGCAGCAGCGCGCCGTCCATGCGCTCGTTCTGGAGGCGCAGCATCATCACCACGTCGGCGCCGCGCAGGCCCTCGGAGAGGTCGTGGCAGACGCGCAGGCGCGCGGCCGCCTTCTCGCCGGCCATCCGTTCGGCCTGGCTGGGCAGCAGGGTCTTGGGGCCGACGAGCCGGATCTCCGGCACGCCGAGGGTGGATAGCGCGTGGATCTGCGAGCGAGCGACGCGCGAATGGAGGATGTCGCCGACGATGGCCACCGTCAGGTTCGTGAAGTCGCGCTTGTAGTGCCGGATGGTGTACATGTCCAGCAGGCCCTGGGTCGGGTGGGCATGGCGGCCGTCGCCGGCATTGACCACGTGGATGTGACTGCGGCCGGTGGCGGCGAGGTGCCGGGCGATGAGGAAGGGGGCGCCGCTCTGCGCGTGGCGCACGACGAACATGTCGGCCTGCATGGCCGAGAGGTTGTCCACCGTGTCGAGCAGGGTCTCGCCCTTGGCGGCGCTGGAGGTGTTGATGTTGAGGTTGATGACGTCGGCCGACAGCCGCTTTGCCGCGATCTCGAAGGTGGTGCGCGTGCGCGTCGAGTTCTCGAAGAAGAGGTTGAACACGCTCTTGCCGTGCAGCAGCGGTACCTTCTTGACGTCCTGCGCGGCGATCTCCGTGAAGGGCGCGGCGCGGTCGAGGATGCTGTGGAGCGTTTCGCGCGGCAGGCCTTCCAGGGTCAGCAGATGCTGGAGCTCGCCGTTCGAGGTCAGTTGCGGGTTCATGTCTTGTCGAACCACGCCTGCAGGATGACCGCGGCGGCCTCGGCGTCGATGTTTTCCGCGGACAGGCCGCAGGAGGAATAGCGCTCGTCGACAAGCTCGACGGGCAGCCGGAAGCGGCCTTCAAGCTGGCGGGCGAAGCGGCGGCAGCGGGCGGTCATTTCATGTTCCGCGCCGTCGGGATGGACAGGCAGGCCGACGACCAGTCGCCTCGGCTGCCATTCGCCGACCAGTCGGCCGATGGCGCCGAAGCGGGCGTCGTTGGCCTCGGCGTCGATGACCGTCAGAGGACGTGCATGCGCCAGCATCATTTCGCCGACGGCGACGCCGATGCGCCGGGTGCCGAAATCGAAGGCGAGCACCGTGCCTTCATGCATGGCCTGCGATATCGGAAAGGTTGGCGAAATCGACGCCCAGGAGCTGCATCGCCGCGGGCAGGCGCTCTTCGGGCGGCAGCTCGAACATGATCTGGGGATCGGCGTCGACGGTGAGCCAGGCGTTCTGGGATAGCTCCCACTCGATCTGGCCGGCCGTCCAGCCGGCATAGCCCAGCGTGATCAGTACCTCGCTCGGTTCGCCGCGTTCGCCCATCGACTGGAGAATGTCGCGGGAACTGGTCAGGCCGATCTCGTCGGTCACCCTGAGCGTCGACTGCCAGCCGCCCGTCGGGCGATGCAGCACGAAGCCGCGATCCGTCTGCACGGGCCCGCCGAAATAGACCGGCATGCCCGAAAGCAGGGATTCCGGCACGCCCGGCTGCATCCGGATGTCGACCCGCTCGAACAGGCCGGCAAGGTTCATGTCGATGGGTCGGTTGACGATGATGCCCAGCGCCCCATCGGCGTTGTGCTCGCAGACGTAAGTCAGGGTGCGGGAAAAATTCGGATCGGCCATGGCGGGCATGGCGATCAGGAAGTGGTTGGCGAGATTGACGGTCGTGGCTGCCACGGCGACATTCTAATTCACTTCTTACCCCCGAGCGCGGTACGGAACGCTTCGAGCCTGGCCTCGTAGTCCGCGGCGTCCCCGTAGTCCAGGAAGCGGGCATAGCGCGAATGGGTGCCGAGCATCTTGCGCGCGTGCTTGATCGGGCAGAAATATTCCTCGGTGCGCGCGACGATCTCGGCGATATAGGCGATCAGTCCGCTCGCGTAAGCGCAATAGGTGCAATGGAACTTCTCGATGAAATTCAGGTATTCGAGATGCTGTCGGTCCAGCACGATGTGGTCGCCGCGCCGCGCCTTCTCGACCCCGTAAATCGGGAAACACGCCGCCTGGTAGAGGGTGACGGAAATATCGAGAACGACCAGCGGGACGATCATGCCGTAGATGATCGGGCCGGTGAGCAGGTTTTGCGGCCGGTTGGTCACGAGCCAGCGGAAGAATCCCATCTTCAGCCGGCGATGCGTCTCCCTGATGGACTGTTCGAATTCAATGCGTTTCCCCTTGATCTGGAAGAGCAGGCCGCTTTCCTGTTCGCGGAGCGCAAGGCGCAGTTCCTCCTCGATGGCGGCCATCTGGCCCAGCAAATTGCGAATTCGATCGTTCATGCATGGCTCCAATCCGGAATTGCCCCGTCCTGTCCGGCCGGGTGCTTACCATTGTGCTGGAAATGATCTACAAAGGGCGTGCGGGTGGGCTCCGGATTTCGGAGCCGGTCTTGGAAAAGGAGGGAAGGAAGTTCCACCGTATCGAGCGTTCCCACGACGGATTTCCGCGCCGCTTCCGCTCTGGCTGGCGGCGCTGCTGTGCCTGACCGGTGGGACGGCGCCCGCGGCGGACATGGCCGGGGAACGCCGGGCGATGGTCGAGGAGGTCGCGTCGATGGCACGTGCCTTCGGCGCCGGCATGGGGAGGGAGGCGATCGATCCCCGCGTGCTGGGCGTGCTCGGCCGCGTGCCGCGCCAGGAGTTCGTGTCGCCCTTGCTGCGTTCCCATGCCTATGACAACCGGCCGCTGCCCATCGGTCACGGCCAGACCATCTCCCAGCCCTACATCGTCGCGGTGATGAGCGATTACGCAAAAGTCGGCGCCGGCGACAAGGCGCTGGAGATCGGCACCGGTTCCGGCTACCAAGCCGCGGTGCTGGCCGAGCTGGGGGCGAAGGTCTCATCGATCGAGATCGTGGAACCCCTGGCCCTGGCGGCCGACGATCGGCTGCGGCGGCTGGGCTACGCCGGCGTTGCGACGAAGATCGGCGACGGCTACCACGGCTGGCCAGAGCGGGGGCCATTCGACGTCATCGTGGTGACCGCCGCCGCCAGCCATGTGCCGCCGCCGCTGGTGCGCCAGCTCAAGCCCGGCGGGCGCATGGTGATCCCCATCGGCCTGCCTTTTCAAACCCAGCAGTTGTTGCTGGTGGAGAAGCGCGAGGACGGTTCGGTGACAGCGCGGCAGATGATGCCGGTCCAATTCGTGCCGCTCACGGGTGGCCACTGAGGCGGCCACGACCGACAACCCCGCATCGATGGATCAGCGACCGCCACTCGCCGCCGTCGCCGCGCTCTCCGCCGCCGCGTTGGGCTACGAGGTGCTGTTGCTGCGGCTGTTCGCCATCATCCAGTGGCATCATTTCGCCTACCTCGCCATCAGCGTCGCGCTGCTGGGCATCGGCGCGGCCGGCACCTTCGTCACCCTGGCGCGGCGCCGGCTGCTGGCGGGCTACCCCCACAGCTTCAGCCTGGCCGCCGCCGCTTTCGCCGTGGCCGCCGTGGCGTGCTTCGCCGTTGCCGAGCGCGTTCCCTTCAACGCCCTCGAGATCGCGTGGAACTCCGGGCAGTTCCTCGGTCTTGCCGCCATCTACCTGCTGCTGTTCATTCCCTTCTTCTGCGCCGCCACGGCGCTGTGCATCGCCTACTCCGGCTTCGGCGCGCATATCCCGCGGCTATATGGCGCCGACATCTTCGGCGCGGGGCTGGGCAGCCTGGGATTGCTGGGCGCGCTGTTTTTCCTGCATCCCGCCGATGCGCTGCGCGCCATCTGCGCGCTCGGCCTTGCGGCGGCGGCGCTGGCGGCATGGCCCGCGGCGAAACGCTGGGCCGCGGCGTTCGCGTGCGCTGCGCTGGCCGCACTCTGGCTGCTGCCGGCACAGGCGCTCGAGCTCGTGGCATCGGACTACAAGGACCTGCGGCAGGCCCTGCGCGTCAAGGATGCCCGCGTCGTGGCGCAGCGCATCAGCCCGCTGGGCGTGGTGACGGCGGTGACAAGCCCGCTGGCGCCGCTGCACCATGCGCCGGGGCTCTCGCTCAACGCCGCCGCCGGGCCACCGCCGCAGCTTGCGCTGTTCGTGGACGGCCAGGCCGCCGGCGCCGTCACGCGCTTCGACGGCAGCATGGCGCCGCTCGCCTACCTGGCCGACACGACCTCGGCCCTTCCTTACCGGCTATTGGATCGGCCGCGCGTGCTGGTGCTCGGCGCCGGCGCCGGCGGCGACGTGCTGCAGGCGCTGGTGCACGGCGCGCGGCGGGTGGATGCCGTGGAACTCGACGCGCAGGTGGCGGCGATGGTTCAAAAGGACCTCGCGGACTTCTCCGGCCGGCCTTACAGCGCGTCCGGCGTGCGGCTGCACATCGCCGAAGCGCGCGGTTTCGTCGCGGCCGACACGGCGCAGTACGACTTGATCCAGGTGGCGCTGCTCGACGCTTTCGGCGCCAGCGCGGCGGGACTCGGCTCGCTGCTGGAGAGCCATCTCTATACCGTCGAGGCGCTGGACGGCTACCTGCGGCGACTGGCTCCCGGCGGGCTGCTCGCATTCACGCGCTGGGTTTCGCTGCCGCCGCGCGACAGCCTGCGGCTCTTCGTCACCGCGGCCGCCGCGCTGGAGCGCCGCGGCGCGACCGCGCCGGGCCGGTCGCTGGCCATGATCCGCGGCTGGAATACGACCACGCTTTTGGTGAAGAACGACGCGTTCGCGCCGGCCGAGATCGCCGCGATCCGCGACTTCTCGCGCCAGCGCGCGTTCGACACCGTGCATGTTCCCGGCATCGTCGCGGCGCAGGCCAACGTCTTCAACGCGCTTGCGCGCGACGACTTCTTCGCCGGCGCCCAGGCGCTGCTCGGCCCCGGCCGCGCGGAGTTCATCGACCGCTACAAGTTCGATCTCACGCCGACCACGGACGACCGGCCCTATTTCTTCCATTTCTTCAAGTGGCGCACTCTGCCCGAGCTGCTGGATCTGCGCTCGCGCGGCGGGCTACCGCCGCTGGATTGGGGCTACCCGGTGCTGGTGATGGCGCTGCTGCAGGCGGTGACGGTAAGCCTGCTGCTGATCCTGTTGCCGCTGGCGCTCGGGCAAACGCGCCAGGCCTTCGCGGCAGCGGCGCCGGCGCTGCGCCGGCGCGTGGCCACATACTTTCTCGCGCTGGGGCTGGGCTTCATGGCGATCGAGATTCCCTTCCTGCAGCGCTTCACGCTGTTCCTCAGTCATCCGCTCTATGCGGCGGCCGTGGTGCTGGCGGCCTTTCTCATCTTCGCCGGGGCGGGAGCGCGCTTCTCGGCGCGGCTGCGACCCTCTGCCCGCTGGCCCTTCGCCGCCATTGCCTCGATCGCCCTGTTCTACGTCGTCGCGCTGCCGCCGCTGCTCGCGGCGCTGATGGGCATCGCCCTGGGGTGGAAGATGCTTCTGACCCTGCTGCTCGTCGCGCCACTCGCCTTCTGCCTCGGCCTGCCCTTCCCGCTGGGGCTCGCCGTGCTCGCCGCCCGCGCCGAAGCGCTGGTGCCGTGGGCCTGGGGCATCAACGGATTCGCCTCGGTGGTGGCGGCGCTGCTCTCGACGCTGCTGGCGATCCACTGGGGCCACTCGGTGGTGGTGCTGCTGGCGGCGTCTCTCTACGTGCTCGCCGCCTGGCAGTTTCCGCATGCGGACGAACCGGGCGGGTGCGCATAATCAGGACGGCTTCCTGGCATAGCCTGCGACCAGGCCGAGCAGTTCGTCCTCGTCGTAGGGCTTGCCGAGGTAGTGGTTGACGCCGATTTCCCGTGCGTAGCTGCGATGCTTGTCGGCGATGCGCGAGGTGATCATGATGATCGGCACGTCCTTGAGGCGCGGATCGATGCGGATGTTGCGGGTGAGGTCGAAGCCGTCCATGCGCGGCATCTCGATGTCCACCAGCATGACGTCGGGCACCGTGTCCAGCAGTTGCTCCAGGGCGTCGACGCCGTCCTTGGCGGTGATCACCCGATAACCCTCGCGGGCCAGCAGCCGCCCGGCGATCTTGCGCACCGTGAGGGAGTCGTCCACCACCATGACCGTTCCGGCGGAGGGGGCGGCCGGCGCGGCGGCCGCAAGGGGAGCGGCGGGAATCGCCGTTCCGGATTCGCGGCCGGCCAGGGCGACGGGGTTGACGATCAGGACGATTTCGCCGTCGGCAAGCACCGTGGCGCCGTCAATGCCGACCATCCGCGCGAGTTGCGGGCCGATGTTCTTGATGACGATTTCCTGGTTGCCGGCCAGGCCGTCCACTTCGAGCGCGATGCGCCGGCTGCCGGCCTTGAGCAGCAGCAGCCAGTGCCGGCGCTGCGGCGGAGGTCCGGCCTGGCCGTCGCCGAGAAGGCGCGGCAGGTAATGCCAGGGGTAGTGGTTGCCCAGCCAGTCGGTGCCGCCATCGGCGCGGATTTTTCCGATGGCCTCGGGCTTGAGTTCGCCCACCTGCTCGACCATCGCGGAGGGAATGGCGTAGCTGCGGCTGCCCGACCGGACCAGCACCGCCTGGGTGACGGCCAGGGTCAGGGGCAGGTAGATGCGGAACAGGCTGCCCTGGCCGGCGGTCGAGGTGACCTCGATGCGGCCGCCCAGGCTGGCGGTTTCGTTCTTGACCACGTCCATGCCGATGCCGCGGCCGGAAAGCTCCGTCAGCTGTTCGGCGGTCGAGAATCCGGAGAGGAAGATCAGCTGCGTCAGCTGCCGCTCGTCGGCATCGGCGCCCGCCAGGCCGCGTTCGACCGCCTTGGCGCGGATGAGGGCGAGATCGAGGCCTCGGCCATCGTCGGCCAGCTCGATCTGCACCTCGTTCCCTTCCTGGGTCAGGGTGAGCATGATCTCGCCGACGCCGGCCTTGCCCGAGGCGACGCGCTGCTCAGGCGCCTCCAGACCGTGGACGACGGCGTTTCGCAGGAGGTGTTCCAGCGGGCCGGTCATCTTTTCCAGTACCGAACGGTCGAGTTCGATCTGCCCGCCGCGGATATCGAGATTGGCGCGCTTGCCGAGCTCCTTCGCGGTCTGGCGGACGATGCGATGGAGTCGGTCGGCGAGGGTGTTGAAGGGCAGCATGCGCATGCCCATCAGCGATTGCGAGAGTTCCCGGTTCAGGCGCGCCTGGGCCGCGACCGCGGCGTCGGCATGGTCGAGGTTGCGCAGCAGATTGTGCTGAACGGTGGCGACATCGTTCACGCTTTCCGCCATCATCCGGGTCAGTTCCTGGAAGCGCGTGAAGCGATCGAATTCGAGCGGATCGAACTGCGCGTCCCGCTCGGCGGCGAGGGCCCGGGTCGATTGCATCTGCGACTCGGCCTGTATCTCGATTTCTCGCAACTGGGATCGCAGGCGGATCACGTTTTCAGTCAGGTCCAGCAGCGAGGACTTGAGCGCGCGCATCTCGCCCTCGATGCGGCCGCGGGCGATGGCCATCTCGCCGGCTTCGTTGACAAGCCGGTCCACCACGTCGGCGCGCACCCGCATCTGGGCGCGGGCCGGCGTCTCGCCGGCCGCGGCCGGCTCTGGCTGGGCCTCCACCACGATCGGCGCGGCAGCCGGCGCGGGTTCGGTACCGAGGTTGCGCAGGCTTTCGAGCAGCGCCTCGGCCCGGTCGAAGGAGGCGTCGAAGCCATCGAGGAAGGCCGGCGTGATTTTCGCAGCCTCGCCGATGCGCGTTTCCATGCTGTGCACCAGTTCGCCCAGCCCCATCGCGCCGGCCATGCGGGCGCTGCCCTTGAACGTGTGCAAGAGCCGCCTCATCCGGTCGGCGATGGCGTCGTCGTCGGGTTGCGCGCGCCAAGTGCGCAGTTCGGCGCCGATTTCCCGCATCAGGTCTTGGCCTTCTTCCAGGAAGATCGGCAGAAGCTGGGAATCCAGGTCATCGCTGACGCGCGACTGCCGCCGTTCCTCCTCCACGGACAAGGCCTTTGTTTCGGCGTAACGCCCGCTGTCGCGAACGCTGGCCTGCGCCGGAACGAGAGCGTCCAGCTCGGCGGCGAGATCCGCCTCCCTGCCAGGCAGGCGGCGCTCGGCGACGGCGCCGATCATTCCCTCCAGGGCGCCGATGGCGCGCGCCAGCAGCAGGCGCTGGGTTTCAGTCGGCGTCGTCGCCGTTTCGCCGAGCCGGTTCAGCGCGCCTTCGAGGGAATGAGCCAGGGCGCTGACAGCGGCGATGCCGGCCGTGGCGGAAATGCCGGCCAGGGTGTGGGCGGCGCGGGTCAGCGAGGAATGCGGCGGGCCGATCACTTCGAGCTCGTGGCGCAGCGTCGCCACATGCTGCCGCGCCTCGTCGAGATAGAGCGCGTACAGCGTGGGCGAGAGCGCGACGTCGCCGATGCGCACGGGTTCCGGTTCCGGGAAGGGAATGACCTCGGCCAGCGGCGGCGCCTCGCCGCTCTTCAACCGTTCGCAAACGGCAATCAGCGATCGGGCGTCGCGGACGGTGCCGCCGCCGGATTCCATCTGGATCACCCAGTCCCGGAACAAGGCGTGGGCGTCGCCGACCATGGCGGCGAGTTCCGGCGTGATCTCGAGTTCCTGCTGGAGCCAGCGGTTCAGCACCTGTTCGACGGCCCAGGCGGCCTCGCCCAACTCCGCGAGGCCGACCATGCGGCCGCTGCCCTTGAGGGTGTGGAAGCCGCGGCGAACCGTGGTCAGGGTCTCGCGGTCATGGCGCTGGGACAGCAGGCGCGGATGGAGGTCGCCGATGTTGGCGAGCACCTCGCGGGCCTCTTCGATGAAGATGGAGAGCAGTTCGGCGTCGATTTCCTCGCTGCTGGCTTCGGCCAGGCGCGCCACCTCGGCCGAGGGTGCCATCGGCGCCTGAACTGTCGGCGCGATGTGGGCGACGGCTTCCTCGATGCCGGCCGGCTGGGCCAACGTCAGGGCGTCGATGGCGGCGCTGGCTTGTTCCTCCAGATCGGCGTCGGCCACCAGGCGCGCATCCTCGCGCAGGGTTTCCAGGCTGTGCCTGATCTCGCCGCGCAGCGCCTCGTCCCCCGGCTTCTCGCGCAGGGCGCCGACCAGCGTCTGGGTCATGCGGGCCGCCGTCTTCATCTCGGTTTCGACGCTCGGGACGGACGGCTCCGGCTCTTTCTCAGCCCCCGCCCACGGGCCGAGGATGGCGTCGATGTTCGCCGGGCCGTGCTTGAGCTGTTCGACGAAGAAGCCCAGGCCTGAAAGCTTGCGCGCCACCTCCTCGAAATCGGCGGGATCCGGAGGGGTTTCGCCGGCAGTGAATTTCGCGATGGCCGATTCGCATTCGCGCAGCACCGCGGTGGCCCGGTCCTGGCCGAGTACCGTCAGGGCGCCCTCGATCTGCCTGACCGGCTTGGCGAGCCCGGTCAGTTCGGCATTTTCCGCCGGGTTGCGGAAGAACATGTCCAGGGATTGCTCAATGACGGCCAGATTGACCTGGATTTCCTTGACCACTTGGTTTGTCAGCAGGCGTTCCTGGGCGTGCCGGGAGATGTCGTCCAGGCGCGGCATGGCCAGCGTCGACAGCGGCTCTCCGCGCAACAGGGCGCCAAGCCGTCCGGCGACGATGTCCGTCTGGGCGGCGAACTCGGCGCCCAGATCGCGGAAATTGTCGAGGGCGTGTTCCGCCAGCAGCAGCGCCGTGGCGACTTCGATGCCGAGGGTTTCGTCATGGCGCAGAGGATCCCGGCGCAGCGCGTCGGCGACTTCGAGCACGACGGCGGCCAGCCGGGCGATATTGGCCCGATGCGGCGGGGCCTGATTCAGCGTGTCGAGCTGGCCGGCGAGCTGGCCGATACGTTCGTGGAACTGGGGCAGGGCGGCGGCGGTGCCGGCGCAGAAGCGGTTCCAGTCCTCCATGGCGGCCGCGAGCACTTCCCGGCTGGCGCGCAGCAGCGGCTTCAGCGGCTCGATGTCGGCCGCGCCCGCCGTCGGGATCAGGCTGGCGAGGCGGTAGGCGGCGCGCACGCATTCCACGTGGTCTCCCGCCGGCCCGGCCACGGCGACGTGGTAAAGCGTGTCGCGCATCAGTCGTTCGGCGACGGTGCGCGAACCCTCCAGAAGCTTCCTGATCTGGGCATCGATGCGGCCGCACAGGCGGCGGATCGCCGGGTCGGCCGGCAGGGCGCCGGCGCCGATGGCGTCGAGCAGGGCCAGAGTGATCCACCAGAAGGCGCGCGCCGAGGGCGCCGCCTGGGTCATTTCGATGACCGCCACCGAGTTGCGCATTTCGGTCAGGCCCTTCGGGTCCTGCCTGAGCCATTTCAGCAGGCCGCGCTCGAAGCCCAGGCGCGCGGCCTTGAGACGGGCGGCCAGTACGTCGTCGGCCAGCGGCGCCGGTTCGCGCTCGCGGCGCGGCGGCCGCAGCGAGAGGTCGGGAAAGAACAGGTCGGAGGGCGGCGGTTCGGGCTGGTTGCGCGCCGCCGCCAGAGCCCGATAGGCGGGCAGCAGCCTCAACGGCTGATCCGGCTGGCCGTCGACCAGATCGTCGAGGTAGTGGCGGACGGCGGCGATGGCCTGGCGCGCCGTGCCGCCCAGCTGCGGCGAGAAGGGCAGCTTGCCTTCCTCGACAGCCGTCAGCAGTTGTTCGATCGCCTCCGAAAAGCGGGTGATGCCGTCCAGGCCCACGATCGAGAGGGCGCCGTGGGCCTGATGCAGGTGGTTACGGGCGGATTTGAGGTCGCCACCCTCGGCGCCGAAACGGTCGAGCGCCTCGGCCGCCCGGTCGAGGGCGAGCTCGATTTCGCCCTTGACCCAGGTCAGCGGTCCGATGTCCAGTTCGGCGGCGTTGCTCATAATCCCGACGTCAGACCTTGAAGCCCGCGACGGAACCCTTCAGTTCGACGGCCAGGCCGGACAACTCGCCGATCGATTTGGCGGTCTGCTCGGTGCCGGCGGTGGTCTGCTCGGTGATGTGCAGGATATCCTGCATGTCGGCCGCCACCCGCGTGGCGATGGCCGCCTGCTGCCGGGTGTCATCGGAAATCTTTTCGATCAGTTGGGCGAGGTTCCGGGACACCGTCGATATCTCGGCCAGGGCCTGGCCGGCGGCATCGGAGACTTTCGCCCCTTCCACCACGCCCTGGGTCGAGTTCTCCATGGCGGACACGGCATCGTGGGTGTCGGCCTGAATCGTCTTGACGATGGCCGCGATCTGCTTGGTCGCCTCGCCGGAACGTTCCGCCAGCCGCTGCACTTCCTCGGCAACCACCGAGAAGCCGCGGCCCGCCTCGCCGGCGGAAGCGGCCTGGATGGCCGCGTTCAGGGCCAGCACGTTGGTCTGCTCGGTAATGTCCGAGATCAGCTCCACGATTTCGCCGATCTCCTGCGAGGATTCGCCCAGGCGCTTGATGCGCTTCGATGTTTCCTGGATCTGGCCGCGGATGTCGTTCATGCCGGCGATGGAGTTTTCCACCGCCCGCGCGCCCTTTTCGGCGGCCTCCAGAGCGTGCCGGGCCACCTGGGCGGACTCCGTGGCGCGGGAGGAAACGGCCCCCATCGATTGCGCCATGGTCAGCACCTGGCCGCCGCCCTCCCGGATCTCCCGCGATTGCCGCTCGGTGGCGGCCAGCAGTTCCGCCGAGATTTTCTGGGCGGTTTCGGTGGCCGCCGTCACGCGGCCGGCGGCGTTGTTGATCCGGCCCACCAGCACCGAGAGTTCCTCGATGGTGTAGTTCACCGAGTCGGCGATGGCCCCCGTGATGTCCTCGGACACCGTTGCCCGCACGGTCAGGTCGCCGTCGGCGAGGTCGCCCATTTCGTTCATCAGCCGCAGGATCGCCTCCTGGTTGGCGTCCTTGGCGGCTTCGGCTTCGCGCCGCTGCCGCTCGGCCTCCTCGCGGCGCCGAACGGCGTCGTTGTTGAATACTTTTACCAGCAGCAGCAAGATGACCAGCGCCGCGGAGGCGAAGGCGACGGCGACCGCCTTGTTGGTCGTGGAACCGGTGATCTCGCGGGCATAAACGCCGAACAGGCTTTCCGAGGCATTCAGCAGGGCCGGGCTCTCCTTGATCAGGCGCCCGCCCGCCTGCTTGGCGGAGACCAGGCGCTGCAGGTTGCCCAGGACGCCGGCGATGGCGTCGAGGTTGACCGTGAAGACCGCGTTCATCTCTTCGAGCTTGGCTTTGCCGGCGGCATCGCCGCCCTGCTTGAGCGCGGCGGCGATCAGGTCTCGGAAGGAGGCGACGTCCCTGTCGAGCTGGAAGGCCACTTCCGGCCGGATGCCTTCGATGGTCAGCAGGGTGTTGGCATTCTTGGCGATGCGCTGCGTCAGCATCGCCAACGGGTCGCCGCCGGTACGGGCCGCCGCCACTTCGTCGGCGAGCTTCTGGAGAATCGCGTCGTTATCGTTCAGGATGGTGACCGCCTTGCCCAGGGCGACGAGGTTGGCCTCTTGCTCGAGCACTTCGGCCGCGCCCTTGGCCGTCTTTTCCCAGAGGGCGATGGTGGCGTCGAGCGCCGGCCGGGCGGCATCGGGGCTGGCGGGGATGGCGATATTCTCCACCTCGCCGCCCGCTTGGAGCGCCACGATCAGGGCAGCGAAACGGTCGCGCGCCGTTCGCAATTCCTTGAAGGCGTCCGCGTTCCCCTGCAGGGCGAGCGGCACCGTCTTCGCGATCTGCTGCGAGAGGGTGCGCACCTGGCCAGCCGTCGTGGCCAGCGTGGAGCCTTCGCGCGCCTGCTGGAAATCGAGCAGCGTGACGACGGCGGCAACGGACAGGGAGGTGACGAACAGCGCGCCCAGGATTTGAAGCTGCTGCGCCACCGGCCGGCCGCCGATCAGGGGCAGGCCGCCGGCGCTGCCCGGCGGGATGTCGATGAGGGCGCTCTGCGTCGGTCTTTCGGACGTGGCCTTTCCGATCTTGGGTAGCTTGAAGGACAACTTGAGTGCCATGAGATTCTCCTGGCTGACTAGCGTGGCGGGGCGTTCACAGTCCGATATCGAGGAATTCCGGATCGTCGAGGAGGGCCTTGAGGTTGAGACGGGTCCATCTGTGGCCCTGGGCATCGATGTGGCGCTCCCCGGTCCAGGCGGGCGCGCCGTCGGCCGCTGGTTCGACGGCGAAACCGTCCAGGGCTTTCAGGCCGAGGGTGCGATCCACCAGCAGCGCGCTATGGGTGCCGTGGCGCGCGCCCACCAGCAGCAGGCGGGCGTCGCTGTTGCGCCGGGCCGGCTCGCCGCCGCGGAAGGCGGAAAGATCGACGACGCTGTACAGGGTGCCGCGCACATTGGCGATGCCGGAAAACCAGTGACGGGTCAGCGGCACGGGGGTCAGGGGCGGCAATGGCACCACTTCGCCCGAATCGGACAGGTCGATCAGCCAATGATCCGTTCCGGACTCGACGCCCAGCAGAGCCCGGGCCGTTTCGCCGCGCTGGGCGGAAGTCAGGCGCCGGGCCAGGCTTTCCTGGAATTCGCGCAGGCTGATGCGTTTGGCCATGTCCGCCGGTTCAGTCCAGCGCCGCGATCTTCGTCAGCAGGGCGGCGTGATCGAGCGGCTTGACCATGTAATCCTGCGCACCCTGGCGCATACCCCAGATCTTGTCGGTCTCCTGGCCCTTGCTGGTGACCATGATGACCGGGATATGGCGCGTGGCTTCCTCGCGCGTGATCGTGCGGGTTGCCTGGTAGCCGTTCATGCCCGGCATGACGACGTCCATCAGGATCAGGTCGGGCAGTTCACGGCCGGCCAGGTCGATGGCCTGCTCGCCGCTCTCGGCGGCGACGACGTTGTAGCCGTTTTTCATCAGCAGTTCGGTCAGAGCCTGTCGCTCGGTCGGCGAGTCGTCCACCACGAGGATTTTTTTTACTGGCATTGCGGCTTCCTCCGTCAGGACTGTCCGTGTCGGGCCGTATGGCTGGCGACCGTCTTCAGCAGGCTGTCCTTGGTGAATGGTTTGGTCAGGTATTCGTCGGAGCCGACCATGCGACCGCGGGCGCGGTCGAAGAGACCGTCCTTGGAAGACAGCATGATGACCGGCGTACCGGCGAAGCGCGCGTTCTTCTTGATCAGGGCGCAGGTCTGATAGCCATCCAGCCGCGGCATCAGGATATCGCAGAAGATGACGTCGGGCTGGTGATCGGCGATCTTGGCGAGGGCGTCGAAGCCGTCCTCCGCCAGCACGACTTGGTAGCCGGCCTGCACCAGGAAGATTTCGGCGCTCTTGCGGATGGTGTTCGAGTCATCGATCACCATGACCCTGGCGCCGTTCGTATTGGGTGTTTCTCCCACGCGTTCCCGCCTCTCCCTTGCCGGCTGCTCGCTCAGGACAATACTATAACTGAAGCCGTAACAGGGAGAGTGGGCGTTCGGTTAGGTTAGAATCCGGGCATCCCGTCCGCATCGCCTTCCGCTCCCATGTCCGCCGCAGAACTCCTGCCACCGATCGTATTGATCTTCGCCGCCTCCGATCCCACCGGCGGCGCCGGCCTTCAGGCCGATCTTCTGACCCAGGCCGGCATGGGGTGCCACCCGCTGTCGGTGGTGACCGCGCTTACGGTCCAGGATACCGCCGGCGTCGAGGATGTGCTGCCCATCGATGCCGGATGGATTTCGGACCAGGCCCGGGCGCTGCTGGAGGACATCCCGGTGGCGGCCTTCAAACTGGGGTTGCTGGGCAGCGTCGAGGCCGTGGCCGCCATCGCCGAAATCATCGCCGATTATCCCGACATCCCCCTGGTTTTCGATCCCGTGCTGGCCTCGGGGCGGGGCGACCAGTTCGCCGACGAGGAAACAGTCGACGCCATGATCGAGCTGTTGCTGCCGCAGACGACGATCCTGACGCCCAACAGCCTCGAGGCCCGCCGGCTGGTGCTGGAAGACGCGGAGGGCGGAGGCGACGCCCCGCCGGACTTGCCCGAATGTGCCCGGCGGCTCGTTTGCGCCGGCTGTGAGTATGTGCTGATCACCGGCGCCCACGAAAACACCTCCCAGGTGGTGAATACGCTCTACGGCTCCCATGGCGCCGTGCGCACCGACCGCTGGGAGCGCCTGCCGGGCGGCTACCACGGCTCCGGCTGCACGCTGGCCTCCGCCATCGCCGCCAATCTCGCCAGCGGCCTCGCCATCGAGGAGGCCGTGCGCGACGCCCAGGAATACACCTGGAATGCTCTGGCGGCGGGCTTCCGCCCCGGCATGGGCCAGTACATTCCCGACCGGTTTTTCTGGGCGCGCGAAGATGGCGAGGGAAATGCTTGAGGGGCTTTACGCCGTCACGCCCGACGACCGCCTGCTGCCGCGGCTTTCCGCGCTCGTCGAGATGGCACTGGAGGGCGGCGTCCGGCTTGTGCAGTACCGCAACAAGTTGGCCCCCCCGCCGCTGAAGCGCGCGCAGGCCGCCGAGCTCTTGCGCGTCTGCCGCGCTTTCGGGGCAAAGCTGATCGTCAATGACGATTTCCGCCTGGCCGTCGAGATCGGCGCCGACGGCGCCCACCTGGGCCGCGACGATTTCCCCGCCGACGACTTGGCGGCGGCGCGCGAAGCGCTTGGTTCTGGGCGCATCCTCGGCGTTTCCTGCTATGGCGATCTGGGTCGGGCGGCGGCGGCGGCCGGGGCCGGGGCCGACTACCTGGCTTTCGGCAGCGTCTTTTCTTCCGCCACCAAGCCGGCGGCCTCCCGCGCCCCCCTCGAAATCCTGCGTGAAGCCCGGCGCCGGTTCGACCTGCCGGTGGCCGCGATCGGCGGCATCACGCTCGACAACGCCCCCGAGGTCATCCATGCAGGCGCCGACCTGCTGGCCGTCGTGGCCGACCTGTTCGACGCCATGGATATCCGGCGCCGGGCGGAGGAATTCCAGCAACTGTTCATCCATTGAGGCAACCGAAATGACACGCAACGAAGAACTCTTCGCCCGCGCCCAGCGGCATATCCCGGGCGGCGTCAATTCCCCCGTGCGCGCCTTCCGCTCCGTCGGCGGCACGCCGCGCTTTTTCACGCGCGGCGAGGGCCCCTACGCTTGGGATGCCGATGGCAGGCGCTACATCGACTACGTCGGCTCCTGGGGGCCTCTGATCCTCGGCCATGCCGATCCGGACGTCGTGCGGGCCGTGCAGGACGCGGCCGCGCGCGGGCTTTCATTCGGCGCGCCGACCGAGGCCGAGATCGAGCTGGCCGACCTGCTGGCGCAGCTCGTGCCGAGCATGGAGATGATGCGCCTGGTGTCCTCCGGCACCGAGGCGACGATGAGCGCGATCCGGCTCGCGCGCGGGCACACCGGCCGCGACGCGATCGTCAAGTTCGAGGGCTGCTACCACGGCCACGCCGACAGCCTGTTGGTCAAGGCCGGATCGGGGATGCTGACTTTCGGCAACCCGTCCTCAAGCGGCGTGCCGGCCGACCTGGCGCAGCACACGCTGGTGCTCGACTACAACGACGCCGCCCAGCTGGCCGACGCCTTCGCCAAGCACGGCGACAGGATCGCCTGCGTCATCGTCGAGCCGGTGGCCGGCAACATGAACCTCATCGCGCCGAAGCCGGAATTCCTGAAGGCGATGCGCGAGTTGTGCACGAAGCACGGCGCGGTGCTGATCTTCGACGAGGTGATGACGGGCTTTCGCGTCGGCCCCGGCAGCGCGCAGGGCCTCTACGGCATCAAGCCGGACCTATCCACCTTCGGCAAGATCATCGGCGGCGGCATGCCGCTCGGTGCTTTCGGCGGCCGGCGGGAGATCATGGAGAAGATCGCGCCGCTCGGCCCCGTCTATCAGGCCGGCACGCTCTCCGGCAACCCGCTCTCCGTGGCGGCGGGGCTGGTCACGCTGAAGAAGATCGGGGCGTCGGGTTTCCACGAGTCGCTGGCCGCGAAGACGAAGTCGCTGGTCGACGGCCTTACGGCGGCGGCGAGGAAGCGCGGCGTGCGCTTCTCCGCGCAGTCCGTCGGCGGCATGTTCGGCATTTATTTCTCCGCCACGCCGCCGACTTCATACGCCGAAGTCATGGCCTGCGACGCGGCGGCGTTCAACCGTTTCTTCCATGCCATGCTGGAGAAGGGCGTCTATTTCGCGCCCTCGGCCTTCGAGGCGGGATTCGTCTCGGCGGTGCACGCGGATGCCGACATCGCCGCCACGGTCGCCGCTGCCGGAACCGTGTTCGGTGAGGAAATGGCGGGGTAGCGCGCCGCCCGCTTCTTCCCGTCCGGAATCAGCGCAGGGCCGACAGATAGTCGGACAGATCCCGGATGTCCTTATCCCTGAGCGCGGCGGTCATGGCCAGCATCTCGGGCTCCATGCGCTGCCCCGTGCGGTCGCGGTAGCGGGTGAGCGACCGGACTAGATAGACGGCCTGCTGCCCGGCCAGGCGCGGAAAACGCTCGCCGCCCCGGGCTTCGCCGCCGTGACAGGCGGAGCAGCGCTTGGAAAAAAGCTCGCGGCCGGCATCGCTGGGCCGTGTCGAACGTGCCGGAGCCACCTCCATCGACGCGTAGTATGCGACGATGTTCAGACGCTCGGTGTCATTGAGCAGCTTGATGGCCGGCTCCATCCACTGATCGCGCCGCGCGCCGCTGGCGAACTTGCGGACCTGCTCCAGGAGATAGATGGGGTTCTGTCCGGCAAGGTTGGGCACTTCGGGCGTCTTGCTGTTGCCGTCCGCGCCGTGGCAGTTGGCGCAGAAAGAGGATGCCTTCCGGCCCGCCTCGACCGCGGCCGCCCTGGCATGCGGGTCGGCCAGCACGCTTTTGAGCCGCTCCGGCGATTGCGCGCCGGCCGGGGTGCCGGCCAGCAGGAAGAGGGGCAGCCATATCCAGGAAATACGAGTTTTTTGTTGAGGGGCCATCTTCCGGCTCTCTGCATTTCGTGAGATGGTCAAAGTGTAACAGGCCGGAGTCACCACGGGCGAAGACGCCTGTTGTTACAGAAGAAACAGCGTCGCCAGTCCGAGGAAGATGAAAAAACCGCCCGAGTCCGTGACGGCGGTGATCATGACCGAGCCGCCGACCGCCGGATCGCGGCCGAGCTTCTGCATGGTCATGGGCACGGCGACGCCGACGGTGGCGGCGAGCGCCAGGTTGAGCGCCATGGCGGCGGTCATGACCAGCCCGAGCCGATAGTCACCATAGAGCCACCAGGCCACCAGCCCGAGCAGTCCTCCCCAGACCAGACCGTTGATGAGCGCGACCTTGAGCTCCTTGCGCAGCAGGCGCCGCTCGGAATCGACGCCGACCTGGCCCAGCGCGATGGCGCGTACGATCATGGTGATGGTCTGGTTGCCGGAGTTGCCGCCGATGCCGGCGACGATGGGCATGAGCGCCGCGAGCGCCACCAGCTTCTCGATGGAGCCCTCGAAGGCACCGATGACGCGCGAGGCGATGAAGGCGGTGACGAGGTTCACGGCCAGCCAGGACCAGCGGTTCTTCACCGAATCCATCACCGGGGCGAAGATGTCCTCCTCTTCCTTCAGGCCGGCCTGGGCCAGCTGGTCGGCCTCGGCCGCCTCGCGGATGTGGTCGAGCACGGCATTCACCGTCACACGGCCCACCAGCTTGCCGGCGCCATCCACCACCGGCGCCGAAACGAGGTCGTAGCGCTCGAAGGCCTGGGCCGCCGTGTCGGCCTTGTCGGCCGGTTCCAGCGTCAGGGTTTCTGTCTGCATCAGGGCCGCGACCTCGGTTTCCGGATCGTTGACCAGCAGCACATCGACCGGAAGAACGCCATGCAGCCGCTCCTCGCGGTCCACGACGAAGAGTTGGTCGGTATGGCCCGGTAGCTCGTCGAATAGGCGCAGGTAGCGCAGCACGACCTCGAGCGTCACGTCCTCGCGCACGGTGACCATCTCGAAATCCATCAGGGCGCCGACGGAATCCTCGTCATAGGACATGGCCGAACGCAACTGCTCCCGTTCTTCCGTCGACAGGGAGCGGAATACGTCCTCCATGACCGCGTGGGGCAGGTCGGGCGCCAGGTCGGCCAGTTCGTCGGTATCCAGCTGCTCGGCGGCGGCCACCAGTTCCGCCGGCGCCATCGTCTCGATCAGGCTTTCCCGGACGGCGTCGGAGACTTCGAGCAGGATGTCGCCATCCCGCTCGGCCTTGACCATGTTCCAGACCAGCAGGCGCTCGTCCAGCGGCAGGGCCTCGAGGATGAAGGCGATGTCGGCGGGGTGCAGCGCGTCGAGCTTATTCTGCAACTCGGCCAGGTGCTGCTTGTGGACGAGGTTCTCGACCAGGTCGTGGCGGGGCATCTCCTGCCGGTGCACCAGGCTCTCCACCCGCTTCTGGCGCGCGATCAGCGACTGTATCTCGCGCAGGCTCTCCTGCACGTCATCCTGGTGATGCGGCTCTTCGCGGGTTTCCTGGGGTTCGATCATGGCAGGGCGGATTTTACGTCACCCGCATCAGGGCACCTCTGAATATTGCATGCGCCCCAGGACCAGTTGGGTGCGCCGGTCGAGGTAGTCCGAGTGAATGTTTCTGCCGAAGCGGCGTGGCGCCGGCAGCATCACGGCCAGGCGTGCCGCCTGCTCCTGCGATAGCGCGGCCGCGGGAACGCCGAAGTAGCGGCGGGCGGCGGCCTCGGCGCCGAACAGCCCCTCGCCCCATTCGACGACGTTGAGATAGACCTCCAGGATGCGGCGCTTGTCCCAGACGACCTCGATCATCAGGGTGATGACGGCCTCCTCGGCCTTGCGCCAGGGCGTCTTCGAGGCCGACAGGAACAGGTTCTTGGCCAGCTGCTGCGAGATGGTGGAGCCGCCGGCGACGACCTTGCCGCGCCGCTGGTTCTTCTCCATGGCCTTCTGGATGCCTTCCCAGTCGAAGCCTTCGTGCTCGACGAACTTGTCGTCCTCGGCGGCGATGACGGCGCGCTTGAGATGCGCGGAAATCCTACCGTAAGGCACCCACTGGCGCTTCAGCTCCGCCTTGGGATTCTTTTCGCGCAGCTCGTCGAGGCGCCGGCTCATGAAGCTCGTCATGCCCGGGTCGGCGAATCGCCACCAGACGACCCAGCCCAGATACCAACCCTGCCAGAGGAACAGGATGGAAAAGAGCGCGAGCAGGCTGCGCTTGAGCCAGCGCGGGGCGGGCCTCATTTCCTTAGCGCCGCGAGCACCGGCGCGGTGTCGGGCCGCGCGCCGCGCCAGACGAAGAAGGACTCGGCCGCCTGCTCGACCAGCATGCCCAGGCCGTCCGCCACGCGCGCCCCGGCGGCGCGGGCTCCGGCCATGAAGGGCGTCTCGCGGCCGTAGACCATCTCATAGGCAAGGCAGCCCGACGCGAAGACGGAGGCTGGCAGCGGCAGGACGGCGTCGGAAAGCCCCGCCGAGGTGGCGTTGATGACGAGATCGAAGCTCTTGCCGGCGAGCGCCTCGAAGCCGCCGCCATGGATGCCGAAGGCCGCGGCGAGCCGCGCGGCCTTTTCCGCCGTGCGGTTGGCGACGAAGAGTTCGGCGGGCTGCTCTCCCATCAGGGGCAGGATGACGCCGCGCGCCGCGCCGCCCGCGCCGAGCAGCAGGATGCGGCGGCCGGCGATGCCCGCGCCGAGATTGGTCGCGATGTCGCGCACCAGGCCGGCGCCGTCGGTGTTGTCGCCAAGGATTTCCGCGCCGTCGAACATCAGCGTGTTGACGGCGCCGGCCGCCTCGGCGCGCGGCGTCCGCCGCGTCGCCAGGCGATGCGCCTCCTCCTTGAACGGCACGGTGACGTTCATGCCGCGCCCGCTCTCGTCGATGAACGCGCGCACCGTGGCCGCGAAACCGTCGAGCGGCGCGAGGATCGCCCCGTAGGCCATGTCCTGCCCGGTCTGCGCCGCGAACAGCGCATGGATGCGGGGCGACTTCGAATGGGCGACGGGGTTGCCGACGACGGCGTATTTGTCTGTCATCAGTTCGAGGAAAGCCGGTCCGCGCTGGTGAAGGTCCATGTGCGGGTGATTTCGATGATGTCCGTGTCGCGGCGGATGGCCTCCGGGAACGGGGCGTAGGGCGAGGCCATCTGCACGATGCGGCGAGCCGAATCGTCGAGCACCTTATGGCCGGAGGGACGGTTCACCTCGACGCGGTCGAGGCTGCCGTCGCTCTTGATCACCACGGTCAGCACCAGGCTGCCGTAGAGCCGGCCCTTGGCGGACTCGGGATAGTTGAGGTTGCCGATGCGCTCGATCTTCTGCCGCCAGTCCTCGACATACTGGGCGAAGCGGTATTCCTCGACGCGGGCGCCGATGAACTTCCTGCGCGGCCGCTGGTTGTATTCCTCGAGGTTGCGGGCGATCTGACCCTCGAGGCGCGCGACGGCCAGCGCGCTGCTGGCCAGGTCGAGTCCGGAAACCTGGGCCGGCGCCGGCGGCGCGGCCTCGCTGCGCCCCGGATCGGCCGCGACCGCCCTCTGGCTCCTCAACTGGGTCATCATTTGCCGTTGCTGCGCCTCCAGCTCGTCGACGCGGCGTTGCGCCTCGACAAGGCTGTCGCCCTCGCGGGTTTGCCGCGAAGGCGGCAGGGGAGTCTTGGCGCGGCGGGGATCAACGGTGTTGCCGCCGCCGTCCAGGTTGGCCTGCGCCTTCGCCTGGGTCTTGACGGGCTTGCTCGCGCTCCTGTTGTTGACCAGGATGACGTCGAGCGCCTGCTCCGTGGCCTTGTTCAGCGCATCGGGCAGCTTGAAATGGATCGACAGGAGGATGACGTGGAGGAACAGGGAGACGCCCAGCGCCAGGGTGAGATTGCGCTGCGGCGGCTCCATGTCCATGAGGAAGGCGGGCCAGGCCGGGGCTTTGAGCATGGCCGGAATTTTACTCCCCGGCTCCCTCGGCCATGGCGTTCTCCAAAGCGGCATCAGCGTCGCTTGAGGCCAGCAATTCGACGTATCGGGCCTTTGCTTCGGCTTCCAGCAGGTCCACGTTTTCAATGGCCAGCCGCACCCGCGCGCCGCGGTCGAGCGCCGGCAGGGAGGGCACTTTGAGCACCAGGGGAATGGCGTCGAAGCGGACCAGGCTCTCCCGGAGCACGGCGGCGGCCGGCTGCGCCACGCCTTCCTGGAGCAGCCAGCGCAGGCACCAGTAGCGCTCCATGCCCCGCTGGAATTCGGCATAGGCGGCGTAGGTCAGCTCGAAGTCGCGCATCGCGGCCAGGAATTCCGGCGAGCGGGCGGCGAAGGGCGGCGGCTCATTGCGCAGGTGGGCGATCAATTGCCACTGGTTGGCGAGATCGACATAGCGGCGCAGCGGCGAGCTCGACCAGGCGTAGCAGTCGACGCCCAGCCCCTCGTGGGGCGCGGCGGCCGTGGTCATGCGCACCTTGCCCGAGGTCTGCGCGCGGTAGAGCGCCGCGACGCCGGCGTCGCGCAAGCAAGCGCCCCAGGTGCTGTTGACGACGATCATCAGTTCGGCCACCAGCGTGTCGAGCGGCGAGCCGCGCGGGCGCTCCTCGATGTCGATGCGGCCGGAACCCCGCGGCGTGGCCGCGTCCCAATCGACATGGAAACTGTAGTCCTTCCGCTGCTGGCCGGCGGCCGGCTTGCCGCGCCCCGCCTCCAGCACGCATGCCAATTCCCAGAGGCGTCGGAGTTCTCCGCAAAATGGAAACTCCGGCAGTCCCGCGGCCAACGTCGCCTCGTTGAAAAGCGGCTCGACGTCGTGATGGCGCAGGTTGGCGGCCACCGGCACGCATTCCAGCCGGGTCTCGCGCGAGAGCAGGCGCAGATCGGGCGCGACATCGAGGTACAGCGAAACGGCCGGCGCCGTGCGCCCGGCGGCCAGCGTGAATCGCTCGACCACCTCATCGGGCAGCATGGTGATCTTGCGCCCCGGCATGTAGACGGTGGACAGCCGTTCGCGGGCGATGCGGCCGAGGTCGGAATCCGGCATGATCCCGAGGCCCGGCGCGGCGATGTGGATGCCGACCCGCATGCCGCCGTCCGCGTGCAGGGTGACGGAAAAGGCGTCGTCGATCTCGGTGGTGTGGGCGTCGTCGATGGAGAAGGCGCGCACATCGGCCAAGGGAAGGCCCTCCGGTTCCACCGGCGCCGCAAAGGGCGGGAAGTCCGTGCCGCGCGGGAAGAATTCGAACAGGAAACGGCCCATGTGATAGTCGTGGGTCGAGGGAATGGCGCCGCACTTTTCCAGCAGCCCCGCGGGCGTCAGATGGGTTTCCGCGCAGGCGGCTTCGAGCGCCTTCGTTTCCGGCCGGTTGCGGTCCGGCTTGTAGAGCAGTTCGCGCAAGCCGGGCGCAAATTCCGCGGGCAGGATGCCGGCCGCCAGTTCCTCGGCCATGCGCTCGATGGCCAGCGCCTGCTGGCGCTTCTTCTCTTGGCCGGCCAGCGCCGCCTGAAGGATTTCCGGCGGCGCCTTGCGGAAGCGGCCGCGGCCCTTGCGGTGGAAATGGATCGGCGCGGAATGCAGTCGCAGCAGCACGGCGGCGGCCTCGACGGCGCCGGGTTTGTGCCCGGCATAGTCGGCGGCCAGTTCCTCGAAGCCGAACTCCGCCTCCGGGCACGCTTCCCACAGGAAATCGGTGTCGATATCGGCGGCCTCGGCCTCGGCGCGTTGCAGCAGTTCCGCCGACGACGGCGCCTCGAAGCGCAGCAGCACATTGGCGGCCTTCACCTTCACGCGCCTGCCGCCCGGCAGCTCCACCTGAAGCGAGGTGTTGTTGTCGGCGAGCACGGCGCCCGACTTGAAGGCGCCGTCTTCCTCGAAAAGGATGTTCATGTCAGGGGTTGGTCCAGTCCACCAGCCCCAACTGCCAGGTGGCGATGACCGCGATCCCGAAAACGATGCGGTACCACGCGAATGCCGTGAAGTCGTGGGTCGAGATGAAGCGCAGCAGCCAGCGCACGCATAGGAAGGCCGAGGCGAAGGCGGCGGCGAAGCCGACCGCCCACATGCCGAGGTCGTCGGCATTGAGCAGCGTCCGCTCCTTGTAGAGCTGGTAGGCCGTCGCCGCCAGCAGGGTCGGGATGGCGAGGAAGAAGGAGAACTCGGTGGCCGCGCGGCGCGAGAGCCCGAACAGCAGGCCGCCGATGATGGTCGCGCCCGAGCGCGAAGTGCCCGGAATCAGCGCGAAGGCCTGGGCGATGCCGAGCTTGAGGGCGTCGGCGGGAGTGAGATCGTCCACGTCGTCGATGCGGATGCGGTGCTCGCGCCGCTCGGCCCAGAGGATGACGAAGGCGCCGGCGATGAATGCGAGCGCCACGGGCACGGGCTGGAACAGTGCGCCCTTGATGGCCTTTCCAAACGCGAGGCCGAGCACGGCCAGCGGCAGGAAGGCGACGGCCAGATTCAGCACGAAGCGCCGGGCTTTGGCTTCCCCCGGCAGCCCGGCCAGCACGCGCCCGATCCTCGCGCGGTATTCCCAGCAGACGGCGAGGATCGCCCCGGACTGGACGACGATGTGGAACAGCTTGCCCTTGTCATCGTTGAAGTGCAGCAGGTCGCCGACGAGGATCAGGTGGCCGGTGCTGGAGACGGGCAGGAATTCCGTCAGCCCTTCGACGATCCCGAGGATCAGGGCGTGCAGCAGGAGCGTGGGGTCCATGGGGAAACAGGGGGCAGTCCGGGCGGGGCGGCGAGTTTAGCACGCAGCCCGCCGGTGCCCCGCCGGGTCAGCCGGCCCTTAACGGCAATCGGCCTCGACCCTGCGCCGGGCCGCCTCGGCTTCGGCCTTGCGCTGGTCGTCTTCGAGGTAGACCCTTTCCCCGTTCTTGTCGACCCGGTAGAGGGGCCGCCCGCGGTTGAGGGTGTCCAGGCTGCGCCGGGCGGCGAGGCATTTCTGTTCGGCCTGCTGCTTGTTGCGCTCATCGGCCTTTTCCTGCTTCTCCTGCCGGGCGCGCCGCAGGTTCGATTCCTCGACCTGCTGCTGCCAGCTCCTGCCCTGCGTCGTGGCGGCGGGAGGCGAAGGCATGACGGGCCGGATCTCGATCTTTTCAACCTTCTGCCGGACGGGCGGCGTGTCGGAGAAATGGGCCTTGCCATCGGCGTCCACCCAGCGATAAACCTCGCCCGCCGCGGCTGGCCCGGCGAGGATCGCCAGGCAGGCGGCGGCCAGTGCGCGCAGGTCAGACCTTCCGGTAGATTTCGGCGCCCGCATCGACAAACTCCTTCGCCTTGGCTTCCATGCCGCGGGCGAGCGCCTCATCCTCGGCAACGCCCTGTTTCGCCGCGAAGTCGCGCACGTCCTGGCTGATCTTCATCGAGCAGAAGTGCGGGCCGCACATGGAGCAGAAATGCGCCTGCTTGGCGGCATGCTGCGGCAGGGTCTCGTCGTGGAACTCGCGCGCCTTGTCGGGGTCGAGGCCGAGGTTGAACTGGTCCTCCCAACGGAACTCGAAGCGCGCCTTGGAGAGCGCGTTGTCGCGCGCCTGCGCGCCGGGGTGGCCCTTGGCGAGGTCGGCGGCGTGGGCGGCGATCTTGTAGGCCATGATGCCGTCCTTGACGTCGTTCTTGTCCGGCAGGCCCAGATGCTCCTTCGGCGTCACGTAGCAGAGCATCGCCGTGCCGTACCAGCCGATCATCGCCGCGCCGATGGCGCTGGTGATGTGGTCGTAGCCGGGTGCGATGTCGGTGGTCAGCGGCCCCAGCGTGTAGAAGGGCGCCTCCTTGCACCACTTCAGTTGCAGTTCCATGTTCTCGCGGATCATGTGCATGGGCACGTGGCCGGGGCCTTCGATCATCACCTGGCAGTCATGCTTCCAGGCGATGTCGGTCAGTTCGCCGAGCGTCTTCAACTCGCCGAGCTGGGCCTCGTCGTTGGCGTCGTAGAGCGAGCCGGGGCGCAGGCCGTCGCCGAGGCTGAAGCCCACGTCGTAGGCCTTCATGATCTCGCAGATGTCCTCGAAGTGGGTGTATAGGAAATTCTCCTTGTGATGCGCCAGGCACCACTTGGCCAGGATCGAACCGCCGCGGCTGACGATGCCGGTCATGCGCCTGGCCGTCATGGGGATGTAGCGCAGCAGCACGCCGGCGTGGATGGTGAAGTAGTCGACGCCCTGCTCGGCCTGCTCGATCAGCGTGTCCCTGAACAGCTCCCAGGTCAGTTCCTCGGCCTTGCCGTCGACCTTTTCGAGCGCCTGGTAGATCGGCACGGTGCCGATCGGCACGGGCGAGTTCCTGACGATCCACTCGCGTGTTTCGTGGATGTTCTTGCCGGTGGACAGGTCCATCACGGTGTCGCCGCCCCAGCGGATCGACCAGGTCATCTTGTCGACTTCCTCCTGGATCGAGGAGACGATGGGGCTGTTGCCGATGTTGCAGTTGATCTTGGTGAGGAAGTTGCGGCCGATGATCATCGGCTCGACCTCCGGATGGTTGATGTTGGCCGGGATGATGGCGCGGCCACGGGCGATTTCGTCGCGCACGAACTCCGGCGTGATGACCTTCGGGATCGAGGCGCCGAAGGATTCGCCGGGATGCTGCGTTTTCAGCAGGTCGGGGAGCCCTTCGAGGCGCTGGTTCTCGCGGATGGCGACGAACTCCATCTCGGGCGTGACGATGCCGCGGCGTGCGTAGTGCATCTGCGTGACGTTCATCCCTGGCTTCGCGCGGCGCGGCCGGCGTTCGAAATCGAAGCGCAGGCCGGAAAGGCTGGCGTCGGCGGAGCGTTGCCGGCCGTAGTCGGACGTCAGCCCCGGCAGTTCCTCGGTATCGTTGCGCTCGCCGATCCAGCCGGCGCGCAGGGCCGGCAGGCCCCGGCGGATGTCGATTGCCGCGGCCGGGTCGGTATAGGGGCCGGAGCAGTCGTAGACGGTGATGGACGGGTTGTCGCCGGTCTGCGCGATCTCGCGCATGGGCACGCGGATGTCCGGCCGGCTCCCGGCGACGTAAACTTTCTTTGAGTTGGGGAGGGGTTGGATGGCTGCCTCGTCCACATGGGCGCGGGCGGCGATGAATTTTTCGTTGGCATTCATTGGGAGGGTACTCCGAGGGGTTGCCTGTCGAAACTACTGGAAACCCCCGTCGAATGCAACCCGAAGGCAAATGCGGCTAAAGTAACGCCTGCCGCAACCGTTATGACGTGGACGTCATAAGAAGGAAGGGAACGCCCCATGCACTGTCAAGAAATCGCCCTCCGGTTCGCGCTTGCGGCGGCCCTGGTCTCCCTTTCCGCCCATGCCGCCGACTGGCAGCCGGTAGCCGCCGCCAACGGCGACCGCGTCGAGGTCGACAGGAGCCGCATCCTGCGTAGCGCGCCGGGCAGTACCACCGCATGGAGCCGCCTCGTCCTCGGCGGGGAACTGAGGGACGCCTCCGGCAGCTACACGGCGGTCCAGGCCATGAACCGCTACGACTGCGAGGCCCGAAGCTTCGCCACCGTCAAGCGCGTCTACATGCATGGCGACCGTGTCGTGCGGGAGGAATCGATCAGCGCCCCGAAGGAGATGGCCGCCGAACCCGGCAGCGTGGATGACAAGCTGCTCACGGAAGCCTGCAAGCCGCGCACTGTCGGCGAAATGCGGAAAGTGGCCGAAGAGGCCGCCCGGCAAACCGAAGCGGTCCAGGCCGGCAAGCCGGGCGTGATGTATGCCGACATGCGTAGCGCCGCCGAGGCGCCCAAGGTCAAAACGCTGCCCGTGGCCGATGCCGTCCATGGCCCGGCAAAACCCGCCGAGAAGCCGGCCGAAAAACCGGTTGAGAAGGCTGCCGAGAAGCCGGCCGAGCGTCCGCGCTTCATCGACCTGCCCAAGATCGACAAATCCCAGGTCGAAGATCCGTCGAAGCCTTCGACCAAGCCCGCCGAAACGAAACCTGCCGCCAAACCCGCGGAAAAACATGCCTCGGCGGCGGGCCGGCACGAGCTGGAGCGCCAGTACGCCACCTCCGGCCCGCGCAAGGCGGCGGCGAAGAAGGAGGCGGTCGTCGAGCACAAGGAAATCCACTGGTCCTATGAGGGCGAAGGCGGTCCGGCCAACTGGGGCAAGCTGCGCCCGGATTTCGGCGCCTGCGCCGCCGGCAGGCGCCAGTCGCCCATCGATATCCGGGAAGGCTCCATCAAGGTGGACCTGGAGCCGATCAAGTTCAGCTACCAGCCGTCCCAGGTTCGCATTGCCGACAACGGCCACACGATCCAGGTGACCGTCGGCGAAGGCAGCTCGATCCGGGTCATGGGCCGCACTTACGACCTGGTCCAGTTCCATTTCCACAAGCCCTCGGAGGAGCGCGTCGGCGGCCGAGCCTTCGACATGGTGATCCATCTCGTGCACCGGGACGCCGACGGCAACCTGGCGGTGATCGCCGTGCTGCTGGAGCGGGGCGCCGAGCATCCGCTGATCCAGACCCTGTGGAACTACATGCCCCTGGAAGCCGGCCTGGACGTGGAGCCGCCCGGCGTGGCCATCGACCCCGGCCATCTGCTGCCGCCGCTGGACAAGCGTGCCTACTACACCTACATGGGTTCGCTGACGACGCCGCCCTGCACCGAAGGCGTGCTCTGGATGGTGTTCAAGCAGCCGGTTCAGGTTTCCCAGGAGCAGATCTCGGTCTTCTCCCGGCTCTACCGGAACAATGCACGGCCCGTGCAGCCGGCAAGCGGACGGCTGATCAAGGAATCCCGCTGAGTATCTTCCGGATCGGCGCGGGCAGCGGCGCCCGCGCCAGTTCGCCGCCGTCCAGCCAGCGCTGACTTTGCTCTGAAACACGCGGCAGGGGCACTACCTCGCATAGCAGCGGCGATAGGGTCAGGCGGAAATGCGTGAATCCGTGGCGGACCGCCGGAAGCTCGCGCGATGACCGGATGCGGCAGCCCAGCCGGGCGGCATGGTCGGCGGGGGTGGCGCCTTCCGGTACCTCCGGCAGCGACAGCAGCCCGCCCCAGATGCCCGCCGGGGGTCGCGGCTCCAGCAGGACGCGGCCCTTCGCGACCAGCACCAGCACCGTCGAGGCCCTTTCCGGCAGCGCCTTACGCGGCCGCGGCGCCGGCAGTTCCCCGATGCGGTTCCCGATGCGTGCGGCGCAGTCCTCCGCCACCGGGCAGGCGCCGCAGCGCGGCGAGCTTCGCGTGCATACCGTGGCGCCGAGGTCCATCTGGGCCTGGATGTAGGTCGCCGCTTCGCCCTTCGGCAGCAGCGACCCGGCGAGCCCCCACAGCCGGCCCTCCACGGCCGGCGCGCCGGGAAATCCGTCGATGCCGGCATGGCGGCACAGTACCCGCTTCACGTTGCCGTCGAGGATGGGCGCGTGCGCCCCGAAGCAGAATACGGCAATCGCGTTCGCCGTCGAACGGCCGATGCCGGACAGTTGCGCGATGGCCTCCGCATCGCGAGGGAAGCGGCCGCCATGCGCCCCGGCGACCGCGCGGGCGCAGGCATGGAGGTTCCGGGCCCTCGCGTAGTAGCCCAGCCCGCTCCAGAGCGCCATGACCTCCTCGACCGGCGCCGCGGCAAGATCGGCCAATGCCGGGAATCGCGCCAAAAACCGCTCGTAATAGGGAATGACCGTCGCCACCTGCGTCTGCTGGAGCATGATCTCCGAAAGCCAGACGCGATAGGGGTCCTTCGTGCCCTGCCAGGGAAGGTCGTGGCGGCCGTGGGCCTTTTGCCAGCGGATCAGCCGGTGGGAAAATGAGCCCCCCCCGAAAAACTCGCTTTGCTCGTTTCTCCCCCCAGGGGGCCAAGAAACACTTGGGGCGGCCCGGCGTGTTTCTTGAGAGGACATGGACGGGCGGAATCTATGGAGCGGGCGAAGGGAGTCGAACCCTCTTCATGAGCTTGGGAAGCTCAGGTAATGCCGTTATACGACGCCCGCGGGAGCCGCCATTGTATAGAATTCGGCCCATGATCGAAATCGTCCTTAACGGCACGGCGCGGCAGCTCGATGCCTCGCTTACCGTCGCCGCGCTCCTGGAGCGCGAGGGACTGGCCGGCAAGCGCGTCGCGGTGGAGAAAAACGGCGAGATCGTGCCGAAGAGCCGGCACGCCGACGTCCGCCTGTCCGGGGGCGATCGCCTTGAAATCGTCGTCGCCGTCGGCGGCGGCTAGCCGCGAAAGAAGAGAAGCCACCATGCAAGACCCCCTGATCATCGCCGGAAAGGAATATTCGTCGCGCCTGCTCGTCGGCACGGGAAAGTACAAGGATTTCGATGAGACGCGCCGCGCGGTGGATGCGAGCGGCGCGCGGATCGTCACCGTCGCCATCCGCCGCACGAACATCGGCCAGGAGCCGGGCCAGCCCTCGCTGCTCGACGCCCTGCCGCCCTCGCAGTTCACCTACCTGCCCAACACCGCCGGCTGCTACACGGCCGACGACGCCATCCGCACGCTGCGCCTGGCGCGCGAGCTGCTGGACGGCCACAGGCTGGTCAAGCTCGAAGTGCTGGGCGATCCGAAGACGCTGTTCCCCAACATGCCCGAAACGCTCAAGGCCGCCGAGGTGCTGGTCGGGGACGGCTTCGACGTCATGGTCTATTGCTCGGACGATCCGATCCAGGCGAAGCTGCTCGAAGGCATCGGCTGCGTCGCGGTGATGCCGCTGGCCTCGCTGATCGGTTCCGGCATGGGCATCCTCAATCCATGGAACCTCAGGCTCATCATCGATGCGGCGAAGGTGCCGGTGCTGGTGGATGCCGGCGTCGGCACGGCTTCGGACGCCGCCATCGCCATGGAGCTGGGCTGCGACGGCGTGCTGATGAACACCGCCATCGCGCTCGCGCAGGATCCGGTGCTCATGGCCGGTGCCATGAGGAAGGCGGTGGAAGCCGGCCGCGAGGCCTTTCTGGCCGGCCGCATGCCGAAGAAGTTCTACACCGCCAGCCCCAGCTCCCCGACGACGGGTCTCATTGGCCAATGAGCGGTCAATGAGCGGTTCGTGAAGCGCCTCGCCGGGTTCCTCTGCGCCCTCGCCGCCCTGCCGGCATGGGGACAGGCGCGGGGCTATGCATTCGACGATCCCGCCTTGTTTGCCAGGCAACTGGCCTGGGGCGTCGTCCACGGCGTGCGGCTGCTGGGCCGTGCCTGCTTCGAGCGGGGCGATGCCGCGGCCGCCGCGGCCTACGCCGACTGGCTCGACCGCGAGATGCCGGTCATCCGTGCCACCGAACGCGAACTGGCCCGCCGTTACTTCGACCGGGACACGGCCTCGCCCGACGCGCTGGCCGCCGTCCTGAACCTGAGGCCCTCGCTGGAAACGCCTGCCGCGGAGCTGGCCGCCGCCTGCGCAACTCTGCCCGAGGCCCTGGCATCGCCGCGCTACCGGCTCGACCGGTTCATCGCGGAAAAGGAACGCGAGGGCATCAAATGAACGACGGCCGCCACATCCGCAGCTTCGTGCTGCGCCAGGGGCGCGTCTCGAACGCCCAGCAGCGCCATTTCGACCAGGGCATGCCGCGCTTTGGCATTCCCTACGCGAACGCGCCGCTCGACCTGGACGCTGCCTTTGGCCGCGCCGCACCAAAGATTCTCGAAATCGGCTGCGGCATGGGCGAGACCACGGCCGCCATCGCCGCCGCCCACCCCGAGAACGATTACCTCGGCATCGAAGTCCATACGCCGGGGGTGGGCAGCCTGCTCAAAGAGATCGCGGACCGGGGGCTCTCCAACCTGCGCATCGTCCAGCACGACGCCGTCGAGGTGGTGCGGGACATGATTCCGGAAGGCGCGCTCGCCGGCATCCACATTTATTTCCCAGATCCCTGGCCCAAGAAGCGCCACCACAAGCGGCGCCTGATCCAGCCGGCGTTCGTCGCCCTGCTGGCCTCGCGCCTGGCAGCAGGCGGCTACCTGCACTGCGCCACCGACTGGGAGGAATACGCGCAGCAGATGCTGGAAGTTCTCTCCGCCGAGCCGCTGCTGGAGAACACGGCGAATGGCTACGCGCCCCGTCCTGGGTGGCGGCCGCAGACCAAGTTCGAGCAGCGCGGCCTGCGCCTGGGCCACGGGGTATGGGACCTGCTGTTCAGGCGGGCAGAAACAGCGCGATCAGCCGGTTGAGGAAGCGCCTGCCCTTCACGGTGGGGCGCATTCGCGCTTCTTCCATGAGCCCTTCGCGCCGCGTCACCGCCAATGCGGGCTCGATGACGGACAGCGGCAGGCCGGTGCGCTCCTCGAACAGCCGTGGTTCGAATCCCTCTGCCAGCCGCAGCGCGTTCATCATGAACTCGCCCGGCAGGTCTTCTTGCGCGATGGGCTGCCAGCGTCGCGCCACGGGATCCGCGAGCCAGTCCTTCGGATTTCTCGGACGCGCCTCGCGCCTGTTGCCGATCTTCGAGTGCGCGCCGGCGCCGATGCCCAGATAGTCGCCGAAGCGCCAGTAGTTGAGGTTGTGCCGGCAGCGCTGCCCCGGACGGGCGAAGGCCGAGGTCTCGTAGTGTTCGTAGCCGGCGGCGACGAGCATCGCCTCGGCCATCTCCTGCATGTCGGCCGCCAGGTCCTCGTCGGGCAGCGGCGGCGGCGCATGGTGAAACGGTGTGTTGGGCTCCAGCGTCAGGGCGTAGGCGGAGACATGGCCGGGAGCGAATGAAATCGCGGTCTCGACGTCGCGCCGCGCTTCTTTCAGCGTCTGCCCCGGCAGGCCGGTCATGAGGTCGAGATTGACGCGCTCGAAGTGGCGCAGCGCGAGTTCCGCGGCGCGCCTCGCCTCGTCGGCGGAATGGATGCGGCCCAGCGCGGCGAGCTTCGCGTCGTCGAAGCTCTGGATGCCCAGCGACAGCCGCGTGACTCCCGCCGCTCGAAAGGCCGCGAACTTCGCCGCCTCGATCGCGCCGGGATTGGCCTCCAGCGTGATCTCGGCCCCCTGCGCGAAAGTCAGCCGCCGCGACACGGCGGAAAGCAGCCGGCCCAGCGCCGCGGGCGAGATCAGGCTGGGCGTGCCGCCGCCGATGAAAGCCGTCTGCACGGCGCGGCCCTCCGCCAGCGGCAGCGCCGCGTCGAGGTCGGCGATCAGCGCGTCGACGTATTCCCCTTCCGGAACGCCACCCCGCGCCTCATGCGAGTTGAAGTCGCAGTAGGGACACTTGCGGACGCACCAGGGGAAGTGGACGTAGAGCGAGAGCGGGATCAACGCCGTGACTTCAGTCGCTCCATCAGCTTGGCCAACGCGATGCCGCGGTGGGAGATGCCGTTCTTCTTCTCCGAGGGCAGCTCGGCCGCCGTGCAGCCGAATTCGGGCAGCCAGAAGTAGGGGTCGTAGCCGAAGCCGTTTTCGCCCTTAGGCGTGTCGACGATCTCGCCCCACCACTCGCCCTCGGCGATGATCGGCTGCGGATCGTCGGCATGGCGGACGAATACGAGGATGCAGTAGTAGTGGGCGCGGCGATCCGCCTTGCCGGCCAGGTCGGCGATCAGCCTCTCGTTGTTGCGCTGGTCGGACTTGGGCTCTCCCGCGAAGCGGGCCGAATAGACGCCGGGCGCGCCGCCCAAGGCCTCGACGCAGATGCCGGAATCGTCGGCCAGCGCGGGCAGGCCGGTGAGTTTCGCGGCGTGGCGCGCCTTGGCGATGGCGTTCTCGACGAAGGTGCCGTGCGGTTCCTCGGCTTCGGGCACGTTGAACCGCGCCTGCGGCAGCACTTCGAAATCGACGGTGGCGAGCAGCGCAGAGAACTCCCGCAGCTTGCCGGGGTTGTTGGAGGCGAGGACGAGTTTCTTCACGATGCGATGGCTTTCTTCTGGGTGGCGATGATGTCGGCGATGCCGGCCGTGGCCATGTCGAGCAGCGACTCCAGCTCGGCGCGCGAGAAGGGCGCGCCTTCCGCCGTGCCCTGCACTTCGACGATGCCGCCGCTGCCCGTCATGACCACGTTCATGTCGGTGTCGCAGGCGGAATCCTCGGCGTAGTCGAGGTCGAGCACCGGCCGGCCCTCGAAGATGCCCACCGAGACGGCGGCGACGAGGTCGCGCATCGGGTGGGCGGGCAGCTTGCCGCCGGCGACCAGGCCGACGCAGGCGTCGTGCAGGGCGATGCAGGCGCCGGTGATGGCGGCGCAGCGGGTGCCGCCGTCGGCCTGGAGCACGTCGCAGTCGAGCGTGACCTGCCGTTCGCCCAGCGCCTTGAGATCGGTCACGGCGCGCAATGAACGACCGATCAGCCGCTGGATTTCCTGGGTGCGGCCGGACTGCTTGCCCTTGGCCGCCTCGCGGGCGGTGCGCGTGTGCGTCGAGCGCGGCAGCATGCCGTATTCGGCCGTGACCCAGCCTTGCCCCTTGCCGCGCAGGAAGGGGGGCAGGCTTTCCTCGACGCTGGCCGTGACGAGCACCTTGGTGTTGCCGAATTCCAGCAGCACGCTGCCTTCGGCGTGCATGGTGTAGTTGCGGGTGATGCGCAGCGCGCGCAGGTCTTGCGGGCCGCGGCCGCTCGGACGGTTCATGCTTTCTCCTATTTTGAATACTTCTGGATGGCGCTTCGGATTTCCTCGATCGCGCGCTCGATGTCCTCGTCGGTGAGGTCGGGTTCGCGGGGCCGGGAAAGGTCGAAGCCTTCCATCTGGGTGGTGTGCGAATCCAGCGGCATGGTACGGGTTTCGACGCTGCCCGTGGTGGGGGCGTCGTCGTAATTCTCTTCCCAGGTGATGGCGATCACGGACAGGTTGTCGCCGGTTTCCCCGGCCAGGGCCTCGGCCCGGTCCATGAGCTGCGGCGTCGCCTGCATGACGCTGGTGCCCGCGAGCCCCGGTATCAGCAGGTCGTTGCCGAGGGGAGACCAGAACCCGTCCGAGCACAGGACGACCACATCGCCGGCCAGCAGCGGCGTCTTGCGCGAGAAGTCGATCTGCGGCGCCTGGGTGCCGCCGAGGCAGCTGAAGACGCGATTGCGCGAGGGGTGGTGGAGCGCCTCCTCCTCGGTGATCTGGCCCTGGTCGACCATCATCTGGACCCGCGAATGATCGCGGGTCTGCGCCAGCAGCCGGGCGCCGCGGACGATGTAGAGGCGCGAATCGCCGGCGTGCGCCCAGTAGGCGATGCTGTCCTGGATGACGCAGACGACGCAGGTGGTGCGGGGCGCTTCCGCCAGATCGCGCTCGACGGCGTAGTCGAGGATGGCGTTGTGGGCGTTGGTCAGGCCGCGCGAGAGGAAAAGGAAGGGGTCGTCGAGGTGCGGCCGCGCCTCGCGCTGGAAGTACTCGGTGATGTATTGCACCGCGATCTGCGCGGCCACCTCGCCGTGCAGGTGGCCGCCCATGCCGTCCGCCAGCACCATCATCAGGGCGTCACGAGAATAGCAGTGGGCGATCCGGTCCTGGTTGGTCTGGCGCTTGCCGATGCGGCTTTCCTGGTAGATGGTGAATTTCATGTCGGGGTTTCCGGTTATTTCCACATCATGCTGCGCAGGCCGTGGCTCAGCGTGTCGAGCCAAGAGCCTTCATGGACGGCATGATGGCGTTCCGAAAGCACCTTTTGCAGCGCGAAGACGCTCATCGGACGCTCGAGGTAATCGAGCACCATGCACCAGTCGATGGTTTCAAGAAGCTGCGTGGAATACCTTCCAGCCCATTTCCTCGTCGCGGGCACCAGCAAATCCTTTTCAAGGCGCTGGTCGGCCGCCTGTGGCGCCGCCCCGGCGAGACAGGCGTACATACTGGCGCCGACGGAATAGATGTCGCTCCAGGGGCCGAGCTGGTCCGGCGCCTTGTATTGCTCGGGCGAAGCGAAGCCCGGGGTATACATGGGCTTGAGCGTCGGCCCGTCGTCCTGGAGGGCTTGGCGGGCGGCGCCGAAGTCGAGCAGCACGGGGGTGCCGTCGACGCGCAGGTAGATGTTCGAGGGCTTAATGTCGAGGTGCAGCAGTTTCTGGGCGTGCACTTCCCGCAGGCCGTTGAGCAGCCGCGTGAAGATGTTGCGCACGAAAGCCTCCCCGATCTGCCCCTTGTGCTTGCGGATGTGCTCCTGCAAAGTGCGCCCGCGCTCGTATTGCATCACCATGTAGACGGTTTCGTTGGCACGGAAAAAATTCAGCACCCGCACCACGTTGGGGTGGGAGAGATGGGCAAGCGCACGCCCTTCCTCGAAGAAGCACTTCATGCCGTGGAGGAAGGCGGACCGGTGCTCCTCGGCGATGATTGGCACGATGTTGCCCTCGGTGCGCAGGGCGAGGGTGTTCGGCAGGTATTCCTTGATCGCCACGGGCGCGTCTTCCTCGTCATAGGCGAGGTAAACGATGGAAAAGCCACCCAGGGACAACTGGCGCTCGATGCGGTAACCATCGAGCTGAAAGCCGGGCGGCAGGGGCTGGTTGATCTGCTGGGGGGGCATGGTTGCTATACTGCTTGGCGACCTTTCCATTATGCCGTAATGAAAACACCATGATCCAGAGCATGACCGGCTTCGCCGCCGGCGACCGCGATATCGTCGGCGCGACGCTCCACCTCGAGCTGAGGAGCGTCAATTCGCGCTTTCTCGACGTAACCTTCCGCTGCGCGGACGAGGTGCGATTCCTCGAGATGCCGATACGCGAGCAGATTGCCGCGCGCGTCCAACGGGGCAAGGTGGAATGCCGCCTGCACCTGCTGACGACGCGGACCGCGGCACCGCGCGAGCTGGCGCCGAACATCGCTCTGGTCGAGCAGCTGGGCCGGCTGGAGCGGTCGGTGCGCGAAATCCTGCCCCAGGCCGCACCCCTTTCCGTGGCCGAAGTGCTGCGCTGGCCGGACGTGCTCGGCGACGAGGCGATCGATCCGTCGCGCATGCAGGCCGAGTGCGCCGCGTTGATGGGCGACGTGCTCGACGAGTTCGTCGCCAGCCGCGTCCGCGAGGGCGCCCGCCTGGCGGAGATGATCCTGGAGCGTGTCCGCCGCATGCGCGCACTTCTGGAGGAAGTGAACCCCATGATTCCGCAGGCGCTGGCCGACTACGAAGCGCGCTTGGCGGCCAGACTCAAGGAAGCGGTGGCCGGCTTCGACGAGGAGCGCATCCGACAGGAGATCGGCGTCTTCGCGACGCGCATCGACGTGGCCGAGGAGCTGTCGCGCCTGGCCACGCATCTCGACGAGGTCGAACGGGTCGTCACCCGGGGCGGCGGCGTCGGCAAGCGCCTCGACTTCCTCATGCAGGAACTCAACCGCGAAGCCAACACCCTGGCCTCGAAATCCGTCGCCGCCGAGGTGACCGCCATCGCGCTCGATCTGAAGCTGCTGATCGAGCAGATGCGCGAACAGATCCAGAATTTGGAATAGGGGACCGCCATGCCCCCCGGAACACTCTTCGTCGTTTCCGCGCCTTCCGGCGCAGGCAAGTCCACCCTCGTCCGCCTGCTGATGGAGCATGATCCGCTGGTGCAGCATTCCGTCTCCTTCACGACGCGCGCGCCGCGGCCCGGCGAGCGGGACGGCGACCACTACCACTTCATCGACATCGCCACCTTCATCGCCATGCGCGGCCGCGGCGAGTTCATGGAATGGGCGGAAGTGCATGGCAATTTCTACGGCACCTCGCGTCCATGGATCGAGGAGCAGATGCGGACCGGCCACGACATGCTGCTGGAAATCGACTGGCAGGGCGCCCAGCAGGTGCGGACGATGTTTCCGGATGCCGTCGGCATCTTCATCCTGCCGCCCTCGATTCCGGAACTGGAGCGGCGGCTGCGCAATCGCGGCCACGACCCCGAAGAGGTGATCCAGCGCCGGGTGGCGGCGGCCCTGGGCGAAATGCGCCATGTCGGGGAGTTTGATTTTGTTATAATCAACAAAGACTTGCAGGTTGCGCTGGAAGACCTGCGCGCCGCTGTGCGCGCCTCCCGGTTGCCGTTCGCGCGGCAGCGTGTGCGCTACCCCGAGATGTTTGATTTCCTCGAAAAGAATTAACCACAAAGGACTGACCATGGCCCGCGTTACCGTCGACGATTGCATCAAGAGAATCCCCAACCGCTTCCAGCTGACCCTGGCCGCCACCTATCGGGCGCGCCAGATCGCCATGGGCAGCACGCCCATGGTCGAATTCGACAGGGACAAGCCGACGGTGCTCGCCCTGCGTGAAATCGCGGCGGGCAAGGTTGGCCTGGAAGTTCTCAACCGCGGCCAGGCCTAGTGGATGGAACTGGCAGAGGATCTTGATCGCGTCAAAGGGATCCTTGCCGCCTATCTGAAGGCCGAAGACGTCGCCCGGATTGAGGCGGCCTACCGCTTTTCCGCCGACGCGCATCAGGGGCAGTACCGCACCAGCGGCGCCCCCTATGTATCGCATCCCCTCGCGGTCGCCGAGACGTTGTCCGGCTGGCGCCTCGACCCCCAGGCCATCATGGCCGCGCTGCTGCATGACGTGATGGAGGACACCGCCATCACGAAGGCCCAGATCGCCACACGCTTCGGAAAAACGACGGCGGAGCTGGTGGACGGCGTCTCCAAGCTCGACCGCATCGAGAACCAGTCCTACGAAGAAGCGCAGGCCGACAACTTCCGCAAGATGCTGCTGGCCATGGCGCGCGACGTGCGCGTCATCCTGATCAAGCTGGCCGACCGGCTGCACAACATGCGCACGCTGGATGCCGTGCGGCCGGACAAGCGGCGGCGCGTGGCGCGCGAAACCCTGGACATCTACGCGCCGATCGCCAATCGGCTCGGCCTCAATGCCCTTTCCCAGGAACTCCAGGAGCTGGCCTTCAAGCACCTGTACCCGATGCGCCACCGGGTCCTGGTGAAGGCGGTCAAGCAGGCGCGCGGCAACCGGCGCGAAGTGGTGAGCAAGATACTGGACGCCATCCGGCGTCGCCTGGCCGAACATGGCATCGAGGCGGAAGTGATGGGGCGCGAGAAGCACCTGTTCAGCATCTACCGCAAGATGCGCGACAAGCATCTGACCTTTTCCCAGGTGCTCGACATCTATGGTTTCCGTATCGTCGTCAAGGACATTCCGATTTGCTACCTGGCGCTGGGTGCATTACACGGCCTCTACAAACCGGTACCCGGCAAGTTCAAGGATTACATCGCCATTCCCAAGGCCAACGGCTACCAGTCCCTGCACACCACGCTGATCGGCCCCTACGGCACGCCGGCGGAAATCCAGATCCGAACCGCGGAAATGCACCATGTCGCCGAGACCGGCGTCGCTTCGCACTGGCTCTACAAGGATGAGCAGACGCTGAACGAATTGCAGCAGACGACCCACAAGTGGCTGCAATCGCTGATCGACCTGCAATCCGCCTCGAACGATTCGTCCGAATTCCTGGAGCACGTCAAGGTCGACCTTTTCCCCGGCGAGGTTTATGTATTTACGCCGCGCGGCAAGATACTGCCCTTGCTGCGCGGTTCGACGCCGGTGGATTTCGCCTACGCCGTGCATACCGATATCGGCAACCGCTGCATCGCCTGCCGCATCAACTTCGAGTCGATGCCGTTGCGCACGGAACTGAAGAACGGCGATCGCGTCGAGATCGTCACGGCGCCCCACGCCAGCCCGAATCCGGCGTGGCTTGCCTATGTCAGGACCGGCAAGGCGCGCGCGCAGATCCGCCATTTCCTGAAGACCCGGCATACCGAGGAATCGGCGGTCCTCGGCGAGCGGTTGCTGGTCCAGGCCCTGCGCGGCCTCGACCTGAACCTGGCCGATATCGATGAAGACGTCTGGGAAAGCTTCCTGCGGGAGTGCGGCGCCAAAACGAAGAAGCAGGTGCTGACCGATATCGGCCTGGGTACGCGCCTGCCCGCCATCGTCGCCCGCGGCCTGGTTTCGCATTTCGACCGGCGCGACGGGCTTGGCAAGGGAGGCAATGGCGGCGTGGTCGAGCGATCCGAGCGCAAGCCGCCCGGCGCGATCCTGATCCGCGGGACCGAGGGCGTGGCCGTCAACCTCGCCAAGTGCTGCCGGCCGATTCCCGGCGATCCCATCGTCGGCATCATCCGCAAGGGCCAGGGCCTGGTCGTGCATACGCACGATTGCCCGGCGATCGTCCGGCTACGGGGCGAACGCGGCGACTGGGTGGATGTGGACTGGGAACCGGATATCCAGGGAGCCTTCGAGGTCGGCCTGCGCATCGTCGCCGAAAACAGGCGGGGCGTCCTGGCAAGGATCGCCGCCTCCATCGCCGAAGAGGACTCCGACATCGCCAATGTCAGCATGGACGATGACCCCGGTGCCACGACCGCTCTCTATTTCACGGTACAAGTGGCGAATCGTGCCCACCTGGCGCGCATCCTTCGCGCCGTGCGCCGCATCCCGGAAGTGGTGCGCATCAATCGGATAAAGGAGTAAGGTACAAAGTTCATGGCAACCCACAGGAGGAAACGATGAGCGCGATCCACCCTTGCATCATTCTTGCCGCCGGGATGATCTTTGCCGGCACGGCTGTCGCTGATCTCAAACTGGCACAGAAGGAAGGTTGCCTGGGCTGCCATTCCGTCGACAAGAAACTGGTCGGTCCCGCCTGGAAAGACGTCGCCGCCAAGTACAAAGGCGCCGCGGGCGCCGAAGCCAAGCTGCTGAAAAAAGTGCGCGAGGGGGGCAAGGGCAACTGGGGCGACATCATCCAACCGCCCAACACGACCACTTCGGATGCCGACCTGAAGATGCTGGTGAAGTTCGTCCTGTCGCAGTGAACCCCCGTATAACCCTAGCATAACACTCGACATTTCAAATCCTTGACTGTCATCAAGCAAGCCCTCCGGCGTCGTCACTAGGATGCACGCACGACCCCGCCATCAAGGCGGGTATTCATTCGGAGGCATCCCTTGAACATTTCGAGCGCGATCATCCATGCCCGGCCCGGTGCAGCCGGGGCGGTGCAGAGCCGGCTGGCTGGCATCAATGGCGTCGATATCCATGCCGTTTCCGAGGAAGGCCGGATCATCGTCACCATCGAGACCGATGACGACCGCGGAACGGCCGACACCTTCGAATTCATCAGTCAAGTGGACGGTGTCCTGTCGGCGTCCATGGTCTATCACCAAACCGAATCCGATCCAGACAAGGAGGTCTGATATGAAACTGACGCGGCGTGATTTCATCAAGGCGAACGCGGTTGCGGCGGCGGCCGGCGTGGCTGGCATGGCGGTTCCGGGCGCCCAGGCGCTCGCACAGGCCAAGACCGACGACGGCGTGCGCTGGGACAAGGGCGTCTGCCGCTACTGCGGAACCGGCTGCGGCGTGCTGGTCGGCGTCAAGGACGGCAAGGTGGTGGCGACCCAGGGCGACCCGGATGCGCCGGTCAACAAGGGCCTGAACTGCGTCAAGGGCTACTTCCTCTCCAAGATCATGTACGGCAAGGATCGCCTGACCGAGCCCATGCTTCGCATGAAGGACGGCAAGTTCGACAAGAACGGCGAGTTCACGCCGATCAGTTGGGACGCGGCCTTCGACATCATGGCCGAAAAGGTCAAGGCGACCATGAAGGATCCCGCCATGGGCCCGTTTGGCGTGGCCATGTTCGGCTCCGGCCAGTGGACGATCTGGGAAGGCTACGCGGCCAACAAGCTGATGAAGGCCGGCTTCCGCTCCAACAGCATCGATCCGAATGCGCGCCACTGCATGGCTTCCGCCGTGTTCGGCTTCATCCGCACCTTCGGCGCCGACGAGCCGATGGGCTGCTACGACGACATCGAGCATGCCGACTCGTTCGTGCTCTGGGGCTCGAATATGTCCGAGATGCACCCGATCCTCTGGTCGCGCATCACCGACCGCCGCCTGACGGCCAAGCACGTCAAGATCAACGTGCTCACCACCTTCAGCCACCGATCCAGCGAGCTGGCGGACATGGAGCTGGTCTTCAAGCCGCAGTCGGATCTCGCGATCCTCAACTACATCTGCAACTACATCATCCAGAACGGTGCGGTGGATGAGGCCTTCGTCAAGAAGAACGTCAACTTCGTCAAGGGTGTCACCGACATCGGCTACGGCCTGCGGCCCAACCATCCGCTCGAGCAGGCGGCCGGCAACAACGGCTATCCCGGCCCCGACGGCAAGCCCAAGGGCAACCCGATGGCCGCCAAGCCGATCACATTCGACGAGTTCAAGGCGTTCGTGTCCGAATACACGCTCGACAAGGCCCACGAAATCTCCGGCGTGCCCAAGGACAAGCTCGAGGCGCTGGCCAAGATATATGCCGACCCGAAGACCAAGGTGACCTCATTCTGGACCATGGGCTTCAACCAGCACACCCGCGGCACCTGGGTCAACAACATGATCTACAACGTGCACCTGCTGGTGGGCAAGATCTCCGAGCCGGGCAACAGCCCGTTCTCGCTGACCGGCCAGCCCTCGGCCTGCGGCACGGCGCGCGAGTGCGGCACCTTCGCGCATCGTCTGCCCGCCGACATGGTCGTGATGAACCCGGACCACCGCAAGAAGGCCGAGGAAATCTGGAACGTGCCGGCCGGCACCATTTCGGAGAAGATCGGCTACCACGCCGTGGCGCAGCCGCGCATGATGAAGGACGGCAAGATCGGTTTCTACTGGCAGTCCACGAACAACAACATGCAGGCCGGCCCGAACATCAACGGCGAGATCTACCCCGGCTGGCGCAATCCGAAGGCCTTCGTCGTGGTGTCCGACGTATACCCGACGGTGTCCGCGATGTCCGCCGACCTGATCCTGCCCTGCGCGATGTGGATGGAGAAGGAGGGCGCATTCGGCAACGCCGAGCGCCGCGGCCAGTTCTGGCGCCAGCAGGTCAAGGCGCCGGGCGAGTGCAAGTCCGACCTCTGGCAGTACGTCGAGTTCTCCAAGCGCTTCAAGGTCGAGGAAGTGTGGCCCGCCGACCTCATCGCCAAGAAGCCGGAACTCAAGGGTAAGACGCTCTACGATGTGCTCTACGCCAACGGCCAGTGCAACAAGTTCGGCAAGGAGGAGACCGCGAAGACCAACGCCCATGCCTGGGCCGGCTACAGCAACGACGAGGCAGAGGACTTCGGCTTCTACCTGCAGAAGGGCCTGTTCGAGGAATACCGCAACTTCGGCAAGGGCAAGGGCAAGGATCTCGGCGAGTTCGACACCTATCACAAGGTGCGCGGCCTGCGCTGGCCGGTGGTCAACGGCAAGGAAACCCTCTGGCGCTACCGCGAAGGCTACGATCCCTACGTCAAGGCCGGCGAGACCCTCAAGTTCTACGGCAACCCGGACGGCAAGGCGAAGATCTTCGCGCTGCCCTACCAGCCGGCCGCCGAGATGCCGGACAAGGACTTCGACCTCTGGCTGTGCACCGGCCGCGTGCTGGAGCACTGGCACACCGGCTCGATGACCCGGCGCGCGCCCGAGCTGCACCGCGCCATGCCGGATGCCTGGGTATACATGCATCCGGACGACGCCAAGGCGCGCGGCCTGCAGCGTGGCGACGCGGTCAAGGTCGCCACCCGCCGCGGCGATATCACCACGCGCGTCGAGACCAAGGGCCGCAACAAGCCGCCGAAGGGGCTGGTCTTCGTGCCGTTCTTCGACGAGAACCGGCTGGTCAACAAGCTCACCCTGGACGCCACCTGCCCGATCTCGAAAGAGACGGACTTCAAGAAGTGCGCGTGCAAGGTGACCAAGGCCTGATGCGAGCCGACCTCATCAACGACTGAAGGAGACGGAGGGGCTATGAGGGGGGGCTTCTCCATCCGCGAGCATGGACATGGAAACCAAGGCCAAGGCGGGCACTGCCCGCCGGCAGTTCCTCCTCGACGGGGCCCGGATGGCCTGCGGCGTCGGGTTGCTGGGGCTGGGGATGGGGCTATTCGTCAAGCAGGCGAAGGCCCTGCCGCCAGCCGCCATCCGCCCGCCCGGCGCCGGTCCGGAAACCGAATTCCTCGGCAAGTGCATCCGCTGCGGCATGTGCGTGCGCGACTGCCCGCCGCAAATCCTCCGGCTGGCGAAGCCGGAAGAACCCATCGCCACGGGTACGCCCTACTTCGTGGGCCGCACGGGGCCTTGCGAGATGTGCGAGCACATCCCCTGCGTCAAGGCCTGCCCGACCGGGGCGCTCGACCACAAGCTGACGGACATCGCCAAGGCGCGCATGGGTCTGGCGGTGCTGGTGGACCACGAGACCTGCCTCAACTTCCTCGGTCTGCGCTGCGACATCTGCTACCGGGTCTGCCCGCTGATCGACAAGGCCATCACCCTGCTGCCGCGCCACAACGAGCGGACGGGCTCGCACACGGTATTCGAGCCCATCGTCCATTCGGACCAGTGCACCGGCTGCGGCAAGTGCGAGAT